>NZ_CP125655.1:317299-634598 GCF_030053835.1 Cellulomonas sp. ES6 | reverse complement strand
GGCGTACCTCGTCACCAGCTTCGAGGGGGAGGCCACGCCGTTCTCCGGGCTCGACGACGAGGTGGGCGGTGAGCACGAGGGCTGGCTGGTGCACGGCGACGAGCGCGTCCCCGTCCGCCGGGCCCCCGGAGGGCACGCGGACTTCTACCGCGCGGTCGAGGCGTGGGTGCGCGGCGCCGGGCCCGTCCCCGTCGACCCCGCGGACGCCGTCGTCACCGCGCGGGTGCTGGACGCCGCCCGGGTCGCCGCGGACGAGGAGCGGGTCGTCCGGCTGGACGGCTGACCCCGCGGCCGCCGCGCGCCACCGGCGGGGGTCAGGGGAGCAGCGCCGCCGCCGCGGCCTCCGGGGTGGGGTGCCGGTGGACGAAGCCGGCCGCGGTCAGCGCGTCGGGGACGGCGCGCAGCGACCCGAGGATCTCCTGCGAGAACTCCCCGAGCGCCACCCGCAGCGCCCACGCGGGGACGGGCAGGACGGCGGGCCGGTGCAGGCGTGCGGCGAGCGCACGCACGACCTCGACCTGCGTCGCCGGCTGCGCGACGAGGTTGACCGGCCCGGACACCGGCGCGTCGAGCAGGTGCAGGACGGCACGCACCTCGTCCTCCAGGGTGATCCAGCTCCAGTACTGCCGGCCGCTGCCGAGCGGGCCCCCGAGCCCGAGACGCACTAGCGGCAGCAGGCGGCCGAGCGCCCCGCCCCGCGCCGACAGCACGATGCCGGTCCGCAGGAAGGCCACCCGCACGTCCGGGTGCTCGACAGCGGGCGCGGCGGCGGCCTCCCACCGCCGGACGACGCCCGCCAGGAACGTGTCGCCGTACGGCTCGTCCTCCGTGACGACGTCGTCGCCCCGGTCGCCGTACGCGCCGGTGGCCGACCCCTGGAGCAGCACGCGGGGCGGGGAGTCCAGGCCGGCGAGCGTCGACGCGATGAGGCCCGTGCCGCGGGTCCGGGACTCCAGCACGACGCGCTTGCGGTCGGCGGTGAGCCGCTTGTCGCCGACGCCGGCGCCGGCGAGGTTCACGACCGCGTCCGCACCCGCCAGGGCCTCCGGCGGGAGCACGCCGGCGTCCGGGTCCCAGGTGCGCTCGTCCGGGGTCCGCGCGGGGCGCCGCACGAGGCGTCGCACCTGGTGCCCCTCCGCCGTCAGCCGCGCGACCAGCGCCGTCCCGATCAGCCCGCTCGAGCCCGCCACCACGACGATCATGCGCCGACCCTACGCGCGAGGGGCCGTCCACCGCGCGGCGTGCAGCCCCTAGGGTGGGGCGCCATGGAGGCCGCCGCCCGACCGACCGCCGGCACGCCCGCGCCCGGGCCCGCGCGTGCCGCCGGCCCGCCGCCGCTCGCCGTGGTGGCCGCCGAGGCCGGCGTGTCCGTGCCGACCGTGTCGAAGGTGCTGAACTCGCGCCGCGACGTCGCGGAGGCGACCCGGGCGCGGGTCGCGGAGGCCCTGGCCCGGCACGGGTACACGGTCCGTCCGTCGGGCAGCCGCCGCACCGGGCTGATCGACCTGCGCGTGGTCGACCTCGACTCGACGTGGGCGGAGGCGGTGGTCCGGGGCGCGGCGCAGGCGGCGTCGCGGCTGGGCTCGGACCTCGTCGTGACGGTCGACCCGGATGCGCAGGCCTGCGGTGCGTGGGTGCGGCACGCGCTCGACCGCGGCACCGACGGCCTGGTCAGCGTGGTGGGGGTGCCGGACGCGGCGTCGCGGGCGGAGCTCGCCCGGGCGCAGGTCCCCGTGGTGGTCGTCGACCCGCGCACGCGCTGCGACCCGGACGTGCTGGTGGTCGGGGCGACGAACTTCCGGGGCGGGCTGGACGCGACGGCGCACCTGGTCGGCCTCGGGCACCGGCGCATCGCCACCATCACCGGCCCGCTGGAGCAGGACAACGCGGTCGCGCGGCTGGCGGGGTACCGGACCGCCCTGATCCAGGCGGGCATCGGCGGCGACGACGACCTGGTGCGCACCGGCGACTACTCGGTGGACGGCGGCTTCCGGGCGGCGAACCTGCTCCTGGAGCTCGACGACCCGCCGACGGCCGTCGTGGCCGGCAGCGACGACACCGCGCTCGGCGTGCTGCGCGCCGCACGGGAGCACGGGCTGCGGGTGCCGGACGACCTCGCGGTGACCGGCTTTGACGACCTGCCGGTGGCGGCGTGGCTGGACCCTGCGCTCACCACCGTGCGGCAGCCGCTGGCGGAGATGGGGGACGCCGCCGTGAGCCTCGTCCACCGCGCCCGGGAGGGGCAGCGGGGCCCGGCGCACCTGGAGCTGGCCACGACGCTGGTGGTGCGGTCCTCGACGGCACCGCCGCGCTGAGCGGTCGCACGGGTCGCACCGGGTCGCACCGGACGGGCCCGGGGCTGCGCCGGGACGCGGCGGACGTGCCCCCGCGCCGGACGACGCGGGGGCACGGGCGGTCCGCCCGGGCGGGGATCAGGCCCGGCGCCGTGCCCGCGCGACGAGGAGCGCCGTCCCGCCGGCCAGCGCCGCGAGCGCGACGCCCAGCGGCAGCGCGAGCGACGCCCCGGTGGTCGCGAGGTCGCGCGGCGTCCCTGCCGTGGTCGGCCCCTCGGCGGACACGCCGCCGTCGGCGCCGTCCCGGGGCTCCTCGGCCCCGGGCTCCACGACGCCGGGCACGTCCGGGCCGGGCTGCGGCCCCGGCGCGGGCGCGGGCGCCGCGGGGACGCGTAGCGTCACGGCCTCGCCGGTCACCGTGATCCCGGCGTCGTTGGTCGTCGAGACCGCGAGCGTGTGCTCGCCGGGGGTCGTGACCGCGGGGACGTCGCACGCCCACGCGCCGTCGGCGTCGACGTCCGCCGTGCACCACGCGGCGCCGTCCGGCCCGGCGACCGTCAGGTGCGCACCGGGCTCGCCGGTGCCGGCCAGGCGCTCGATGCGCGCGACGGTCGAGCCCGGCGCCGGGTCCGCGACGACCGGGGTGACGGGCGCCGCCGCCGACGAGAACACCTCGGCGGCGAGCACGGGACGCAGCCGCTCGGTCATGTCCGGGCCGACGACGTGGTCGCGCAGCAGGCCGTCGCCGAGGTAGTTGCCGATCGCCGCGACGATCATCGCCTGGTCGAGCGAGAGGTGGCGCTGCGCCACGGTCCCGGACCGCACCGCCACGGCGTCCGCGAACCCGCCGGGCCCGTAGACGTCGAAGTCGGACGCCAGCCGCGTGAGGTTCTCCACGACGCCCTCCGGGTCGTACTCGAGGCCCAGGAACGCCGCGTGCGGCGTGACGACCCCGTCGCCGAACTCGGGTGCGGGGTTCGTCGCCTCGCGGCAGCCGTGGAACCCGAGGTCGACGTCCGTCGTGCCGTCCGACAGGTAGCCGTCGGACCGCAGGCCGAGGGAGTCGACGCCGTACTCGGCGTAGCCGCCGTGCGGGTTGCTGGCGGGGGAGAAGCCCCAGTAGCCGTAGCCGGCCACGTCGAGCCCGTGCCGCTTCTGCGCCTGGACGACCAGCGGGTGGTTCACGCCCCAGGACCGCGGTGCCCACTCGGACTCCGGCACCAGCATGTCCGGCATCAGCGCCTCGAACATCGAGCCGCCCCAGCCGGGGACGAGCGCCGTGTCGCCGTCGTGGTAGACGCCCTCGTAGACGTCGACGCCGTCGTAGGTGCGCGTCACGCCGCTGGGCCGCTGCTCCTGCCAGGACCAGTCGCACGTCGACGGGAAGGTCCGGTAGGTGCCCCAGTAGGCCTCCGGCGGGATCTCCCCGTCCGCGATGCCGAGGTACAGCGCGATGCGGGTCTCGGACACCGTCGTGTCGTAGTGGTGGCAGGTGTAGTAGACGGTCGTGCCGCCCTGGTAGTTCCCGGGGACCGAGCAGCCCGACGGCTCCTCGTCCCAGAACCCCCCGCGGATCAGCCCGACGCCGAGGTCCGGCCGGCCGTCCGGGTTGTAGTAGACGCCGAAGTGCATCGAGTCGTAGAGCGCGGTGGCGTCGTCGGCGAGCCGGGGCTCCGCCGACGCGACCACGCGCAGCGCCGCGGCGAGCCAGCCGTTGTCGACCGACGACAGGAAGTGCTCCACGACGGCGCCGTCGTCGGGCCAGGTGTCGACCCGGTCGCCCGTGGCGGGGTCGTACCAGTTGTAGAACATGCCCGACTCGTCGTGCCGGTCCATCGTGCCGAGCGTCGCGAGGGTCGTCGACATGCGCTGGTAGGCGTCCTCCGCGTCGAGCAGGCCCAGGTCGCGCGCGACGACGGTCGACCACAGGTAGCCGCCGATGTTGGTGGGCGACGTGTACGCGCTGGCGGTCGCCGGGTCGAGCGAGCTCTCGATGTTGTCCGCGACGAGCCCGGTGGCGGGAGCCGTCATCGCGTCGAGCGAGGTGTAGGTGTCGGCGAGCCAGGTGCGCAGCAGCGCGTCGTCGACGGCGGCGGGCACGGGCGCGGCGGCCGGTGCCGCGTCCGCCCGGGCCACCGGGGCCGTGGCGGTGCCGGCCAGGGTGGCCGCGAGGCCGAGCCCGAGCGCGGCGACGCCCGCGGCCAGCGCCCGACCGCGGGGACGGCGGGCGCGGCCGGGGTGTGCGGGCGGTGCGGGCGGTGCGGGGTGGTCGGGTACGGGCGGGGTGCTGGGGCGCGGGTCGGGCGGGCGCTGCTCAGTCATCGGTCACATCCTCGTTGGCCGGAGCCGAAATTTCGACGTCACTTGTCGAAATGGCGCCAGCACGCTAACGGGGGCGACCGGCAGCGTCAACGCGGGACGGCCGCGGACGTGCGAACGCCCCGGCGGCCACGAGGGCTGCCGGGGCGTCCGCGCGCTGCGGTCAGGCGCAGGTCAGAGGCCGACCTCCGCCTCGAACGCGCCCTCCTCGATCCGCTGCTTCACGGTCATCAGGTACCGCGAGGCGTCCGCGCCGTCCACCAGGCGGTGGTCGTACGACAGCGCGAGGTAGCACATGGACCGGATCGCGATGACCTCGGCGCCGTCCTCGTCGGTCGTGACGACGGGCCGCTTGACGATCGTGCCGGTGCCCAGGATCGCGGACGTGCCGCCCGGGACGATCGGCGTGTCGAACAGCGCGCCGCCCGAGCCGGTGTTGGTCACCGTGAAGGTCGCGCCGGACAGCTCGTCCGGGGTGACCTTGTTCGCGCGGGTGCGGCCGGCGAGGTCGGAGATCTTCCGGGCGATGCCCGCCAGGTTGAGGTCGCCGGCGTCGCGGATCACGGGCACGACCAGGCCGCGCTCGGTGTCGACCGCGATGCCCACGTTCTCCGTGCCGTGGTAGGTGATCTCCTTGCCCTCGAGCACGCCGTTGATCTTCGGGTGCACCTTGAGCGCCTCGACGGCGGCCTGCACGAAGAACGGCAGGAACGTGAGGTTGACGCCCTCGCGGGCCTTGAAGGAGTCCTTCGCCTTCGCGCGGAGCCGCGCCACCTTGGTGACGTCGACCTCGACGACGGTCGTCAGCTGCGCCTGGCTGTGCAGGGCCTCGACCATGCGCTCCGCGATGACCTGCCGCAGGCGGCTGGCCTTCTCGGTGGTGCCGCGCAGCGGGGACGGCTCGACCGGCTTGGCCGGGGCCGCCGGGGCGGACGGGGCCGACGGCGCGGCGGGGGCCTGCGGGGCGGCGGCGGCGCGGGCGGCCTCCTCCGCCTTCGCGGCGGCCTCCAGCACGTCCTCCTTGCGGATGCGCCCGCCCACGCCGGTGCCGGTCAGCGTCGCGACGTCGACGCCCTTCTCGGCGGCCAGCTTGCGGACCAGCGGCGTGAGGTACGAGCCCTGGGCCTGCGCGGGGGCGGCCGGGGCCGGCGCGGGCTGGGCGGGCGCCGACTGCGTCGGGGCGGGCACCGGGGCCGGGGTCGGCGCGGGGGCCTTCTCCGGCGCGGCGACCTGCGGCGCGGCCTCGGTCGCCGCGGGGGCGGACGCCTGGGCGGCGCCGTCCTGCGCCGGGGCCGAGGCCGAGGCCGTCGGGGCCGAGCCCGATCCGATCACGGCGAGCGGGGCGCCGACCTGGGCGGTCTCGTCCTCGCCGACCAGGATCTGCTGCAGCGTGCCGGCGAACGGCGACGGCACCTCGGTGTCGACCTTGTCCGTCGAGATCTCGAGCAGCGGCTCGTCGACCTCGACGGTGTCGCCGACCTGCTTCAGCCAGCGGGTCACGGTGCCCTCGGTGACGGACTCGCCGAGCGCGGGGAGCGTGACCTGCTGGCCGTCGCCGTCCTGCGCGGCGGCGGCCGGTGCGGCCTGCTCCTGCGCGGCGGGCGCGGCTGCCTCGGCCTCGGGGGTCGGGTCGCCGTAGCCCTCGCCCTGCGTGGTCTGCTCGGCGGGCGCCGGGGTCTCCTCCTGCGCCGGGGCGGCCTCGGCCGGGGCCGAGTCACCGCCCGCGCCGGACCCGTCGCCGATCACCGCGAGGACCGCGCCGACCTCGGCGGTCTCGTCCTCCTGGACGAGGATCTGCTCGAGGACGCCGGCGAACGGCGAGGGGACCTCGGTGTCCACCTTGTCGGTCGAGATCTCCAGCAGGGGCTCGTCGACCTCGACGCGGTCGCCCACGTTCTTGAGCCAGCGGGTGACGGTGCCCTCGGTGACGGACTCGCCGAGGGCGGGAAGCTGCACGTTGTCGGACATGACCGCTCGTGTCTCCTTCGATGCCTAGTGGTCAGTTGTGGGCGTGCAGCGGCTTGCCGGCGAGCGCCAGGTGCGCCTCGCCGAGAGCCTCGTTCTGCGTCGGGTGGGCGTGCACGAGCGCCGCGACGTCCTCGGGGTAGGCGTCCCAGTTGACGATGAGCTGGCCCTCGCCGATCAGCTCGCCGACGCGGGCGCCGATCATGTGGACGCCGACGACCGGGCCGTCCTTCTGCCGCACGAGCTTGACGAAGCCCGTGGTCCCGAGGATCTGGCTCTTGCCGTTGCCGCCCAGGTTGTACTCGAGGGTCTCGACGGCGTCGGCCCCGTGGACCTCCTTGGCCTTCGCCTCGGTCAGGCCGACGGACGCGACCTCCGGGTCGGAGTACGTCACGCGCGGGATGCCGGACTCGACGATCGGCTGCGGGTTCAGGCCCGCGATCTCCTCGGCCACGAAGATGCCCTGGGCGAACCCGCGGTGCGCGAGCTGCAGGCCCGGCACGATGTCGCCGACCGCGTAGATGCTGCCGACGCCGGTGTGCAGGCGCTCGTCGGTGATGACGAAGCCGCGGTCCAGCGTGATGCCCTGCTCCTCGTAGCCGAGGCCGGACGTCGACGGGCCACGGCCCACCGCGACCAGCAGCAGGTCCGCGTCGAACGTCTTGCCGTCCTCCAGCGAGACGTGCACGCCGTTGTCGTCCTGCGTGACGCCGGAGAACCGGACGCCCAGGTTGAAGGCGATGCCGCGCTTGCGGAACGCCCGCTCGAACGCCTTCGACAGCGCCTCGTCCTCGTTGGGGACCAGGTGGGGGAGCGCCTCGATGATCGTGACGTCCGCGCCGAACGACTTCCAGACGCTCGCGAACTCCGAGCCGATGACGCCGCCGCCGAGGATGATCGCGGACTTCGGCACCCAGTCGAGCTGCAGGGCCTGGTCGGACGTGATGACGCGCCCGCCGATCTCCAGCCCGGGCAGCGACCGCGCGTACGACCCGGTGCCGAGCACGATGTGCCGGCCCGTGACGCGCTGGCCGTCCACCTCGACGGTGTCCTGCGCGACGAGCTTGCCGTAGCCCTCGATCACGGTGATCTTGCGCGACTTGATGAGGCCCTGCAGGCCCTTGTACAGGCGGCCGATCACCGACGCCTTGTACTCGTTGACGCCGTTCATGTCGATGCCCGTGAGCTGCGTGTGGACGCCGAAGTGCGAGCCCTCGCGGGCGTTGTCCGCGAGCTCGGCCGCGTGCAGCAGGGCCTTGGTGGGGATGCACCCCTTGTGCAGGCAGGTGCCGCCGACCTTGTCGGCCTCGATGAGGGCGACGCTCATGCCGAGCTGGGCGCCGCGGAGCGCAGCCGCGTAGCCGCCGCTCCCTCCGCCCAGGACGACGATGTCGAAAGCGGACCCGGTCGTGTCGGACACGTGAAGACTCCTCCGGCGCAGACATGTGTGGAACGCGGTGCTCCGCGACCATCTTGTCATCTCCACCTAGGCCGGACGACCCAGACCACCGGCCACGACGTGTGATTCTGGAGACAGTCATCCCATGTCTGGGTGCCGCCGGGCCGGAGTCGGCCCGCCGGGTGAATCCCCACCGGGTCCCCGGGCGCGCCGGTTACCCTCACCGCATGGGTCTGTTCTCCCGCCTGCGCCGATCGCGCCCCGCCGGCCCCGCGCCCGAGTCCGCGCCCACCGGCCGCGCCGCCCGCGAGGAGACCCTCGAGCACCTGCGCGAGTTCACCCGCACCCGCGTCGGCGTCGAGGCGTACGTCGAGCCGCAGACCAACGTCACCCAGACGACGATCATGCTCATCGCCACCGACGGCGAGTGGACGCGGCGCCGGGTGCCCGACGCGCGCGCCGCCCACGAGCTGGCGCGCTCGCTCGGCCTGCCCGTCTACGACGTCCAGCGCACCGGCTACCCGCAGCGGATGCGCGACTGGAACAGCCGGCAGCGCATCGCGCGCGAGCGAGCGGCGCAGGAGCGCGCGGCCCGCCGCGCCACCGACCCCACCTGACGGCCCCACCGGCGCACCGTCCCGCGCCGCCGCCCGCATGCACCCGCTCGCCACCCCCTTCCCCTCGGAGGCTCCGAACGCGCTCGGAGGTCAGGGCGCGTCATCGGAGGGCTCCGCGGAGACCTCCGGTCTCCCGTCGGAGGCTCCGACGGGAGACCGGGTGGGGTGGTGGGCCGTCAGCGGGTCGCGCGGGACTCGATCAGGGCCAGGAGCGTGCGGAGGCCCACGCCGGTGCCGCCGGCCGGCGTGTAGCCGAACGGCGCCTTCTCGTTGAACGCCGGCCCCGCGATGTCGAGGTGCGCCCACGGGGTGGAGCCCACGAACTCCTGCAGGAAGATCCCGGCCGTGAGCATGCCGCCGAACCGGTCCCCGATGTTCGCGATGTCCGCGACCTTGGACTTCAGGCCGGCGCGCAGGTCGGCGGGCAGCGGCATCGGCCAGAACGCCTCGCCGGCGGCGTCCGCGGCGTCCACGACCTCGGTGCGCGTGGCGTCGTCGCCCATGACGGCGGACACGCGCGGGCCGAGGGCGACGAGCTGCGCGCCGGTGAGCGTCGCGATGTCCAGGACGACGTCCGGCTTCTCCTCGACGGCGGCGACGAGGCCGTCCGCCATGACCAGGCGGCCCTCGGCGTCGGTGTTCAGCACCTCGACGGTCTTGCCGCCGCGGATGGTCAGCACGTCGGACGGCCGCTGCGCCGTGCCCGAGGGCATGTTCTCCGCCAGGCACAGCCAGCCGGTCACGGCGACCGGCAGCTCGAGCCGGGCCGCCGCCAGCACCGTGTGCAGCACCGCCGCGGCACCGGCCATGTCGGACTTCATCGCGTCCATGCCCGCGGCGGGCTTGATGGAGATGCCGCCCGAGTCGAACGTGATGCCCTTGCCGACGAGCGCGACCTTCGCGGCCGGCCGGGACGGCGTGTACGCGACCTTGACCAGGCGCGGCGGGCGGGCCGAGCCCTGGCCGACACCCAGGATGCCGCCGTACCCGCCGGCGGCCAGCGCCTTCTCGTCCAGCACGGTCACCTTGAGCGAGCGGGCACCGGCGTCCTTGACCGCGGCCTTGGCGGCGTCCGCGAAGGCGGCGGGGTACAGGTCGTTCGGCGCGGCGTTGACCAGGTCGCGGACGCCGTGGACGGCGGCGGCGAGGACCTCCGCGCGGGCGACGGCCTTCGCGGCCGACTTGTCCCGGGCGCGCGGGGTGAGCACGACGACCTCGGCGGCGGGGGCCGCGTCGTCGGCGGAGCCGCCCGTGCGGTAGCGGGTGTAGGCGTACGCGCCGAGCAGCGCGCCCTCGGCGACCGCGGCGACCTGCACCGTGTCCTCCGCGGGCAGGGCGACGGCGACGGTGCGCACCCCGGTGAGCTCGCGCAGGGCGGCACCGGCGGCGCGGCGCAGCGCCTCGACGTCGGGGACGGCCCCGTCGACGGCGCCCAGGCCGGTCAGCACGAGGGTGCGGGCGGCCAGCGGGCCCGTGGCGGGCAGCCTGCGGACCTCGTCCGCGGCGCCCGTGATGCCGAGCACGCCGGCGAGCTCGCGCACCTGCGTCGCGGTCTCGACCGGCAGCCAGTCCGCCCCGACGACCCGCGGGCCGTCCGGGGAGCTGGCGACGGCGACGACGAGGGCGTCGGCGGTCTGGCGGGCGGGGTTCGCGGAGGTCAACGTCACTCGGGGCACCCGTCGATGCTAGCGGTGCGCCCGGTAGCGTGGGGCACCGTGACCGACGCCCTCCTCTTCGCCGTGGCCGCCGCGGCGCTGGTGCTGGCCGGCTGGGCCGGGTGGTTCGCGATCCGGGACCGCGCCGTCGTCCTGCGTCAGCTCTGGGGCGCCGCCGTCGTCGAGGCGCTCCTGCTGGTGCAGGCCGTCGTGGCGGGCGTCCGGCAGGCGACCGGGGCCGACCCCGCCGAGCCGGTGGTGTTCTGGGGCTACGTGGTGACGCAGCTCGTGC
Source organism: Cellulomonas sp. ES6 (assembly GCF_030053835.1). NCBI lineage: Bacteria > Bacillati > Actinomycetota > Actinomycetes > Micrococcales > Cellulomonadaceae > Cellulomonas > Cellulomonas sp. ES6. Next base: position 624,057 of record NZ_CP125655.1, on the reverse strand, counting down.
TGCTGCCGGCTGCCGCGCTCTGGGCCTTCGCGGAGCGCACCCGGTGGTCGTCGGTCGTCCTGCTGGTGGCGGCGGTGGCCGTCGCGTTCCTCCAGCTCCGCCTCGACCAGACCTGGGGGACCGCATGACCGCGACCGCCGCCGCGCGCGGACCGGCCCCGCGCAGCACCGCCACCGGACCGGGGCGCGTGCTCGTCGCGGTCTACGGCGTGTTCGCCCTCGCCGCCACGGCACGCGCCGGCTACCAGATCGCCGCCAAGTTCGACGAGGCGCCGCTGGCGTACCTGCTGTCCGCGCTGGCCGGGGTGGTCTACGTCGTGGCGACCGTCGCGCTGGCCCGGGACCACCGCCGCCTGGCGTGGGCGGCCGTCGCGGTCGAGCTCGTCGGGGTCCTCGTCGTGGGCACGCTCTCGGTGCTCGACGCCGGCGACTTCCCGGACGAGACCGTCTGGTCCGGCTTCGGTCAGGGGTACGGCTACGTGCCGCTGGTGCTGCCGTTCCTCGGCCTGGCGTGGCTGTGGCGCACCCGCGGACGGGCGGCCGCACCGGCCGCGACCTCGGCCGACGCGGCGCAGGACGGACGCGGGTCCCGGCCCGGCCGGGCGTCGGACCAGTAGGTTGGGCGGCGTGTACGGCCTCCTCTTCCGCCTGGTCTTCTCCCGCACCGACCCGGAGCGTGCGCACCACCTCGCGTTCACCTGGATCCGGCTCGCGTCGCGGGTCCCGGTGCTGCGCGACGTGCTGCGGGCGGCGCTGACGCCCCCGTCGTCCGGCGCCGTGCGGGTGCTCGGGCGCACGTTCCCGTCGCCGTTCGGCCTGGCGGCGGGCTTCGACAAGAACGCCGTCGGCGTCCCCGGCCTGACGATGCTCGGCTTCGGGTTCGTCGAGGTCGGCACCGTCACGGCGCAGGCCCAGCCGGGCAACGAGCGCCCGCGGCTCTGGCGGATCGTCGACCAGCGCGCCCTGCGCAACCGGATGGGGTTCAACAACGAGGGCGCCGTGGCGGTGGCGGAGCGGCTGCGCCGGCTGCGGTCCACCGCGTCGGGCCGCGCGCTCGTGGTGGGCGTCAACATCGGCAAGACGAAGGTGACGCCCGCCGAGGACGCGCCGCGCGACTACGCGACGAGCGCCCGGTACCTCGCGCCCTGGGCGGACTACCTGGTCGTCAACGTGTCGTCGCCGAACACGCCGGGGCTGCGGGACCTGCAGTCCGTCGACGCGCTGCGCCCGATCCTCCAGGCGACGCGGGAGGCCGCCGACGAGGCCGCCGCCGCGGCGCAGCGCCCCCGGGTGCCGCTGCTCGTCAAGATCGCCCCGGATCTCGCCGACGCCGACGTGGACGCGGTCGCCGACCTCGTCGCGGAGCTGGGGCTCGACGGGGTGGTGGCGGTCAACACCACGATCGCCCACGACCTGGGTGAGGGCGGCGTCTCGGGTCCGCCCCTCCTGGATCGCGGCCTGGTGGTCGTCGCCCGCCTGCGGCACCGGCTGGGCACCGGCCCGGTCGTGGTGGGCGTGGGCGGCATCAGCACCGCCGCGGACGCCCGGGCCTACCTGGCAGCCGGTGCGGACCTCGTGCAGGGCTACACCGGCTTCATCTACCAGGGGCCGTTCTGGGCGTCGCGCATCGGCAGGGCGCTGGCCGGCGACGTCGCCGCCGCCCGCACCGCCCGGCGGCCGGCGTGACCGCCGTGCGACCCCAGTGGGTCTGGGAGCTCACCGGGGCCCGGGGCGAGCTGCTCGACCGCCCGCTGTCGCCGGTGTTCGCCACGCGGTCGGACGCCGAGGAGTGGCTCGGGCTGCAGTGGCGCGCGCTGCGCGACCAGGGCGTGCACCGGGCGGGCCTGCGGAACGACGGCACGGCGGTGCCGCCCGTGCACGACCTCACGGCGGTGCCCGACCAGGTGACCTGGCGCCGGCCGGACTGACGCGTGCGGTGAGCGCCGCCCGGGGTCGGCGTCCGCCGCGCCCGGGCCGTAGTCAGACCGGCGCCGGCAGCGCCGCCCCGCCGCCCGCGCGGGCGCGGCCGTCGCGCCCGAGCGACGCCCAGGCGAGCGCGAGGCCGTCGACCGCCCGCACGAGAGCGTCCGGGGGCGCCGTGAACGGCACGCGCAGCCGGTCCTCGAGCGTGCCGTCGACCGCGAAGGCGGGCCCGGGCGCCACCCGCACGCCGTGCGCGAGCGCGAGCGCGCTGAGCGCCGACGACACCGGTGACCCGAGGTCGACCCACAGCGACTGCCCGCCTCGCGGCACCGCGTACCGCCACGACGGCAGGTGCTCCGCGAGCAGCGAGGTCAGCAGGTCCCGTCCCGCCCGGAGCTGGTCGCGACGGCGCCGCAGCGGGTCCTCCCCGAGGCGCAGCAGCTCGGCGGCGACGAGCTGGTCCAGCACCGCGGTGCCGAGGTCCGCGGTGCGCCGCGCGAGGGCGAGCCGGGTGACCAGGTCGGCCGGGCCGCGCAGCCACCCGACCCGCAGGCCGCCCCAGTGGCTCTTGGACAGGGAGCCGATCGCGAGCACCCGCGTGGAGCGCCCGTCGCCCGACCACGGGGCGGGGGGCGGCCCGTCGAGGGTGAGGTCCGTGAGCGCCTCGTCCCCGGCCATGACGGTGCCGGTGCGCCGGGCGAGGTCGCGCACGCGGGCGCGGGCCTCCTCGTCGAGCGTGGCTCCGGTCGGGTTCTGGTGGTCCGGCACGAGGTAGACCAGGCGGGGCGCGACCTGCCGGACCGTCGACTCGAGGAGGTCCACGTCGGTGCCGCCGCGCCCGGTCGGCACGGGAACGGGCCGTGCGCCGACGGCGCGGACAGCGTCCACGGCGTGCGGGTAGGTCGGCTGCTCGACGACGACGCGGTCCCCGGGGCCGGCGTGCGTGGCGAGCAGCAGCGCGATGGCGTGCTGCGCACCGGTGGTGACGAGCACCTGGTCCGGCGTGGTCGGCGTCCCGCGCTCGGTGTAGCGGTCGGCGATCGCCTCGCGGAGCACGTCGAGCCCCAGCGGCGCGTAGCCGTGCCCGGAGTACCGCGGGAGCTCCTCGACGGCGCGCCGCGCGGCCTCGGGGAGCTCCGGCGGGGCGCCGCACGCGGCGACGGTGAGGTCGACGAGCGTGGCGTCCTCGAGCGGCCGGGGACGGCCTCGTCCCGGCCCGGCGGCGCGGGGCCGGGGGAGCGCGGTGACCGTCCCGGAGCCCTGGCGGCTGGCCAGGTACCCCTCGTCCCGCAGCACCCCGTACGCTCCCGTCGTTGTCGTGCGCGACACGCCCAGGGCCGCCGCGAGCTCCCGCTCGCCCGGCACGCGGGTCGCGAGCGGCAGGTCCCCGGCGAGCACCGCCCGGCGCAGGGAGTCCGCCAGCGCCGCGTAGGCGGGGCCGGGACGACGCCAGTGGCCCAGCAGCGTGGCCAGTGCAGGGCCCGCGATGCGACGGTCGGAGACGAGGAGCGAGGACATGAGGCCACTGTGGCGCAAGTGGCTATCGCAGGGAAGTCCGGTCGGGGCGCAGGATGACGTGGTGACCGCCTCTCCCGACGCCCCTGCCCCCGTCGCCTCGCCCGATCCGGGTCCCGCCGCGCCGCACCCCGGCCGCCCCGGCCGCCCCGGCCGCCCCGGCCGCCCCGGCCGCCCCGTCGGAGCCTCCGAGGACCGCGCCACCGGCACCGCCACCCGCCGGGCCGCGCAGCTGCTCGGCGGCCTCGTCCTGTACGCCGCGTCGATCGCCCTGCTCGTGCACTCCGGGCTCGGGAACATGCCCTGGGACGTGCTCAGCCAGGGCACGTCCCGCCAGATCGGCTGGTCGCTCGGCACGGTGACGATCGCGTACAGCGTGGTGGTCCTGCTGTGCTGGTGGCCGCTGCGTCAGCGCCCCGGGATCGGCACCGTGGCGAACGTCGTGGTGATCGGCGTGCTGATCGACCCGGCGCTCGCGCTGCTGGACCGGCTGCCGGACCCGCTGCCGCTGCCGGCGCGGGTGGCGCTCGTGGTCGCGGGCATCGGGCTGAACGGGCTGGCCAGCGCCCTGTACATCGGTGCGCGCCTGGGCCCGGGTCCGCGCGACGGGCTCATGACCGGCGTCGTCGCCCGGACCGGCTGGCCCGTCGGACCCGTGCGGATCGCGATCGAGGTGACCGTGGTCGCCGTCGGCTGGCTGCTCGGCGGCACGGTCGGGCTGGCGACGCTCGCGTACGCCCTCGGCATCGGGCCGCTCATCCACTGGCTGCTGCCCCGCCTCACGGTGCCGGCCGTGGCAGCACCGGAGGGACCGGCGACGGCCGACGTCCCGGCGGACGTCGAGCCGGGCGAGGGGCGCTGACCGACCCCTGGCACGCCGGAGGGCCGGACCCCCGAGGGGAGCCCGGCCCTCCGGCACGTGCGCTCAGCGCGAGGCCCGCACGTGCGCTCAGCGCGAGGCGGGGGAGGACTTCGCCGTCTCCGCCGGGTCCGAGATCACGGCGTCGCCGAGGATGTCGTCGATCCGCGTCATGAGCTCGGCGGGGATCGTCACGCCCGCGGCCTTGACGTTCTCGACGACCTGCTCGGGCCGGGACGCGCCGATGATGGCGGCCGCCACGTTCCGGTTCTGCAGCACCCAGGCGACCGCGAGCTGCGCGAGCGACAGCCCGAGCTCGTCGGCCACGGGGCGCAGCTGCTGCACGCGCTCGAGCACGTTCGGCCGGTCGAGGAACGACTTCACCATGCGCGCGCCGCCCTTCTCGTCCGTGGCGCGCGAGCCGGCGGGCAGCGGCTGGCCGGGCAGGTACTTGCCCGTGAGCACGCCCTGCGCGACGGGCGACCAGACGATCTGCGACAGCCCGAGCTCCTCGGAGGCGGGGACGACCTCGCCCTCGATGACGCGCCACAGCGCGGAGTACTGCGGCTGGTTCGACACCAGGCGGAAGCCGAGGCCCTGGGCGAGGGCCTGACCGGCGCGGATCTGGTCGGCGGTCCACTCGCTCACGCCGATGTACAGCGCCTTGCCGGCGCGCACGACGTCCGCGAACGCCTGCATCGTCTCCTCGAGCGGCGTCTCGTGGTCGTAGCGGTGCGCCTGGTACAGGTCGACGTAGTCGGTCCGCAGGCGGGTCAGCGAGCCGTCGATCGACTCCATGATGTGCTTGCGGGACAGGCCGGAGTCGTTCGGGCCCTTCGGGCCGGTCGGCCAGTAGACCTTCGTGAAGATCTCGAGGGACTGCCGACGCTCGCCCTTCAGGGCCTCGCCGAGCACCTCCTCCGCGACGGTGTTCGCGTACACGTCCGCGGTGTCGAACGAGGTGATGCCGTTGTCGAGCGCGGCGCGGACGCAGGCGGTCGCGGCGTCGTTCTCGACCTGCGAGCCGTGCGTGAGCCAGTTGCCGTAGGTGATCTCGGAGATCTTGAGGCCGGAGCGGCCCAGGTGGCGGAATTCCATGCCCCCACCCTAGGCCGACGGGAGCCGTGCGCTACCGCGGGTACTCACCGTGCTTGACCTGCGGCTTCGGCAGCCGGGCGCGGCGGATCTGGAACACGCGCGTGACGCTGTACATCATCATCCCGCGCTGGATGGTGTCGGGCCCGAACTTCGCGACGAGCCGCTTGCGCAGCCGGCGCCACATGATCGCCACGTCGACGACCATCGCGATGATGAACAGGTACAGCACGACGAGACCGAGGAACGCGATGTTCGGGTTCCACGTCGTCAGGAGCATGTTGGCGAGCAGCATGACGATGGCGACCGGCAGGAACAGCTCGCCGAGGCTCCAGCGCGCGTCGACGTAGTCGCGGATGTACCGGCGGACCGGGCCCTTGTCCTTCGCGGGGAGGTAGCGCTCGTCGCCGGTCTGCATGGCGGCGTACTGCCGGTCCCGCTCGGCACGCTGCGCGGCCCGGGCCTCCTTGGAGGCGGCCTTGCGGTCCGTAGGCACCAGCGGGCGGCGGTTGGCGGCCTCGGCGACCTTCCGCTTCGGGGTGGGACGGCCCTTGCCCGACCCGGGGGCCTCGGCGGTGCCGGGGGTCTCCTCGGTCAGGGGCGCCTGGGTGGTCCCGCCGGTGCTGCCGTCCTTGCTGCGTCCGAACACCCCTCCAGGGTAGTCGAGTAGCGTGAGGGTCCGTGACAGAGCCGACCTCGCCCTCCGCGTCCCCGTCCGTCCCCGCGCTGCGCGCCCGCGTCGAGGAGGCCTTCGCCGGCGTCCGCGCGGACCTCGAGGCGCTGGTCCGCGTCCCGAGCGTCTCCAACGCGGACTTCGACCAGGCCCACGTCGCCGCCAGCGCCGAGCACGTGGCCCGGCTGCTGCGCGAGGCGGGGATGCCGGAGGTGCAGGTCCTGGCGGTCGACCGGCCCGACGGCACGCCCGGTGCTCCCGCGGTCGTCGCCCGGCGCCCCGCCCCGGCCGGTGCGCCGACCGTGCTGCTCTACGCGCACCACGACGTGCAGCCGCCCGGCGCGCGCGAGGACTGGGACACCGACCCGTTCGAGCCGACCGAGCGCGACGGGCGCCTGTACGGGCGCGGCGCGGCGGACGACAAGGCCGGCGTCGTCGCGCACCTCGGTGCCCTGCGCGTGCTCGGCGACGAGCTCGGCGTCGGCGTGACGGTCTTCGTCGAGGGGGAGGAGGAGGTCGGGTCGCCGTCCTTCACCCGGTTCCTGCACACGCACCGGGACCTGCTGGCCGCCGACGTCATCGTGGTGGCCGACTCGTCCAACTGGAAGGTCGGCGTGCCCGGCCTCACGACGTCGCTGCGCGGGCTCGTCGACCTCGAGGTCGAGGTCGCCGTCCTGGACCACGCGGTGCACTCCGGCATGTTCGGCGGCCCCGTGCTCGACGCGGTGACGCTGCTGTCCCGGCTGATCGCGACCCTGCACGACGACGCGGGCGACGTGGCGGTCCCGGGCCTCGTCGCGGCCGCCGATCCCGCGGTCGACTACGACGAGTCGGCGTTCCGGGCCGACGCCTCGGTGCTCGACGGCGTCCGTCTCGCCGGCACCGGGCCGCTGACGGCCCGGCTGTGGACCCGGCCGACGATCGCCGTGATCGGGCTGGACGCCCCGCGGGTCGCCACCGCGTCGAACACGATCGCCCCGAAGGCGACCGCGAAGCTCTCGATGCGCATCGCCCCCGGGCAGGACCCCGCGGCGGCGCTGGCCGCCCTGCGGGCGCACCTGGAGGGGAACGCGCCGTTCGGTGCCCGCGTCACGGTGCGCGACGGCGAGCTCGGCAAGCCGTTCCAGGCGCCGGCGGACTCCCCGGCGATGCGGGCCGCCCGCCGGGCGTTCGCGGACGCCTGGGGCACCGAGCCGGTCGACATCGGCATCGGCGGGTCGATCCCCTTCATCGCGGACCTCCTCGAGGTGTACCCGGACGCCGCGATCCTCGTGACCGGCGTCGAGGACCCGGACTCGCGCGCGCACGGCGCGAACGAGTCGGTGCACCTGGCGGAGCTCGAGAAGGTCGTCCTGGCGGAGGCCCTGCTCCTGGCCCGACTCGCCCTCTGACGCACCGCGCACGCACCCCACGTGCAGCGCACGCGCACGCCAGGTGCGTACGCACCGCACGCGCGCCGCACTCCGTCCCCCTCGGAGGCTCCGACGGGGCATCGGAGGTACCCGTAGAGCCCTCCGATGACGCGCGTCGACCTCCGAGCACGTTCGGAGCCTCCGAGGGGCCGGTGCGGGAGCGCGGGCCGGTGCGGGCGCGCGGGCGGGTGCGTCGCGGCGGGGGCGCGGTCAGACGGGCGGCTGCGGGTCGTACTGGATGCCGCGGCGCACCGCTCGGGCGGCGTCGCGGGACTCCAGGCGCGCGACGAGGTGCAGCGCCATGTCGATGCCGGCCGAGACGCCCGCGGACGTGACCACGTCGCCGTCGTCCACGTAGCGCGCCTCGGTGTCGACCAGGACGCTCGGGTCGATCCGCGCGAGCTCGTCGACGGCGGCCCAGTGCGTCGCGGCGGGGCGGCCGGCGAGCAGGCCGGCGGCCGCGTAGACGAGGGCCCCGGTGCAGACCGACGTCATGAGTGCCGTCTCCCGGCGCGCGCGGCGCACCCACGCCAGGTGCTCCGGGTCGTGGACGAGCCGCCGGGTGCCCTGGCCTCCGGGGTGCACGAGCACGTGCAGCGGGCCGGCCTCCTCGCGCGAGGTGTCGGGCAGCAGGCGCAGACCCTTCGCGCAGCGCACCCCCGCCCCGTCGGCGGAGAACGTCACGACCTCGGGGCGCAGCGCGGAGTGCGCGGCCCACGACGTCAGCACGTCGAAAGGCCCGACGACGTCGAGCTCCTCGGCGTCGTCGAACACGACGATCCCGACCCGCAGCGGGTGACCCGTCCCCACGTGCCCTCCTCCCGCCGTGACGCCCCGGGCCGTGGCCCTCGGGTGCCCGGCCGTCCGAGCCTGCCCGGACCGGGTGCCGGCGGCGCCGGTCCCGGACCCGGGCCCTGCCGTGTCGGCGCCGGCCGGTCAGTACCCCGGCAGCGCGAGCATCTGGTCGAGCGCGACGCGCGCCCAGTGGGCGTCGTCGGCGTCCACCACGATGCGGTTGACCACCCGCCCGTCCAGGAGCGACTCCATGGCCCAGACGAGGTGCGGGAGGTCGATGCGGTTCATGGTCGAGCAGAAGCAGACCGTCGAGTCCAGGTACGAGATCTGCTTGTCGGGGTGCGCGGCGGCGAGGCGGCGGACGAGGTTCAGCTCGGTCCCGATCGCCCAGGAGGAGCCGGCCGGCGCGGCGTCGAGCGCCTTGATGATGTACTCGGTGGACCCCACCATGTCCGCGCCGGTCACGACCTCGTGCCGGCACTCCGGGTGGACCAGCACGGTGACGTCCGGCACGGCCGCCCGCACGTCCAGCAGGTTCTGGGCGCTGAACCGGCCGTGCACCGAGCAGTGGCCGCGCCACAGGATCATCCGGGCGTCGCGGAGCTCCTGCGCGGTCAGGCCGCCTCCGGGCTTGCGCGGGTCGAAGACGACGCACTGGTCGAGCGGGATGCCGAGCTGGAGCACGGCGGTGTTGCGGCCGAGGTGCTGGTCCGGCATGAACAGCACCTTGCCGGTGCCGTCGAGGCCTCCCACCTGGTCGAACGCCCACCGCAGCGCGACGTGCGCGTTGGAGGACGTGCAGACCGTGCCGCCGTGCCGGCCGGTGAACGCCTTGATGGCCGCCGTGGAGTTCATGTACGTGACGGGGACCGTGTCCTGCGCGACGCCGGCGTCCACGAGCACGTCCCACGCGTCCTCGACCTGGTCGATCGCCGCCATGTCCGCCATCGAGCAGCCGGCGGCCAGGTCGGGCAGGACCACCTGCTGGCTGTCGGAGGTCAGGATGTCGGCGGACTCGGCCATGAAGTGCACCCCGCAGAACAGGATGTACTCGGCCTCGGGCCGGGCGGCGGCCTCGCGGGCGAGCTTGAAGGAGTCGCCGGTGACGTCGGCGAAGTCGATGACCTCGTCGCGCTGGTAGTGGTGGCCGAGCACGAACGCGCGGTCGCCGAGCGCGGCGCGCGCGGCGCGGGCCCGGTCGACGAGGTCCGGGTCGGACGCGGCGGGCAGGCCGCCGACGCACTCGACGCCGCGTTCGGACGCCAGGTCGGCGCCCTGGCCGAGCAGCAGCAGGGCCGAGGGGGCGGGCTCCGTGAACGTGGCCGTGGCGGAGAGCAGACTCACGCGCAGGATCATCCCACAGCGGGCGCCGGTGCCGGCGGGGTCGTCGTGGCCCGCCCCGGGTGCGGCGCGGATGGGGCGCGGATCGGACGCGGGTCGGGCGGGGCGGACGGCGACGCGGACCTGCGGAGCGGCCGTCCGCGGGCGTGCGAGGATCGCGGCGTGCACGTCCTCGTCGCCCCCGGCAGGTTCGACGCGCGGCCGGACGACGGCCCCGCGCGTCCCCGCGGTGTGCCCGCCTCCGACCCGTGGCCCGCGCTGACGGCGCCCGAGGCCGTGGACGCGCTCGTCCGGGGGTGGCGCGAGGGTGCCCCCGGGGACGTGCTGGTCCCGCTCCCGCTGTCCGACGGCGGCGCCGGCCTGGTGGAGGCCGTGCGGGCGGCGCGCGGCGGCGAGCTGCTGTCCGTGACGACGACCGACGCCCACGGCGCAGTGGTGCCGGGCGCGGTGCTCGTCGTGCAGGAGCCGTCGGGCGCGCGCACGGCGTACGTCGACGGGGCCCTGGCGCTCGGGGCCGCCGACCCGGGGAAGCGGCCCGTCACGGCCACCACCTCCGCCGGGCTGGGCACCCTCCTGGCGGCTGCGCTCGACACGGGGGCCGGGCGGGTCGTCGTGGGCCTCGGCGGGCGGCGGACCGTCGCCCACGACGCGGGCGCGGGTCTGCTCGCGGCGCTCGGAGCGGCTCCGGCCGTGGCGGCTGAGGGGCTCGGCGCCGCGGCGGCCCTGCGCGCGGACGACCTCGCGGCGCTGCCGCGGCTGCGGGAGGCACTGGCGGGCAGGGACCTGGTCGCCCTGCACGCGCACGACCTGCCCCTGACCGGGCTGAGCGGTGTCTCGGCGGACCTGGCCGAGTCCGGGCGCGTGGACGCCGCGACCGCGCAGGACGCCGAGCGTGCGGCAGCGGCGTTCGCGCACGCCGCGGCGTCCGCGGCCGCGACGGCCGGTCGGGTGGACCTGCTCGCCGGTCCCGGGACGGGTCGCGGCGCCGCGTCCGGGACCGCGCCGGGTGCGGCACGCTCGGCGGGGTCCCGGGAGGCGCTCGTACCCGGGTCCGGGGCCGGAGGGGGAGCGGCGTTCGTGCTGGGGCTGCTGGGCGCGCGGCTCGTCGAGGGCGCCGCGTGGGTCGCCGACGCCGTGGACCTCGCCGCGCGGGTCGCGGAGGCCGACCTGGTCGTGACCGGGTCGGGCGTGCTCGACGCCTCCGCGCTGGAGCACGGCGTGGTCGGGGCGGTCGCGCGCGCCGCCCTCCCGCTGGGCGTGCCGGCGGTGGCGGTCGCGGCGCAGCTGCGCACCGGCCGGCGCGACTGGGGCGCCGCGGGGCTCGCCGGCGGGTTCGCCGTGCTGGAGCGTCCCGACGACGCCGCGCGGTGGCGGGCCGACCCGGCCGCGGCGCTGCGGGGCCGGGTGCCGCGCATCGCCCGCACCTGGTCGCGCTGACGTCCCCGCGGGCCCGCCCGGCCGTGCGCGGGCGCTGCGGCGGGTCGCGCGCACGCGGGCGTACATTGGGGAACAGATCGTGCGGCGGCGCAGTTGTGGCTGTCGTGACCGTCTCTCGGCGCTCGCTCGCGCGCGCCGGCGACCGATGCCGACCTTGTCAGGAGACACCATGAGCGAGACCACCGAGACCGCGACGCACGGCGTCGTCCTCACCGACGTCGCGGCCGACAAGGTGCGCAGCCTGCTCGAGCAGGAGGGGCGCGACGACCTGCGCCTGCGCATCGCGGTGCAGCCCGGGGGCTGCTCGGGCCTCATCTACCAGCTCTACTTCGACGAGCGCGTCCTGGACGGCGACGCCCTGCGCGACTTCGACGGCGTCGAGGTCGTGGTCGACCGCATGAGCGTGCCGTACCTCGAGGGCGCGACGATCGACTTCGCGGACACGATCGAGAAGCAGGGCTTCACGATCGACAACCCGAACGCCGGCAGCAGCTGCGCCTGCGGCGGGTCGTTCAGCTGACCTCGGGTCGCACCACCACCTCGGGAGCCCCGGACCGCGCGGTCCGGGGCTCCTGCGCGTCCGGGTCCGGGCCCGCGTCCGGGACCGGCGGGCGGGTGGCCTAGAGGTCGCCCGCGCCTGCGTCCCGGCGCAGCCCCGCGACCACGCCCGGCAGGACGTCGCAGAACCGGTCGACGTCGGCCGCCGTCGCGCCGCGCGGGAGCGACAGCCGCACGTTGCCCTGGCTGAGCAGGCCCATCGCGGCGAGCACGTGGCTCGGCGTCTGCGTCGCGGACGTGCACGCCGACCCCGACGCGACCGCGAAGCCCGCGCGGTCCAGGGCGGTCACGACCGCCTCGCCGTCGACGTACAGGCAGGAGAACGTCAGGACGTGGGGCAGCCGCTCGGCGCGCGCCCCGGGGCCGGCGACGTCGACGAGCGGCACGGCGGCGACCCGCTCCCGTACGCGGTCGACCAGCGCGGCGCGGTCGTCGTCGCCGGCGCGCACCCGGGCGTGGGCGTGCTGGAGGGCGACCGCGGCGGCCAGCGCCGCGGGGACCGCCACGCCGCCGGGGAACCAGCGGTCCTCGTCGGGCGGGCCGACGGGGGAGCGACGCACCCCGGCGCGCGTCACGAGCACCGCGACGCCGGGCGGCGCGCCGACGTCGCCGGGGTCCACCGTGAGCACGTCCCACGCGTCGCCCACCGGCACGTGGCCCCACGAGGACCCGGCGTCGACGAGCAGCGGCACGCCCGCGGCGCGCGCGGCGGCGTGCGCCTGCTGGACCGGCTGGAGCGTGCCGACCTCGCCGTTCGCGTGCTGCAGCGCGGCCAGCGCGACGCCGGGCACGGCGACGGCCTCGGCGAGCGCGCCCGGGTCCACGCGCCCGAGGCGGTCGACCGGGACGGTCACGCGGCTCCCGCCCGGCCCCTCCGCGACGGCCAGGTCCGCGGCGTCGAGCACGGCCATCCGCTCGACGGCGGAGGTCACGACCGTCCCCCCGGTGCGCCGGCGGCCGCGGGCGACGGTCCGCACGGCACCGTGCAGCGCCGCCGTGTGGGAGGGCGCGAGGTCCACCTCCTCGGTCCGCGCGCCCACGAGCGCCGCGACGGCCTCGCGGGCACCGTCGAGCAGGGCGCGGGCGCGACGCCCCTCCGAGTGCAGCCGTCGCGGGTCCGCCCACCCCTCGTCGAGGGCGGCGAGGTACGCCTCCCGGGCCGCGGGCAGCACCGGTGCGCGGCCCGCGGAGTCGAGGACCACGCGACGCGGTGCCGCGCCGCGCCCACGGCCCGCGGCGCTCCCGGATCCCGGCGGGACGGTCGGCACGGGGGACGGCTCGGTGCTCACTCCCGGCACGGTATCCGCCCTGGCAGCCGCACGCGGCACCCACCGGGGCGCGGGGGCGCGGCCGCGGGGAGTGATCCAGATGACACTGCGTCATCTCGTGCGCCTGAAACGCGGTTCTGAGGCCACGAGCAGCCTGTCCTCGCGCTACGCTGCACGGGATCGAGGACAAAGGTCCTAGGTGGACTTCCCCGTCGGACGGTGCACGGCCCGACGCGTCGCGGCCGACGGGGACCGAAGTGGAAGGCCCCCGGTGCGCTCGCAGACCCCCCGCCGCCCGAGGCGGACCCGACTGGCCGTCGCGGGACTCGTGACCGTCGTCGCGCTCGCGCTCGCCGGATGCTCGCCCGAGGCCCAGCGCGGCTGGCTGCCCGGCGACTCCGACAACGAGATCACGAACCAGACCGGCCGGATCACCAACCTGTGGGTCGGCTCCTGGGTGGCCGCCCTCCTGGTCGGCATCCTCGTCTGGGGCCTGATCCTGTGGTGCGTCGCGGTGTACCGGAAGCGCAAGGACGACGACCAGCTCCCGGTCCAGCTCCGGTACCACGTGCCGCTCGAGATCATGTACGTCGTGCTCCCGATCGTCATGGTCGGCGTGCTGTTCTACTACACGGCGCGCGACATGACCGAGATCCAGGACACCTCCGCGGAGCCCGACCTGACCGTCCAGGTCATCGGCAAGCAGTGGAGCTGGGACTTCAACTACGTCGACGACGACGTCTACGACACCGGGCAGCACGCCCAGGAGGTCGGCCGCACCGGCGTCCTCGCGGACCAGCCGACGCTGTACCTGCCCGTCGGCGAGCGCGTCGAGTTCGTGCTCGACTCCCGCGACGTCATCCACTCGTTCTGGGTGCCGGCGTTCCTCTACAAGCAGGACATGATCCCGGGACGGACGAACACGTTCCAGGTCGTGCCGCAGGTCGAGGGCGAGTACCTCGGCAAGTGCGCGGAGCTCTGCGGCGAGGAGCACTCGTCGATGCTGTTCAACGTGAAGGTGGTGTCGCGCGAGGAGTACGACGCGCACATCCAGGACCTGCGGGACGCCGGCCAGGACGGTCAGCTGGGTCTCGAGTACAACCGCCTGCAGGACGTCCGCGTCACCGGTGAGGGTGGCAGCGACGCCGAGGGCGACGAGGGAGAGAGCTGATGGCCGCCGCCGTCGAGGTCGTGCCGGGGCTCGCGCCCCGCCGCCAGACCCTGGGCCGCACGATCGTCAAGTGGGTCACGTCGACCGACCACAAGACGATCGGCTACATGTACCTGATCACCGCGTTCGTGTGGTTCGCCATCGGCGGCCTCATGGCGCTGCTGATCCGCGCCGAGCTGTTCGAGCCGGGCATCCAGGTGGTGCAGAGCAAGGAGCAGTACAACCAGCTCTTCACCATGCACGGCACGATCATGCTGCTGCTGTTCGCGACGCCGCTGTTCGCCGCGTTCGCCAACATCATCATGCCGCTGCAGATCGGTGCGCCCGACGTCGCGTTCCCGCGGCTCAACGCGTTCTCGTACTGGCTGTACCTGTTCGGCGGCCTCATCGCGGCGGCGGGCTTCCTCACGCCGCAGGGCGCCGCGTCGTTCGGGTGGTTCGCGTACGCGCCGCTGTCGAACTCCGTGTACTCACCGGGAGCCGGCGGGGACCTGTGGGTGTTCGGCCTCGCGCTGACCGGTTTCGGCACGATCCTCGGCGCCGTCAACTTCATCACCACGATCGTCACGATGCGCGCGCCCGGCATGACGATGTTCCGGATGCCGATCTTCACCTGGAACACGCTCATCACGAGCCTGCTGGTGCTGATGGCGTTCCCGCCGCTGGCCGCCGCGCTGTTCGCACTCGGCGCCGACCGCCGGCTCGGCGCGCAGGTGTTCAACCCCGAGAACGGCGGCGCCATCCTCTGGCAGCACCTGTTCTGGTTCTTCGGGCACCCCGAGGTGTACATCATCGCGCTGCCGTTCTTCGGCATCGCGACCGAGATCCTGCCGGTGTTCAGCCGCAAGCCCGTGTTCGGCTACAAGGGCCTGGTGTACGCGACCATCGCGATCGCCGCCCTGTCCGTCACGGTGTGGGCGCACCACATGTACGTGACCGGCGCGGTGCTGCTGCCGTTCTTCGCGCTGATGACGATGCTCATCGCCGTGCCGACGGGCGTGAAGTTCTTCAACTGGATCGGCACGATGTGGCGCGGCAAGCTCACGTTCGAGACGCCGATGCTGTGGACCATCGGGTTCCTCACGACGTTCCTCTTCGGCGGCCTGACCGGCGTCATCCTGTCCAGCCCGGCGCTCGACTTCCACGTCTCCGACACGTACTTCGTCGTGGCGCACTTCCACTACGTGGTGTTCGGCACCGTCGTGTTCATGATGTTCGGCGGCATGTACTACTGGTGGCCGAAGTTCACCGGCCGGATGCTCAACGAGCGGCTCGGCAAGCTCCACTTCTGGCTGCTGTTCATCGGCTTCCACATGACGTTCCTCGTCCAGCACTGGCTCGGCGCCGAGGGCATGCCCCGCCGGTACGCCGACTACTCGCCGGAGGACGGCTTCACCTGGATGAACCAGGTGTCGACCGTCGGCTCGATGATCCTCGCGATCTCGACGCTGCCGTTCCTGTGGAACGTCTACATCACGTGGCGCCGCGCGCCGAAGGTCACCGTGGACGACCCGTGGGGCTACGGCCAGTCGCTCGAGTGGGCGACGTCCTGCCCGCCGCCGCGGCACAACTTCACGTCGCTGCCCCGCATCCGGTCCGAGCGCCCCGCGTTCGACCTGCACCACCCCGAGGTCGCCGCCATGGACCACGTGGAGCCCGAGCCCGGGTTCTTCGACTGGGAGGCCGAGCGGTCCGGCGAGCAGGGCCTGGCCCGTGACCGCCTCGAGCACGGCGGCGGCGAGCAGGAGCAGTCGACGGCCACGATCGTGGACGACCGGCCGCAGGGTGACGACGAGGAGGGGCGCACGCGATGAGCAGCCTGCACGAGCCGGGTGCCCGGCCGTCCCCGACGGGCAGCGGTGAGCGCCCCCGGCACGCGATGAAGGTCGAGCCGTACCTGTTCCTGGGCGGCGTCCTGTTCTTCATCCCGATCGGCCTGATCTACGCGTGGTGGAGCGACGGCGAGCCCGTCGGCACCGTCGGCATCCCGCTGGTCGGGGGCCTCGTCGGCATGATCGGCGGCTACCTGCTGCTGGTGTCCCGCCGCATCGACGCCCGCCCCGAGGACGACCCGGAGGCGCTCGTCGCGGAGGGCGCCGGCGACCAGGGCGTGTTCAGCCCGTGGAGCTGGTGGCCGATCACGGTGGCGGCGGCCGGCGCGGTGGCGTTCCTCGGGATGGCCGTCGGCTGGTGGCTGCTGTACGTCGGCGCGGCCCTCGGGGTCATCGGCCTCGTCGGGTGGATCTTCGAGTTCTCCCGCGGCCAGCACGCGCACTGAGCGCTCGCGCACCGCACGGACCACGGGCCGGGCACCCCACGCGGGGAGCCCGGCCCGTGGCGCGCGTGGCGCCGCGGTGCCCCGCCGGGAGCCGCGCTGCCGGCGGTGCGGTCCGCAGGTCCCGCTGCGCGCTGCCACGGCGGAGACCGACGCGTCACCGGGTGCGGAAGTACCGGAACAGGTGCGACTCCCGTGTGAGCGCCGCGGCGACCTGCGCGCCGAGCAGCGCGGCGGCGAGGCCGGGAGCGGCGACGTGGACGGCGGTGCGGACGAGCGCCGCGGGGTCCTCGCCGGTGCCGGTGACGACCTGCACCGCGACCGCCGCGGCCACCAGGACCCCGGCCGGGAGCACGGACGCGAGGCCCTCCAGCAGCAGCAGGAGGTGCTGGGCGGGTGCGGTGACACCGACGTGCCGTGCCGCCGCGAGCTCGAGCCGACGGGCCCGGACTCCCGCGAACCCCAGCAGCGCCCCGCCGGCGACGGACAGCCACACCGCGTGCCGGGTGGCCCTGCCGGCGTGCGCCTGGACCCCGTCGAACGTCGTGCCCAGCGTGGTGTTGAGCTGCGAGACGACCACCGGCGCGGCCTGCTCGTCGCCGGCGGGGAGCACGGCGAGCCGGGCGAGGGCTGCCAGGCCCGCGGGCGCGGGGTACGCGTCGACCCAGCACGCGTCGTACGGGTCGGCCCGGGTCGCCGGCAGCAGGGCGGCGTACGCGTACCCGGGGCGTCGGCCGTCGTCCGGCCAGACGTAGGTGCCGCGCACCGTCGTGGGCGTGCCGTCGAGGACGAGCCGGTCGCCGGTCCCGACGCCCAGTGCGGCGGCGGCGTCGGACGCGAGCAGCACGCCGGCGGACCCGGAGTCGTCGGCGCGGAGCAGTGCGGGAGCGCCGGGGGAGACGAGGTACGCGGCGACGGGCCCGCGCGGGAGGGTCGCGGGCGCGAGGGGCTCGGCGGCCTGGCGCAGGGCCCCGGCGGCACGCACCCCGGGAAGCCGGGCGAGGGCGTCGCAGGTGCCGCCGTCGATCGCCCCGGGTGCCTCGACGGTCAGCACGGACGCCCCGGCGTCGCGGAACTCGGCGCCGCGGACGAGCAGGGCCTCCACCCCGGCGACGTCGACCACCGCGGCGGAGCCGACCAGCAGCGCGAGCGCCAGCGTGGAGCGGAGCGCGTGCGCGGTGCCCGACCGCACGTCGCGCCACGCCTCGCCGACGACCCACCTCACGCGCCGACCCCGCGGACCGGGTCGACCCCGCGGACGGCGTGGGTGGTGAGGTCGGCACAGGCCGCGAGGTCGAGGGTGTCGGTGCACGCCGCGCGGGTCTGGGCGTCGTGCGTCGCGACCACCACGACGGTCCCCTCCCGGGCGAGGCCGCCGAGGGTGCTGCTGACCTGCGCCGCGGTCCGCGCGTCGAGCTGGGCGGTCGGCTCGTCGACGAGGAACAGCTCGGGCCGGGCGGCGATGCCGCGGGCGAGCACGAGCCGCTGCGCCTCACCGCCCGAGAGGGCGGCGAACTCCCGGTCCGCGACCTCCTCGAGGCCGAACCCCGCGAGCAGCGTCCGCGCCCGGTCCTCGGCCTCGCGCCGCGTGTGCCCCTGCGTGAGCAGCGGCAGCACCACGTGGTCGAGCGCGGTGCGGCGCGCGACGCCGTGGGGGTTCTGGAACACCCAGCCCACCCGTGCCACACCGTGCCGGTCGACGGTCCCCTCGGACGGGTGGAGCCACCCGGCGAGCAGCGAGAGCAACGTGCTCTTGCCCGACCCGGACGGCCCGACCAGGGCGTACACGCGGTCGGGGAGGAGCGTCGCGGACAGCCCGCGGAAGAGGAACGGCTGGCCGGGGAACCGGTGGCCCAGCCCGTCGAGCACCACCTTCATGCCCTCACCCCCGGCACCCCGGGGCGGGGTCCGTCCGCACCGCGGCCGGCAGGACGGCCTCGTCCGCCGGAGTGACGTACGTCTGACCGAGCTCCGACCCGACGACGCGCACGGCCACCGGGGTGCCCGTGGCGTCGCGCACGCAGGCCGTCCCCGACTCCGCGTCCTGCACGGACGCCGGCGGCACGATCCCGACCTCGAGCGACGTCACGAGGGACCACGGCACGGTCAGGGTGACGTCGGCGCCGGCCTCGGCCGCTGCGGCCGCCTCCGTGTAGCTGCGGGAGCCGGCGATCGCCTGGAGCGCGGCCCCGTCGGCCACGCGGCCCTCGGCGTCCACCGGCACCTGCTGGTCGTCCACCGTGAGCGCGCGCTCGCCCGGCACGGCGTCCGCCGGCAGGCTCACGAGCGCCGCGGCGGAGATCGCCGCCGGGAGCTCGGCCAGCACGTCCCCGGCGGCGACGTCCGAACCCGTCGCCGCCACGCACCGGCTGACCACGACGGACGGCGCCGGCAGCCACGCGACACGCGTGTGGTCCACCGGCTGACCCCAGGCCGGGGCCGGGAGGCCGGCGGCGACGGCAGCGTCCCGGTACGCCCGGAGCGTCCCGGCCGTCACGCGGTCGCCGTCGGGTGCGTCGTGCCCCAGCCCGCGCAGCGCCTCGTGCAGGGCGGCCACGTCGGTGCCGCGGTCACCGGTGGCGAGCGTCCGCCACAGCGGCTCCGACGTGTGCAGGTTCAGCAGGCCGGCGCCGTCCAGGGCGAACGTCGAGGTGCCGCTGTCGAGCGAGCCGCCCGGCGTGCACGTCGACCGCGTGAGGTAGCCGTCGGCGCGGACCGTGACCTCGCGCGCCTCCCCGGGGGACACGCGCAGGGCGAGGTTGCGCGGGTCGGCGAACTCACGGGTCGTCACCGGGACCTCCGTGATCGGCGCACCCGCCGCCAGGGCCTCGGGCGTCCCGGGGGCCGCGAGCCACGTCCCCACCGCGAGCCCCGCCGCCGACGCGGTGAGCAGGGCCAGCGTCAGCACGGACGCGGAACCTGCACGCATCAGGGGGTCGCCGATCCGGACGGGCCGGTCGACCCGGTCGTGCCGGCGTCGGAGGCCAGCCCGAGCGGGTCGAGCTGG
This sequence comes from Cellulomonas sp. ES6, assembly GCF_030053835.1. NCBI lineage: Bacteria > Bacillati > Actinomycetota > Actinomycetes > Micrococcales > Cellulomonadaceae > Cellulomonas > Cellulomonas sp. ES6. Next base: position 604,729 of record NZ_CP125655.1, on the reverse strand, counting down.
CAGGCGGTCGCCGTCTCCTGGTCCGCCGGCTCCCAGGGCGTCGCCGCACCCTCCTCGTACGTGTTCTCCAGGTCGCGGGCCGTGAACCCGGGCTCCACGATGCCGTGCTCCACCATGCACGCGGCCTGGATCGTGAACGCGTCGAGGTTGTCGGGGTTCAGGCGGATCTGGTCGTGCAGCGCCACGACCCCGCCGTCGGCGAAGGCGCACAGCCCCATGACGTCCAGCGGGTCCTCGCTCCCGGTGAGCACGTCGACGGTCTCGAGCCCGTACGCGTCGTACTCGACGGTGGCACCGTGGTCGTCGTAGCACGCCAGGACCTGGCGCATGCCCTCCTGCACCTCGGCGTCCGAGATCTCGCTGTCCGCGAAGGCGCGGTGCGCGAACTCGGAGTCGGTGACGGAGTCGTAGTACGCGAGCTCTTCGGCCCACGGTCCCGAGAAGTCTCCCGGAGCGGAGCTGGGGCCGGTTCCGGGGGTGCCTGAGCACGCGGCGAGGAGCACGACTCCGGCGGCGAGGCCCGCCGCGGCACGGAGCCGCGGCGAGCCTGCGGTCGAGGGGCGCTCGCCCATCAGCCGAAGACCATCGTCGGGTACTGGTAGCAGACCTGGTAGGGGTTGTACGACCAGTTGCCGGCAGAGACCCAGCTCGCGAGGCGCACACCGTTCGTCGCCGTCGCGGACTTCTTGTACCCGTACGCGCCGCGGGTGCAGTTGACGTTCCTCACCTTCGTCGAGCTCAGGTTGCTGTAGCTGCAGCCGGCGGCCGACGCGTCCGGGGCGCCGGCTGCGGCGTCGACGACGCCGAACGCCCCGAGGGCGAGCGCGAGGGCGGCGAGCCGGGCGGTCGTGCGGCGGCGGGCGAGGGTGGTGCTCATGGCGTGCTCCTTCGTCGTGAAGCAGGCCGGCATCGGTGCGGCTGATACACCGGGCGGTCCCCGTGGACCGGTCCGTCGATGCTGGTCCGGGCGCGGGACCGGGGTCAACGCGAGGTCGCGCGACACGCCCGGGTAGCGGCGCTGGAGCCCGGCGAGTCGTCCGCCTTCGTCCCGTGATGTCCTGGTGGCAGGCGTCTCACGCTGCGGACGCGCCGAGGGCCGGCCACCCTGCGGGGTGACCGGCCCTCGGGCCGAGCGGGCGCGGTGTCAGAGCGCCGGGACGATGAGACCCGAGGTCTGCGTGCGCGCGCGCGTGAAGCGCTCGCCGGCGTCCGCCCAGCTGACGATGTTCCACCAGGCCTTGACGTAGTCCGCCTTGACGTTGACGTAGTCGAGGTAGAACGCGTGCTCCCACATGTCGAGCACGACGATCGGCACGAGGCCCAGCGGGATGTTGCCCTGCTGGTCGTAGAGCTGCACGATGACGAGCTTCTGCCCGATGGAGTCCCACGCGAGGATCGACCAGCCGGAGCCCATGATGGTCGTGGCGTTGTTGGTGAAGTGCGCCTGGAACTTGTCGAACGAGCCGAAGAACTCGTCGATCGCCGCGGCGAGCTCGCCGACCGGCTTGTCGCCGCCCTCGGGGGAGAGGTTCTGCCAGAACACCGAGTGGTTCACGTGGCCGCCCAGGTTGAACGCCAGGGCCTTCTCGAGGCCCGCGATCGCGCCGAAGTCGCCGGACTCCCGGGCTGCCGCGAGCTTCTCCAGCGCGGTGTTGGCGCCGGCCACGTACGTCGCGTGGTGCTTGTCGTGGTGCAGCTCCATGATGCGGCCGGAGATGTGCGGCTCCAGCGCCGCGTAGTCGTAGGGCAGGTCCGGAAGGGTGTAGTCAGCCATCAGTGCCTCTTCCTGCTCGGGTCGCGGCGCTTGGTGCCGCGACGGCGTTCTGGCAGCAGGGGCGTGCGGCCGCGGGGGCTGCGCGCACCTGCCTCTGTCGTACCACGTCCCGCGGTGGGCGGCCCGGGGGACGGTGGGGCGGGACCGGTCCGGGGACCGCCCGCTCCCTCCGGTGCAACGAGCGGCGCGCGCGGATGATTCCCCAGGTCACGGCCGTGCGACGCGGTGGTCGCCGTGCCCTCGACGGCGGCAGGGCCGGCCGCGCGTCGACGTGACGCACGACCGGCCCTGCCGTCGCTGCTGCGGGTCTCAGCGGTGCGCGCCGCCGCCCGTGCCCTCGGTGTCCTCGGGCTCCGACGCGAGCTGACGGGCACCGCTACCGGCACCGATCGCCCGGTGCTCGTCGTCGTGCGCCGCCGGCAGGGCGTCGTGCCCGCCGTGCGACTGCGCCGCCGCGAGCTCCGCCGGCGTGACCGGCTCGACGCGGTCCTCGTAGAACACGCGCGAGAGGCGCTGGCGCAGCAGGTCCTTGCGGTAGCCCTTGCGCCGGACGCCGCGGGAGTCCTCCGCCGGCTCGATCTCGACGGGCCGGCGCGGCTCGTGCTGCACGCGCAGCCACCGCTCGTGCGCGTCGAGGGGCTTGTGCACCTCGATGTACTCGCCGGACGCGAACCGGACGATGCGCCCGGTCTCGTGCCCGTGGAGCACGACCTCGCGGTCCTTGCGCTGCAGCGCGAGGCAGATCCGCTTGGTCAGCCAGAACGCGATCGCGGGGGCCACGAAGATCAGCACCCGGAACGTCCACGTGATGTCGTTGATCGACAGGTGGAAGTGCGTCGCGATGAGGTCGTTCGACCCGGCGAGGATCAGGATGAAGAACGCCGTGAGGAACGAGACGCCGAACGCGGTGCGGAACGGGGCGTTGCGCGGGCGGTCGAGCACGTGGTGCTCGCGCTTGTCGCCCGTGGCGAACGACTCGATGAACGGCCACAGGGCCAGCGTCGTGAACAGCAGGCCGGGGATCACCACGCCCGGCACCAGGATGTTCATCGAGACCGTGTACTGCCCGATGACGAACTCCCAGCCCGGCATGAGGCGCAGGCCGCCCTCGAGGAAGAGCATGTACCAGTCGGGCTGCGCGCCGGCGGACACGACGCCCGGGTCGAACGGCCCGTAGTTCCAGACCGGGTTGATCGTCATCGTGGCGGCCATCAGCGCGATGACCGAGAACACGACGAAGAAGAACCCGCCGGCCTTCGCCACGTACACCGGGAACAGCGGGTAGCCGACGACGTTCTTGTCGGTGCGGCCCGAACCCGGGTACTGCGTGTGCTTGTGCAGCACGACGAACAGCAGGTGCAGGCCGATGAGGGCGAGGATCAGCGCCGGCACCAGCAGCACGTGCACGGTGAACAGGCGCGGGATCAGGTCGGTCCCCGGGAACTCGCCGCCGAACAGCGCGAACGAGATGTACGAGCCGAGGATCGGGATCGCGCGGGCCACGCCGTCCGCGATCCGCAGGCCGTTGCCGGACAGCACGTCGTCGGGCAGCGAGTAGCCGGAGAACCCGGCGAGCAGGCCCAGGATCATCAGCGTGAAGCCGACGACCCAGTTGAGCTCGCGCGGCTTGCGGAACGCGCCCGTGAAGAAGACGCGCATCATGTGCGTGACGATCGCGGCCATGAAGATCAGCGCGGCCCAGTGGTGGATCTGCCGCATCAGCAGCCCGCCGCGGACCTCGAACGACAGCCGCAGCGTGGAGGCGAACGCCTCGGACATCTGCACGCCGTCCATCGCGGCCCACGGGCCGTGGTAGTGCACCTCGTTCATGGAGGGCACGAAGAACATCGTGAGGAACGTGCCCGAGATGAGGAGCACGACGAAGGAGTAGAGCGCGATCTCGCCCAGCAGGAACGACCAGTGGTCGGGGAAGATCTTGCGCGCGAACTCCTTGACCGCGGTGCCGATGCCGGTCCGCTGGTCCAGGTAGTCGGCGGTCGCCGCGGCGGCGCGTGCGCCCGCGGTCGGCGGTGCCGACGCCTGCGGCGGGGAGTCGACGGTGCTCATGTCAGGCGCTCCCAGAACGACGGGCCGATGGGTTCGTTGAAGCCGTCCTGCGCGACGAGGTAGCCCTCGTCGTCGACCGTGATCGGCAGCTGGGGCAGCGGGCGCTTCGCCGGGCCGAACACGACCTTGGCGCCGTCCGCGGCGTCGAAGGTCGACTGGTGGCACGGGCACAGGATGTGGTGCGTCTGCTGCTCGTAGAGGGCGACCGGGCACCCGACGTGGGTGCAGATCTTGGAGAACGCCACGATGCCGTCGTACGACCAGCCCTCGCCCTGCTCGGAGCGGATGTCGCGCGGGTCCATGCGGATCATCAGCACGACCGCCTTGGCCTTCTCGTTCAGCGGGTGCTCCGCCTCCTCGAGGCCCTGGGGGATGACGTGGAACACCGAGCCGATGGTCACGTCCGACGCCTTGATGGGCCGGCCGCTCGGGTCGATCGTCAGCCGCGTCCCGCGGCGCCACATCGTGTGCTTCGAGCGCGCCACGTTCCAGTCGCCGCCGAGGTTACCGACCAGCGGCACCGCGATCGACAGCGGGAACAGCGCGAGCGAGGTCACCATCGCGCCCTTGAGCACCCCGCGGCGCCCGATCGACGAGTCCTTGGCGCCCTCGCGCAGGGCCTCGACGGCCTTGACGCGGTTCTCCGCGGACGACGCCGTGGGGTGGCGGTCCTCGGCGCGCTCGTGGTCGTTCATCAGGGACTTGGCCCAGTGGACCGCCGCGAGCCCGATGCCGGCCAGGCCGAGGAACAGCCCGAGCCCGAGCAGCAGGTTGGACAGCCGCATGCTGCCGACCGTCTCGCCCGGCGGGACGAGCGCGTACGCGACGATCGCGCCGATCGTGCCGAGGATCGAGATGGTGAACAGGACGACGACCTGCCGCTCGGCGCGCTTGTTCGCCTTCGGGTCGGTGTCGCCCACACGGGCGCGGTGCGCCTCGAGGCCCGGGTCCTCGAACCGCTCGGGCACCGGCGCGGAGCCGTCCCGGGTGGTCAGGTCGGTCGAGGGGTCGTGGGGTGAGTTCACGAGGACTTGGCTCCGATCCAGACCGAGGCGGCGATCAGCAGGCCGATGCCGACCACCCAGGCCCACAGGCCCTCGCTGACGGGACCGAGCGAGCCGAGGGAGAGGCCGCCCGGCGACCCGTCACGCTGCTCGTCGAGGTACGCGATGATGTCGCGCTTCTCGTCCGGGGTGATGTTGGCGTCGTTGAACACCGGCATCGACTGGGGGCCGGTGAGCATCGCCTCGTAGATGTGCGTGGGCGTGGTCTGGTCGAGCGAGGGCGCCCACTTGCCCTGGGACAGCGCGCCGCCGGCGCCGACCGCGTTGTGGCACATGGCGCAGTTCGTGCGGAACAGGGCCATGCCGTTCGCCGCGTCGCCGAGGCTCGGGTCCACCTGCTCGGCGGTCGGCACCGCGGGCCCGGCGCCCAGCGAGGCGACGTACGCCGCGAGCTTGTCGATGTCGTCCTGCGTGAACTGGACGGGCTTGGCCTGGATCTGCTGGCCGTTCATCTGCGCGGGCATGCGGCCGGTGCCGACCTGGAAGTCGACCGCGGCGGCGCCCACGCCGATGAGGGAGGGGCCGCCGGCGCCGCCGTCGACGGCCTCACGGCCCTCGGCGGTCGGGCCGTGGCAGGTGGCGCAGTTGGCCTGGAACAGCTTCTGGCCGGTGGCGATGTCGCTCTCGCTGGCCGTCGCCTGCGCCGCGTCGGCGCTGGCGGGCTGGGCGATCGCGTACACCGCACCGGTCAGCAGCAGCGCCAGCAGGAGCAGCACGACCGGTGCGGACCGGTGGTGCCTGCGGGCGGCGAGTGCCTTCACGGATGGATCCTCGTCTCGGGCGTGCGGGGGGCTCGGGGGGTCGTCGTCACTTGATCAGGTAGATCGTCGCGAACAGCGCGATCCAGACCACGTCGACGAAGTGCCAGTAGTAGGACGTGACGATCGCGGTCGTCGCCTCGTGGTGGCCGAACCGCTTCGCCGTGAAGGACCGGCCCAGGAGGAACAGGAACGCGATGAGGCCGCCGACCACGTGGAGGCCGTGGAAGCCGGTCGTCAGGTAGAAGACGGAGCCGTAGGGGCTCGACGAGATCGTCAGGCCCTCGTGCACCAGCTCCGCGTACTCGAAGATCTGCCCGCCGATGAAGAACGCACCCATGACGTAGGTGAGCGTCATCCACTCGTTCATGCCCCAGCCGCGCACGTTCAGCAGCGAGCCGGAGCGCACCGGCTGGAACCGCTCCGCGGCCCACACGCCCATCTGGCAGGTGACGGACGACAGCAGCAGCACCGTCGTGTTCACCGCCGCGAACGTGACGTTGAGCTTCTCCGTCTGCACGGCCCACTCCTCGGGGACCGTGGCGCGCAGCGTGAAGTACATCGCGAACAGGCCCGCGAAGAACATCAGCTCCGACGCGAGCCACACGATGGTGCCCACCGACACCGGGTTCGGTCGGTTGACGCTCACCCGGGGAGCGGACGTGGGGGCAGCCGTTGCGGTCGTCACGCACGTCAGTATGGCCGAAAACCGCAGCGCATGGGTCCCAAGTCCTAGGGCGTGGCCGAGGTTTCTGTCACATCGTCACCTCGTTCCGGCCCGTCCGCCGCGGTTCCGGGCGCCTGCGGACCACCGGCACCCCGGCGTGCCAAGATGCAGGGCGGGGACCCCCGTCCCGCCCCGCACCGAGTGAAGGACCACCATGGCCGCTGACCGCCTCACTGCCGACGCCTCCGCCGAGCAGGCCGGACCGCGCATCCTCCTCTACAGCGACGACCTCGACACCCGCGCCCAGGTGCGGCTCGGCGTCGGCCGGCGCCTGCGCCGGGGCGCGCCGGACATCGAGTGGACCGAGGTCGCGACGCCCGCCGCCGCCCTCGAGCAGGCCGAGGCCGGCGGGTACGACCTGTTCGTCTTCGACGGCGAGGCCCCGAAGGTCGGCGGCATGGCGCTCGCGCGCCAGGTCAAGGACGAGGTGTTCGGCTGCCCGCCCGTGCTCGTGCTCACCGGCCGCCCGCAGGACGCGTGGCTCGCCGCCTGGTCCGACGCGGACGCCGTCGTCTCCCAGCCGCTCGACCCGGTCGAGCTGCAGAGCGCCGTCGCCGGTCTGCTCACCGGCGCCCCCGCGGCATGACGCAGGGCGCGGGCCCCGTGCCGGCGGTGACCTGGCCGGACCTGCTGGCGTCGCTCGTCGCGCGGCAGGACCTCACGGAGGCGCAGACCGCCTGGGCGATGGACCAGATCATGTCCGGCGAGGCGTCCCCGGCGCGGATCGCCGGGTTCCTCATCGGGCTGCGCGCCAAGGGCGAGACCGTCGCCGAGCTGACGGCGCTCGCCGACACGATGCTCGCCCACGCCCTGCGCTTCGAGGTGCCCGGGCGGTCCGTGGACATCGTCGGCACCGGCGGGGACCGCGCGCACACCGTCAACGTCTCGACGATGGCGTCGCTCGTCGTCGCCGGGACCGGCGTCCGGGTCGTCAAGCACGGCAACCGGGCCGCGTCCTCGTCGTCCGGTTCCGCGGACGTGCTCGAGGCGCTCGGCATCCGGCTCGACCAGACCCCCGAGCGCGTCGCCGCCCTGGCATCCGAGGTCGGCATCACGTTCTGCTTCGCCCTGACGTTCCACCCCGCCATGCGGCACGTGGCCGTCGCGCGCCGCGAGCTCGGCATCGGCACCGTCTTCAACTTCCTGGGCCCGCTCACCAACCCGGCGCAGCCGGCCGCCGCCGCGATCGGCGTCGCCGACCCCCGCATGGCGGGGCTCGTGGCCGGCGTGCTCGCGCGGCGCGGCACCGAGGCGCTGGTGTTCCGGGGGGACGACGGCCTCGACGAGCTGGCGCCGACCGGGACCGCCCACGTCTGGCACGTCACCGGCGGTGCCGTCACCGAGCACGTGCTCGACCCCGTCGCGGACCTCGGTCTGACGCCGCTGACCGTGGCCGACCTGCGGGGCGCCGACGCGGCCTTCAACGCCGGTGTCGCGCGGGCCGTCCTCGCCGGGGAGCACGTCGCGTCCCGGGAGACCGTGCTGCTCAACGCCGCCGCGGCCCTCGTCGCCGACGGTTCCCTGCCCGGGACGGGCGCGGAGGGCGGTGGCCTCGTGGACCGGCTGCGCAGCGGCCTCGAGCACGCCGCGCGGGCGGTCGACTCCGGGGCGGCGGCCGAGGTCCTGGCGCGCTGGAGCGCGGCGAGCTGAGGCGCTGGAGCGCGGCGAGCTGAGGCCGACGGCCGTGAGCGGGTGGCGGCCGGCGGCCCGCGCCGTCAGCCCTCGATGCCCAGGGCGAACGCCTGCTCGAGGTCGTGCTGCGAGTACGTCCGGAACGCGATGAACGTCTGCGTCCGCACGACGCCCGGGACCTTGCTGACGCGGTCCGCGATGATGTCCGCCAGCTCCTCGTGCTCCCGGACGCGCACCATCGCGATGAGGTCGACCCCGCCGGTGACCGAGTAGACCTCGCTCACCCCGGGGATCTCGGCGATCGCCGCGGCGGCCTCGGGGATGCGCGCGGCGTCGGTGTCGATGTGCACGATGGCGGTCAGCATGACGCCATCATGCCGCGCCGGCGGCCCCCGCGGGGTCGTCCCGCGCCGCACGCCGCGCGTCGGGGTCAGGCGGCGGCACGAGGGCCGGGGCCGACGGGTGGCCCGGGGCGGACGCCTCGCCGGGCGCTGCGCCCGGGCCGGCGGCGGGCGCCGGCTCGGGCGCAGCGACGGCAGGCGGGCGGACGTCGTGCGGCGCTGGGAGCGGCGTTGCGGCGTCGCGCTCGAACTGCGCGTCGCGCTCGGCCCGCGCCTCCGCCTCGGCATCCTCCAGCCACGTGGTGCCGACGGCCGCCGCGGGGTCGGTGCGGGCCTGGGCGGAGCGCACCGGGTACGACCACGGGGTGCTCACCGAGACGATCCTCACGCCGGGACGCCCGAGCCACCCGAGCACGAGGTCGGCCTCCTCCGGGTGTCCCGCCGGCGCCGGGGGAACCGGAGGGTCGACGTGCTCCCCGCTGGCGCGCAGCGACTCGATGGCCGGCGTGGGATCCGTGCGGGGCGGCACGAGCGCCGTCCCGGCGAGCCGGCCGTGCCGGACGAGGACGAGCTCCCAGCCGCCGGCGTCCGTCCGCCGGGCTGCGACGAGCTCGGCGCACGCCGACAGGGGCGCCAGGCGCTGCGCACGCGCCGAGCCCCGGAGGAACGCCGCGAGGCGGTCGCGGACCGTGGCCGCCTCCTCGTACCGCTCCTGCCGGGCGAGCCCCGCGATCCGGCCGGCGTGCGCGTCCACCACCCCCGCGGGGTCCGCGGTCATGGCCTCCCGCACCCGGTCCACGGTGGCCGCGTGCTCGGCCGCGGCCTCGGGCCGGACGCACGGAGCCGGGCAGCGGCCGATCTCCGCGAGGTGGCACGCCGTGGCGCCCGGCGCCGGCACGGCGGGGAGACGCGACGTGCAGCGCCGGATCGCGAAGGCGTCGTGCAGGGCCTCGACCGCAGACTGCGCCGCCGAGCGCGAGGAGAACGGGCCGATGTGGGTCGCGCCCGGGCGGACCTCCCGGACGACCGACAGGCGCGGGAACGGCTCGTCCGTGAGCCGGATCCAGGGCATGCGCTCCGGCGCCCGGGAACGCCGGTTGTAGCGCGGGTCGTGCTCCGCGATCAGGCGGAGCTCGCGCACCTGGGCCTCCAGCGGCGTCGCGCACACGACGGGCGTGACCGACTCGGCGATGCGCACCATCTCCCGCATCCGCGAGCGCTTCTCGGCCGCCGTGAAGTACGACCGGACGCGCGACCGCAGCGAGGTCGAGGTGCCGACGTAGAGCACCTCGTCGCGTGGTCCCCGGAACAGGTAGACGCCCGGCGCGTCCGGCAGCCCGTCGGCGAGGTGCCGCTTGCGCCGGATGTCCGACGGCACCGCGTCGCCCGCCGTCGCCAGGTCCTCGAGGTGCGTGATGCCGAGCGGCGCGAGGCGGCTCAGCAGGGCGTGGAGCACGTCGACCGTGGCCCGGGCGTCGGCCAGCGCCCGGTGCTCGGGTGTCGTCGTCGCGTGGAACAGGGCGGCCAGCGTGGACAGCTTGTGGTTCGGGGCCTCGTCGCGGGTCACGACACGACGGGCGAGCCTGACGGTGTCGACGACCGGGAAGCCCGGCCAGGCGTGGCCCGTCTCGGCCGCGGCCGCCTTGAGGAAGCCCACGTCGAACGGCGCGTTGTGCGCGACCAGGACCGCACCCCGCGCGAACTCGAGGAACGACGGCAGCACCGACCCGATGCGAGGTGCGCCGACGACCATCGCGGTCGTGATGCCCGTGAGGACCTGGATCTGGGCCGGCACCGGGCCGCCCGGGTCGACGAGCGTCTGGAACTCGCCGAGCACCTCGCCCCCGCGCACCTTGACCGCGCCGACCTCCGTGATGGCGGACGCCCCGGGTGCGGCGCCGGTCGTCTCGAGGTCGACGACGACGAACGTGACGTCCGACAGCGGGGTGCCGATGTCGTCCAGCGTGACCTGCACCGGCCGGCCCACGGGCTGCCGCGTGAGGTCCTCACGCGGGGGCACGGGGGAGCGGAACACCATGACGGGGACGGTATCGGTGGGGTCCGACACACCGGCGGCACGGGCCGCAGGCTAGAACGGCGGAGGCAGCTCGGCCAGCGCGTCGACCTGGGACGGCGGACTCGCGGACACGTCGACCACGGCGTCCCCGCCCGGGCGCGTGAGGTAGCGGTGGCCCGCCGGGGTGACCCACTCGTACACGCCGGGCCGGAGCTGGCGCAGGCGAAAGCCCCCGTCGGTCTTGAGGCGGTGGTGCCGGCGGCACAGCACCCCGAGGTTGGCGTCGGACGTCGTGCCGAGCGGCTGCGCACCGCGCGCTCGCTCTCCCAGGGCCGTCACGTCCGACGCCCGAGCGTGACCGGCCCCGGAGGGCACGCCGTGGAACTCGAGGGTGTGGTCGAGGTCGGCGTCTGCTGCCGACACCGTGCAGCCGGGCGCCGCGCAGTGACGGTCGCGGGTGCGGACGTGCTCGTCGAGGGCTGCCGGTGGTCGGTAGCGGGTGCGACCGACGTCCAGCACGGCGCCGGAGAGCGGGTCGGTGACGATGCGGCGCCAGGTGCCGCCCGCAGCGAGCGCCCGGGCCGTCACGGCGTCGACCGGCCCGTAGCCGGCGAGCTCGCCGGGCCGGTCGTCCAGGCCGAGGAGCGTCGAGGCGGCGACGGTCACCCGGATCTGAGCGCCGGCCCGGCCTGCGCCCCGTCCGCCGCAGGCGCAGCCGCCCGTGGCACGAGGGGCACCCGGGGCCGAGCCCTGCGCCGACGTGGCGCCGGAGGAGCCCGGCCGCACCCGGTCGTCGCTCCCGGCAGCCGTGCCGTCGCCATCGGGCAGCACGCTGTCCTGGCTGTCCTGGCTGTCCTGGCTGTCCTGGCTGTCCTGGCTGTCCTGGCTGTCCGGCGCCGGGACGTCACCGACCACCAGGTCGCGCAGCCCGTCCGCGCGCAGCTGCTCGAGGGTGCGCGGGTCGCCGTGGACCCGGGCGGCTCGTGCGGTGTGCTCGAGGACGCCGTCCACCCGGGTGGCGTCCTCGGCCGCCAGGACGAGCCACATCGACGCCATCCCGTCGGGCTCGGGGCGGGGGCGGGACACCCGGCGCCCCGTCCGGGCGAGCTCGTGCCGGGCTGCTGCTCCGTCGGGGTCGACCTCGCGCAGCGCGCGCTCGACGTCGAGCCGCACCTGCGCGGTCGACCGCTCCGGGGCCTCGGGCAGGACGAGGTCCTCGACGGCCTCCGCGACGCGCAGGTCCAGGTTCCCCAAGCGCTGCACGAGGACGGACACCTTCGCGGCGTCGAGATCGCCCGCAGCGAGCGCGGCACCGGTCGCGGGCAGCACGAGGTCCAGGACCTGGCCCTCGCGCACCAGCCGGTTCGCCACGACACGGGAGACGCCGAGGCGCATCGACAGCTCGTCCGCGGCGACGGAGCGGTGGCGCGGCAGGGGACCGACGTCGTCGTTCCACGCCGGCTCCATCTCGGGGCGACGCGCCAGCGCCGCAGCGAGGCTCAGCGTGCGCGCGTGCGCCGCGGCCTCGAGGCGCGCGGATGCGGCGACCGCCTCGACGAGGATCTCGACGGGGACGGTCGACGGGTCGAGCTTGTCGAGCCACGCCGCGAGCGGCTGGTCGGGTGCGGCCTGCGCGACGGTCTCGATCTCGCCCAGGAGCCGGGTGCGCTCCCGCCTGGCCGCGAGGTGCGCCGGCTCCTGCGGCACGACGGCGTCGGTGCCGACGGCCTCGTGAGTGTCGGTGGTGTCGTGGCCACCCGTGGTGTCGCGGCCACCCGTGGTGTCGCGGTCGCCGGTGGTGCCGTGGTCTCCGGGGGAGTCGGCGCCACGCGGGGCGAGGTGACGGGCGCCCGTCGTGGCGCCGGCGCCCCCGCCGCAGGGGCTCGACGCGAGGGGCCCCCGGTGGCCACCTGCTCCTCCCGGTCGCGGGTCGCGCGGTCCGCCGGCCACGGCCGCCTCGCGCGGTTCGCGACGGCGGCCCCGGGCGTCGTAGAAGGGCAGCGCCGACCCGGCGCGCAGCCCCCACGAGTCGCCCGCGAGGAGCGGCTCGGGGAGGTGTTCGCGCAGGTCAGGTGCCATGAGAACACGCTACCGACGACCTCCGACAAGCGCCCTGCCCGGGCGGTCCGCCTGGGGACGACGGTCGCTGTGTCGTGGTGTGCACGGCGTGTCGCCCCGGCCGCGCGGGCCCGTAGGGTGACGAGCATGTCCGTCGTCGTGCCCCCTGCCGTCCGGGCCGCCGTGGTGGGGCTCGCGGCCGAGGTGCTCGGTGCGCTGGAGCCGGCCACCGTGCCGTCCGCGCTCGCCGCGGTCCGCCGGTTCGCTCCCCGCCGACGGGCCGACGCGGGCGCCGGCCCGTTGTGGCGCGCGGTCGAGGGTGACGACGCGTTCCGGGCACGGGTCGCGCGGGCCTGGTCGCACGCGCACCCCGACGAGGCGGCCGACCTGCTCGCCGCGGGTCGCGAGCCGTCGCCACGGCCGTCGCCACGGCCGTCGCCGTCGCCGTCGCAGCCCGCCGGGTCGGGCGCACCTGTCGCGGGCCTGGAGGCCAGCACGCCGTCCTCCGCGCTGGACCCGGATGCCGGCACGCCGTCCTCCGCGCTGGACCCGCATTCCGGCACGCGGCCTCCCGCGCCGGACCTGGACGCCGGCACGCGGCCTCCCGCGCTGGACCCGGATGCCGGCACGCGGCCTTCCGCGCCGGACCCGGTGACGCTGGCCGTGGGCGCCGTGCTGCTGCGCCCGCCGGGATGGCAGGACGTGGTGCTCGCGGCAGCGGCGCCGGAGGCCTGGTCAGCGGGCTCGGGCGACGAGGATCCGAGCGCAGCCGGCGCGGGAGGGTCGCGAGGGCAGGGCACGGGCCCCGCCCAGGGCTCGGGTTCTCCTCAGGTTTCCGGCCGCCCGCAGGGCTCCGGTGCCCGCCTGGGCCCGGCCTCCCGCGGGGGCGCGGGCTCCGCGGTGGCCGTGCGGCCCGACGACGTGCACCGGATCGCCGCGCGGCTGGCGGCCGAGCAGGAGCGGGCGGACGCGGCGGAGGCCGAGCTGGTCGCGCTGCGCAAGGAGCTGCGACGGCTCCGGTCGGACGCGGACCGCGCGAGGGCCGAGGCGCGGCGGGCCGCCGAGCGGGCGGCGGAGGTCGGCGCCGCGGCCGAGCGGGTGCACGCTGAGGCCGCGGCGCTCCGGGCGCGGGCCGACGAGGAACGGCGGCGGGCGGAGGAGCTGGTGCGGGCCGCCCGGGAGGACGCCGCGGTGCTGCGGGACCTCGCGGAGGTGCGGGTGCGGCTGCTGCTGGACACGCTGGTGGAGGCGGGGTCGGCGCTGCGGGAGGAGCTCGCGCTGCCCCCGGCGGGTGCGATGCCGGCCGACCTGGTGGCGCCGGCGCCCGTGCCCGGTCCGGCCGGACGTGCGACGTCGAGGGGGCGGGGTGCGGACGACCCGGCGCTGCTGGACGAGCTGCTCGCGATGCCGCGGGCCCACCTGGTCGTCGACGGCTACAACGTCTCGAAGCTCGCCTGGCCCGACGTCCCGCTCGCCGAGCAGCGCCGCCGTCTCACCGAGCGGCTCGCGAACCTCGCCGGTCGGACGGGCGCGGAGGTGACGTGCTGCTTCGACGGGCGCGAGCCCGGGCCGCACGACCGGGCCCCGAGCGGCCCGCGCGGGGTGCGGGTGCTGTTCTCGCAGGGGGAGATCGCCGACGACCTCATCCGGCGGCTCGTGCGTGCGGAGCCGACGGGCAGGGTGGTCGTGGCGGTGACGTCCGACCGGGCGCTGGGCGCCGACCTCGAGGCGGCCGGCGCCCGGGTCCTGCCGTCGGCGACCCTGCTCGCGCGGCTCGGGCGCGTCTGACGTCGGCGCGCCCAGGACGGTCCGGCGCGCCCTGGACGGTCCGACGCGTTCCGGCGCCCCGGCACCGACCGCCTACCCGCCGGCCACCCGAGCGCCGGGCACCGATAGCCCATGCGCGCCGACCCGGCCGCGACCGGGCCCCGCGACCGGGTCCCGCAGAGGGGTCCCGCGACCGCCGGCGCCCCCGCCTCAGCGCCCGGGCTCGGCGGCGTAGATCGCCTCGACGTCCGTCGCGAAGTCCTTCAGGACGTGGGTGCGCCGCACGCTCAGCTTCGGCGTGAGGTGCCCGCTCGCGATGGTGAGGTCGCGCTCGAGGATGCGGTAGCGGCGGATCGACTCGGCGCGCGAGACGGCCCGGTTGGCACGCTCGACGGCCTGGTCGACGGACGCGAGCACCTCGTGGTCGTGCATGGCCTGCGCGACGGTCATCGGCTCGCGGCCGTGCGCCGAGCACCAGCCCGGCAGCCCCTCGGCGTCGAGGGTGACGAGCGCGCCGATGAATGGCCGGCCGTCCCCGACCACGACGACCTGGCTGATGAGCGGGTGGGCGCGCAGGCGGTCCTCGAGCAGCGCCGGGGCGACGTTCTTGCCGCCCGCGGTGACGATGATCTCCTTCTTGCGGCCGGTGATGCTGAGGTAGCCGTCGGCGTCGAGGGAGCCGAGGTCGCCGGTGCGGAACCAGCCGTCGTCGAACGCCTCGGCGGTGGCGACGGGGTTGCCGTGGTACCGCGTGAAGACCTGCGGCCCGCGCACCTCGACCTCGCCGTCCGCGGCGATCCGGACGGACGTTCCGGGCAGCGGCGGCCCGACCGTGCCGATGCGCGTCTTGCCCGGCAGGTTGACGGTGGCCGGGGCGGTGGTCTCGGTCAGGCCGTACCCCTCGAGGACGCGGACGCCGATGCCGCGGAAGAAGTGCCCGAGCCGCTCGCCGAGCGGAGCCCCTCCGGAGATCGCCCACTCGACCTGGCCGCCCATGGCGTCGCGGAGCTTGTGGAACACGAGCCGGTCGGCGACGGCGTGCTGCACCCGCAGCGCGATCCCGGGCCGGCCGTCGTCGAGCGCGCGCGAGTAGGCGATCGCGGTGCGCGCGGCCCACTGGAAGATCTTCAGCTTCCCGCCGGCGGCGGCCTTCTGCTCGGCGGAGTTGTAGACCTTCTCGAACACGCGCGGCACCGACAGGATGAAGGTCGGCCGGAACTCGCCGAGGTCCTGCAGGAGCTGCTTGGTGTCGGGCGTGTGGCCGAGGACGGAGCCCGCGGGCATGCAGAGCACCTCGACGAAGCGTGCGAACACGTGCGCGAGCGGCATGAACAGCAGCGTCCGGGAGCCGGGGGTCGCGACGACCTCGTGCAGCCCCTGGACGGCGTTGCGCGCGAGCACGGAGAAGTTGCCGTGCGTGAGCTCGACGCCCTTGGGGCGGCCGGTGGTGCCGGAGGTGTAGATCAGCGTGGCGAGGTCGTCCCGGCCGGCGACGCGGCGCCGGCGGTCGATCTCGGCGTCGGGCACGTCGCGGCCGTCGGCGACGAGGCGCTCGACGGCCCCGTCGTCGAGGACGAGGACGTCCTGCAGCAGGGGGGCCTCGGGGCGGACCTCGGCGACGGTGGCGGCGTGCTCGGCGGTCTCGACGACGAGCAGCGTCACGGCCGCGTCGGTGAGGATCCAGTGGACCTGCTCGGCGGACGAGGTCTCGTAGACGGGGACGGGCACCGCGCCGGCGCTCCACAGGGCCCAGTCGAGCAGCGTCCACTCGTAGCGGGTGCGGGACATGATGCCGACGCGGTCGCCGGGTGCGATGCCGCGGGCGACGAAGCCGCGGGCGACGTCCCGGACCTGCCGGTCGAACTCGCGGGCGCTCACCGTGTGCCAGGTGGTACCGGTCCCGGGCGTCTTGTACTCGATGAGGGGACCGTCGCCGGTCCCGGCGACGCGGGCGGCCAGCAGGTCGAGCAGGTTCTCGCGGGGCCCCGCGTCGACGAGCAGGGGTGTGCTGAACTCCTCCATGGTTCTGGCTCCATCGTCAGAGGTCGGAAGGTGCCCGCAGCATAAGGGACTTTGGTCCCACATGCAGGGCGCGCGCCGTGCCGCCACCCGTCCGGGGACGGTGCGCGGCCCCGGGGCGGCGTGGGAGCGCGTTCAGGGAATCCGGGCGCGCACGCTAGCGTGGGCTCGCACGCGCGCGCTGCCGCCGCACCGGTGCGGCAGCACCCGGGACGCCCGGCGGCCGTGCGCCTTCGTGCGGGACGCACAACCACGACGCGGAAGCGGGGAAGCATGCACGCCATCGGTGTGGACATCGGCGGGACGAAGATCGCCGCCGGTGTGGTCGACGAGGACGGCCGCATCATCGCCAAGACGCGGCGCGACACCGACCCCCGCGACTCGGGCAGCGTCGACCGCGGCGTCATCGAGGCGTGCCAGGAGCTCGCGTCCGAGCACGAGGTGGGCGCCATCGGCCTCGCCGCCCCCGGCTTCATCGGCGCGGACCAGGCGACCGTGCTGTTCACCCCGAACCTGCCGTGGCGCGACCACCCGCTGCGCGACATCGTCGCGAAGGAGCTGGGCGACGACGTCCGGATCGTCGTGGAGAACGACGCCAACGCCGCCGGCTGGGCGGAGTTCGCGTTCGGAGCCGCACGCGACGTGCAGGACATGCTCCTGCTGACGATCGGCACGGGACTCGGCGGCGCGCTCGTCGTCGGCGGCAACCTCATCCGCGGCGCCTGGGGCGTGGCGGCCGAGGTCGGTCACATGCGCGTGGTCCCCGGCGGCCACTACTGCGGCTGCGGGCACGAGGGCTGCTGGGAGCAGTACGCCTCGGGCAGCGCCCTCGTGCGGGACGCGCAGTCGGCCCTCATCACGCAGCCCGAGCGCGGCGCCCGCCTGCTCGAGCTGGCCGGCGGCGACGCCGACGCGCTCACCGGGCCGCAGGTGACGCAGGCCGCGCAGGAGGGCGACCCGCTGGCCGTCGAGCTCCTCGCGGAGCTCGGCCGGTGGATCGGCGAGGGCTCCGCGTCCGTCGCCGCGCTGCTCGACCCGGCGATCGTCGTCATCGGCGGTGGCGTCAGCGCGGCCGGCGACCTGCTGCTCGCCCCCGCCCGCCGCGGGTTCCTCGACCAGCTGTCGGCGCGCGGGCACCGCCCGGAGGCCACGTTCGCGCTGGCCTCGATGGGCAACGACGCGGGCATCGTCGGCGCGGCGGACCTCGCGCGGCGCTGAGCCGCCCGCCGGGGCCGAGCCGCCCGCGGTGCCCGGTCGCCCGCGGGTGCGGTGACGCGCGGACCCGCGCGGCTCAGACGACCGCGCCGTCCGCGTCGTCGTGGTCGTCCTCGTCGCGCCGGTGCGGCATCCGCCACAGCAGCACGACGAGCCCGAGCAGGAACACCGCCACCGACGCCTGCACGATCGCCGACGGGGCGTCGCGCCAGCCGAGCAGGACGACGAGCCACAGCAGCGGCATCCCGCCGACCGCGAGCCACGCCATCGTGAGCAGCGGGTCGCCGCCGAGCACCGGCCCGGGGTCCGGCGGCACGAAGTGCTCCGCGTCGTCGACGCGCCGCTCCGCCTCGTCGATCTGCCCGGTGGCGTCCCAGTCCCGCCCGGTACCGCCCCCCGGCAGGCCCGCGGAGCGGTCCTCGTCGGCGTCGGTCCGGGCCTCGTCGCCCCCCGACCGGGCCGGACGCACGACGCGGCTGTCGGTGACCCATGGTGCGACGGGGTAGGTTACGGCGGGACCGGACGACGTCCGCGGGTCGTCCTGGCCCGTGGCGCCGGAGGTCGACGGCCCGGTGAGGTCCGTGCCGCCCTGCAGGTCCGCGACGATCGCGGCCCACTGCTCGTCGGACACCTCGGCGGACCGGTCGGCGCGCGCGGCGTCGCGCTCGTCCCCGTCGGGGGACGGGTCGTCGGCGGGGTGGTCGGGACGCGGGGCCATGGCAGCACTCTAGAGTCGGCTCCGAGCACAGGGCACGGGACGGGGTCGACGGTCCCGCGCGACGAGGGCGAGAGGTGGCAGGTTGTTCTACTGGTTGATGAAGCGGGTCCTGATCGGCCCGCTGCTGCACCTGCTGTTCCGCCCGTGGGTCCGCGGGGCGGAGCACGTGCCGAGCAGCGGCGGCGCGATCCTCGCGAGCAACCACCTGGCCGTCATCGACTCGTTCTTCCTGCCCCTGGTGCTGGACCGCGAGATCGTCTTCATCGGCAAGAACGAGTACTTCACGGGGCGCGGGCTCAAGGGACGGCTGACCGCGGGCTTCATGCGCGGCGTCGGGACCATCCCGGTGGACCGCAGCGGCGGCAAGGCGTCCGAGGCGGCGCTGCGCACCGGGCTGCGGCGCCTGGAGGAGGGCAAGCTCTTCGGCATCTACCCGGAGGGCACGCGCAGCCCCGACGGCCGGCTGTACCGCGGCAAGACCGGCGTCGCCCGCCTGGCGCTGGAGTCCGGCGCGCCGGTGGTCCCCGTCGTCATGGTCGACACGGAGAAGGCCCAGCCGCTCGGGCAGCGCCTGCCGCACCCGCGCCGCATCGGCGTCGTCATCGGCGAGCCGCTCGACTTCAGCCGCTACCAGGGCATGGAGAACGACCGGTTCATCCTGCGCTCGGTCACCGACGAGATCATGTACGCGCTCATGAGCCTGTCCGGCCAGGAGTACGTCGACATCTACGCCGCGACGCAGAAGGCCCGCATCGCCACCGGCCACCCGGCCGCGACCGGCCCCGCCGCCCCGGAGCCGACCGCCCCGGGCGGCCGCGCCGTGCCCGATGTCCAGCCACCGGTCCCGCCGGAGGAGGACGCCGCGGCTCAGTAGGATGAGCCCGTCCGCCGTGCCCTGCGCGTGGCGGCACCCCGGACCTCGGTCCCGGTTCCGGGTCTCGTGCGTCGCGTTCAGTGGCGCGCGGGCTGGGGACCCCCAGCCGTGCTGATCAACGAGAGGTGTGTCTCATGTCGGTTCGTCGCGTCGCGCTCCTGACCGCGGGTGGCTTCGCTCCGTGCCTGTCCTCGGCCGTCGGTGGCCTCATCGAGCGGTACACCGAGATCGCGCCCGAGGTGGAGATCATCGCGTACGAGCACGGCTACTACGGGCTGCTGCGCGGGGACAAGATCGTCATCACCGACGAGGCGCGCCGGCAGGCGGGCATCCTGCACCGGTTCGGCGGCTCGCCGATCGGCAACTCCCGCGTGAAGCTCACCAACGCGGCCGACTGCGTCAAGCGCGGGCTGGTCCAGGAGGGCCAGGACCCGCTGCAGGTCGCGGCCGAGCAGCTCAAGGCCGACGGCGTCGACGTGCTGCACACCATCGGCGGCGACGACACGAACACCACGGCCGCGGACCTCGCCGCGTACCTGGCGGAGAACGACTACGGCCTGACCGTCGTCGGCCTGCCGAAGACCATCGACAACGACGTGGTGCCGATCAAGCAGTCGCTGGGCGCCTGGACCGCCGCCGAGGAGGCCGCCGGGTTCGCCGCGAACGTCATCGGCGAGCACCGCTCCGGCCCGCGCATGCTCATCGTGCACGAGGTCATGGGCCGGCACTGCGGCTGGCTGACCGCCGCCGCCGCGTCCGAGTACCGCAAGTGGCTCGACGCCCAGGAGTGGGCCCCGGCCCTCGGCCTGACCCGTGAGCGCTGGGACATCCACGCGGTGTTCCTGCCCGAGCTGGCGATCGACATCGACGCCGAGGCCGCGCGCCTCAAGGCGATCATGGACTCCCAGGGCAACGTCAACATCTTCCTGTCCGAGGGTGCGGGCATGCACGAGATCGTCGAGCAGCTCGAGGCGTCCGGCGCCGAGGTGCCGCGCGACCCGTTCGGCCACGTCAAGCTCGACACCATCAACCCGGGCCAGTGGTTCGCGAAGCAGTTCGCGGAGAAGCTCGGCGCCGAGAAGGTCATGGTCCAGAAGTCCGGCTACTACTCGCGCGCCGCGGCCGCGAACGCCGAGGACCTGCGCCTCATCAAGTCGATGACCGACCTGGCCGTCGAGTGCGCCCTGCGCGGCGAGGCCGGCGTCATCGGCCACGACGAGGAGGACGGCGACCGCCTCAAGGCCATCGCGTTCCCGCGGATCGCGGGCGGCAAGGCGTTCGACGTCTCGCAGCCGTGGTTCGGCGCGCTCCTGGAGGGCATCGGGCAGCCCCTGGTGCCCGCAGCGGCCCACTGATGAGCGTCGAGGCCGACCCCGCGGTGCTCGAGGGCCTCGAGCACTGGCGGACCCTGCCCGTCACGCAGCAGCCCGCGTGGCCGGACGCCGACGCCCTCGCGCGCGTCGGCGCCCGGCTCGCCGGGCTGCCCCCGCTGGTGTTCGCGGGGGAGGCGGACGCGCTGCGCGGCCAGCTCGCCGCCGCGGGCCGGGGCGAGGCGTTCCTGCTGCAGGGCGGTGACTGCGCCGAGACGTTCGCGGAGGCCACGGCCGACAACATCCGCGGCAAGATCATGACCGTCCTGCAGATGGCGGTCGTGCTCACGTACGGCGCCAGCCTGCCCGTCATCAAGATGGGCCGGATGGCGGGGCAGTACGCCAAGCCGCGTTCGTCGGAGACCGAGACCCGCGACGGCGTGACGCTGCCGGCGTTCCGGGGCGACATCATCAACGGCTTCGAGTTCACGCCCGAGGCCCGCACGCCCGACCCGGAGCGGCTGCTCGACGCGTACCACACGTCCGCGTCGACGCTGAACCTCATCCGCGCGTTCACCACCGGGGGCTTCGCGTCCCTGCTGCGGGTGCACGAGTGGAACCGGGGCTTCACCGCGAACCCGGCGTACGCGCGGTACGAGGAGATCGCCGCGGAGATCGACCGCGCGATCCGGTTCATGGCCGCGTGCGGCGCCGACTTCGACGCGCTGCGGACCGTGGACTTCTACTCGAGCCACGAGGGCCTGCTGCTCGACTACGAGCGTCCCCTCACGCGCATCGACTCGCGGACCGGGCTGCCCTACGACTGCTCGGCGCACTTCCTGTGGATCGGGGAGCGCACCCGGCAGCTCGACGGCGCGCACGTGGACTACTTCAGCCGCGTGCACAACCCGATCGGCATCAAGCTCGGCCCGACCTCGACGGCCGACGACGCCCTGCGCCTGATCGACAGGCTCAACCCGAGCGCGGAGCCTGGCCGCATCACGTTCATCACGCGCATGGGCGCCGGGAAGATCCGGGACCTGCTGCCGTCGCTCGTCGAGAAGGTCACCGCCGACGGCCGTCCCGTCACCTGGGTGTGCGACCCGATGCACGGCAACGGCATCACGTCGGCGTCCGGGTACAAGACGCGGCGGTTCTCCGACGTCATGGACGAGGTCGCCGGGTTCTTCGAGGTGCACCGGTCGCTCGGGACCGTGCCGGGCGGGCTGCACATCGAGCTCACCGGGGACGACGTCACCGAGGTGCTCGGCGGCGCGGAGGAGATCGACGACGCCGGGCTGGCGCGCCGGTACGAGACGCTCGTCGACCCGCGGCTGAACCACCAGCAGTCGCTGGAGCTCGCGTTCCAGGTGGTGGAGCTGCTCCGCCGGAGCTGAGACCCCGCGACGACGCCCCGTGCCGCGCGCCCCGACGAGGGCCGCTGCGCGGGGCGTCGTGGTGCGCAGCGCGTCAGACGACGGTGAGGGTGATGACGGTGCCCGGTAGAACTGACTCGCCCTCCGGGACGCTCTGGTCGACAACCGTCCCGATCAAGCCGCCCCAGGAGTTCTTGCGCTCGACCTTCAGCCCGAGGTCGGTGAGTGTCTTCTCGGCCTCGGCGAACGTCATGCGCTCAACGTTCGGCACGGCCACGGGTTCCGGCCCCTTCGACACCTGCAGCGTCACGGTGTCCGTGCGGTGCCCCTCGGTGCCGCCCTCGGGGGACTGGGAGATCACGCGGCCGGCCTCGACGGTGTCGCTGAACGCCTCCTGCGCCTCGACCTTCAGGCCGATGGCGTCGAGCTGCGTCCGCGCCTGGTCGAGGGTCGCTCCGACGACGGAGACCACGGTGACGGGCTCGGGTCCCTTGGACACGGTGAGGTACAGCGTGGACCCGCGCCGGATGGAGGCGTTCGGCTCGACGGCGGTCCCGTCGGCGTCGGTGATCGCGGTGACGACGCCGAACCCGGCGGTGTCGGAGTAGACGTTGTCGTTGTAGTCCACGACGAGGTCGGCCCCGGTGATTGCGGCCTCCACGTCGGCCTGCTGCTTCCCGACGAGGTCAGCGGGCACGGTGACGAGGTCGGGGCCGCGGGAGACGGACAGCGTGACGCTGCCGTCCTTGCGCACGGGGTCGCCCTCGGCCGGCTCCGCGGCGAAGACGGTGCCCTTCGGCGCCGAGTCGTGGAACTCCTCGACGGGGTCGGCCCCGAGACCCGCGTCCTGGAGCTCCGCCACGGCCTCGTCGACGGTCAGCGACGTCACCTCGGGGACGGTCGTGTAGGCGCCGGGCCCCTCCGCGAGGTACCACCACGTCCCGCCGCCGGCAGCGGCGAGGACCAGCACCGCGGCGAGCGCCCAGCGCCACCAGCGACGCCGGCGCGGCGGCGCGGGGGAGTCGACGGCGGGCTCGGGCCCGCCCGCGGTGACGACGCCGATCGGCAGCGCGACGGTCCGTCCGGGTGCGTCGATGCGCGCCGTGGCGTCCGAGGGACGGCCGTCGTCGTCGGACGGGTCGTCGCCCCGGAGGTCACCCGGCCCGTCGGACTCCGGGTCGGTGGCCTGGGGGAGCGACACGGCCGGCTCGACGTCCACGCGGCGGTCGAGCGTGGCGGTGTCGAGCGCCGTCCGCGTGCGCCGCAGCAGCGCGAGCGCGGCCCCGGCGTCGGCCGGGCGGTCGTCGGGCTCGCGGGCCGACAGCGCCCCGACCAGCTCGTCCACCTCGACCGGGAGCCAGGACGCGGTGTCGGACGGCGCGGGCACGTCGGAGTTCACGTGCTGGAACGCGATCTGGATGGGCGTCTCGCCGGTGAACGGCTGCGCGCCGGTGATCATCTCGTACAGCAGCACGCCCGCGGCGTACACGTCGGTGCGGGCGTCGCTGCCGCCGTGCAGCACGAGCTCGGGGGCGAGGTAGGCCACGGTGCCGAAGACGGTGCCGGTGGTGGTGGACGTGACCTCGGTGACGGCGCGCGCGAGACCGAAGTCCGTGACCTTCACCCGGCCGTCCGACGCGAGCAGGACGTTCTCGGGCTTCACGTCGCGGTGCACGAGACCCGCGCGGTGCGCCGCGGCCAGCGCGTCGAGCACCTGCTCCGCCACGCCGAGCGCCTCGCCGACGCTCAGGGACCCGCGCTCCGCGAGGTGCCGCCGCAGGTTCACGCCGTCGACGTACTCCATGGTCAGGTACGACGTCTCGCCGTCGACGCCCTGGTCGTACACCCCGACGAGCCCGGGGTGCGTCAGCCGGGCGGCGGCGCGCGCCTCCCGCCGGAACCGCGCGACGAAGTTCGCCCCCGCGGTCCCCTCGGCGAGGTGCGGGTGCATCACCTTCAGCGCGACGTCACGGTCCAGCCGGCGGTCCACCGCGAGGTACACGGTGGCCATCCCGCCGCGCGCGATCCGCGAGACGACCTGGTACCGCCCGTCGACCAGGCGGCCGACGAGCGGATCGGTGACGGTGGCTCCCACGGCGCGCAGTCTACGGTGGCGGGGTCGCCGGACCCGGCAGGCAGACCGTCAGAAGCGCGCCATGAGGGTCTGGACGTTCGCCACGTAGCGCCGGGTGTCGCTGAACATCCCGTTGCGCTTCACCGAGCCGGCGCCCTGGTAGTACGACGCGATGGCCGTGGGCAGGTCGGGCGAGGTCTTCACGAGCTGGCGCAGGATCGCCACGCCCGCCACGACGTTGTCGTCGGGGTCCAGCAGGTTGAGGTCGCGGCCGACCAGGTCCGACGCCCAGTCGCCCGACGTCGGGATCACCTGCATGGTCCCGATCGCGTTGGCGGGGGAGACCGACGTGTGGTCGAACCCGGACTCCTGGAACGCGATCGCCTGGGCCAGCGCGGCGTCGACGCCCATGGCCCGGGCGGTCGAGGCGACCTTCGCCTGCATCTGGTCGCGGCTCGGCACGCCCATCGCCAGCAGGGACGCCTTGTTCGCGTTGGCGGAGGCGACCACGCTCGGCGCGTAGGTGCGGCCGAGGAACGTGTTGCCGACAAGCGCGGTGCCGCCGGTGGCCTGGGGCGTGGCGGCGGGCGCGGCCGTCGCGGTGGCGCCGGCGCCGGGGATGGTGAGGGTCTGGCCGACGCGGATGAACGCGCGCGAGTCCAGGCCGTTCGCGGACACGACGGCGGCGACGGTGGTGCCGTAGCGCTGGGCGATGGCGGAGACGGTCTCGCCGGAGGCGACGGTGTGGGACCCGCCGGTGGCCTGGGGTGCGGCGGCGGGGGCGGCCGTCGCGGTGGCGCCGGGGATGGTGAGGGTCTGGCCGACGCGGATGAACGCGCGCGAGTCCAGGCCGTTCGCGGACACGACGGCGGCCACGGTGGTGCCGTAGCGCTGGGCGATGGCGGAGACGGTCTCGCCGGAGGCGACGGTGTGGGACCCGCCGGTGGCCTGCGGCGCGGCGGCGGGCGCGGTCGTCGCGGAGCGCTGGGTCGGGATCGTGAGCCGCTGCCCCTCGCGGATGAACGCGCGCGAGTCCAGTCCGTTCGCCGTGCGGACGGCGGAGACGGTCGTGCCGTGCCGGGCGGCGATGTGGCTGACGGTGTCACCGGACCGCACCGTGTACTGCTCGTCGGCGTGCGCGGCTCCCGCCGACGCCGTGGCGGCGACGGCGGCGATCGCGATGGCGCCGGTCCCGGTCGCGAGGCGGCGTCCACGGGCGCGGGAGGCGGCGCCGGGCGCCTGGGCGCGGGCGGCCTGGTCCGTGAGGGCGAGGGCGGGCTGCGTCATGGTGGGGACCCCTGTGCTGAGGACGTCGCCGCTGGCGGTGTGCGAGTGACGTGTGTGACTACTGTGACTGATGTGACTAGTGCGACGGTAGTGCAGGTGACGGGGCCTGGGAAGTCGGCGGTCGCATTTGTCCGGTTGACCTGCGCCGATCCGTCGCGACGTCACCCGCTGGGTGGACGCACGGGACGTCCGGGCCGGTGGCGGCGCCGCCGGGACGCGAGGCGTCGGATGCCGCCCGGGCTCAGTACGCTGGCCCGCGTGACTGCGCAGCCCACCCCCGATGACCTGGTCGACACCTGGCTGACCGTGCCCGACGCGGCCGACGAGCTCGGCCTCGACGCCGGCAAGGTCCGCCGCCTGCTGAAGGAGCGGCGGCTGGCCGCCGTCCGGCGGGGGGAGCCGCGGGTCCTCAGCATCCCCGCGGCGTTCCTCGTCCCGGTCGACGCGGCGAACCCGGTCGCCGACCCGCACGCCGACGAGGACGACGAGGCGCCCGCGGCGCGTGCCACGGTGCTCGCCTCGCTGCAGGGCACCCTGACGGTGCTCGGGGACGCCGGCTTCTCCGACGAGGAGGCCATCGTGTGGTTGTTCACCCCGGACGACTCGCTGCCGGGACGCCCCGTCGACGCCCTGCGCGCGGGGCACAAGACCGAGGTGCGGCGTCGCGCCCAGGTGATGCTCTGAGCGTGTGACGCGCCGGTGCCGGTGCGGGCGGCGGCGGGCGGCCGGACCCGCGCCGGCACACCGGCTCGGGACGCCGCCGTCTAGGCCCGGCGGTCCACCGCGGCGTGCGCCAGCTCGAGCAGCATCGCCCGGCCGTCGTCGGCCAGGGGCGCGGCGGCCAGCTCGGTGAACGCCCGGTCGCTCAGCCCGGCGATCAGCTCCTCCACGTCGGCGACCGCGCCGCTCGCGCCGATGAGGGCGGCCAGCGCGCCGCACGCCGCGTCGTCCAGGTCGCGGTCGCCGAGGCCGGTGCGCAGCGCGTCGACGAGCGCCACGTCGCCCGACTCCTGCGCGCGGGCAATCGCCCGGGCGACCAGCACCGTGCGCTTGCCCTCCCGCAGGTCGTCGCCGGCGGGCTTGCCCGTGGCGGCGGGGTCGCCGAACACGCCGAGCAGGTCGTCGCGGAGCTGGAACGCCTCGCCGAGCGGCAGGCCGTAGCGGGCCGTGGCCGCCAGCGCCGCGTCGTCCGCGCCCGCCAGCACCGCGCCGAGCCGCAGCGGGTGCTCCACGCTGTAGCGGGCCGACTTCGAGACGATCACCTCCCGGGCGCGGGCCTCGTCCTCGACCGGGTCCTCGCCCCACGGCAGCACCTGCGCCAGCAGGTCGAGGTACTGCCCGACCGTGACCTCCGTGCGCATGCGCTCGAAGACGTCGTGCGCCCCCGTCCGCCGGTCCGCCGGGCACCGCTCGACGGCCCGGACGAGCTCGCGCTCGCTCGCGACGAGCGCGAGGTCGCCCAGCAGGATCGCGGCGGACTCCCCGAACCGCCCCGCGTCGCCCGACCACCCCTGCGCGACGTGCCGAGCGGCGAACCGCCGGTGCGCCGACGGCTGGCCGCGGCGGGTGTCGGAGTCGTCCATCACGTCGTCGTGGAACAGGGCGGCGGCCTGGAACAGCTCGAGCGCGGCACCGACCCGCAGGACGACCTCCGCGTCCGCCGAGCCCGCCTCCCCGCCGTGCGCGCGCCACGACCAGTAGCAGAAGGCCGCCCGCAGCCGCTTGCCGCCGGCGAGCATCTGCCCGAGCGCCTCCGCGAGCGGGACGGCGCCGGCGCCGGCGGCCGCCAGCTCGGGGACGAGCCCCGCGACGTGCTCCGTGAGCAGGGCGTCCACCCGGGGGCGCAGATCCTCGACGTCGACCAGGGCGGTGGTGGGGCTCACGCGGCGAGCCTAGGGCCTCAGAGGCGGACGGACCCGCCCAGGGTGAGCGTGCGGACGCCGTCGCGGTCCAGCACGCCGAGCGTCAGGATCTCGTCGGCCTGGTCCCCGCGCACGAACGTGGACGAGGCGGCCAGCCCCGAGGTGCCCGGGTCCACGACCGTCTCCGTGAAGCCGGCGGCCGCGAGCTGGTCGCGCACGTCCTGCACCAGCGCGTCCGTGCCCAGCGGGCTGCGGAGGTTGAGGCTGATCGTCGTGAGGCCCGTCGCCGCGTCCGGCTCGGCGCTCGAGACGAGGATGTCGCTGCCCTCGGGCGGAGCCACCAGCTCGGACGGGAAGCCGGGCGCCAGCCCTCCGACCTGCGAGCCGGTGGCCGTCGGGCTGGGCAGCAGGGACTCCGTCGGCGCGGGCGTGGGGTCCGGGCTCACGAGGGTGGTGGGGGCGGGCGCCGGGTCGTCGTCCGCGCAGGCCGCCGTCGACAGGACCGCGAGCACCAGCAGAGCGGTGGCAGGTCGGACGAGCACGCGGTCACAGTAGCGCCGCTCCCCGCGCGGGGGCCGAGTCCTCCACAGGGCCGTCGCCGGTGCGTCGTCCCCAGCGCGCCCGCGCCGGCGCGCCGCGACGGGCCGGTGCCGCGGTGGAGTGACGCCATGACCACCACGACCACGACCACGACCACGGCGCCGAGCGCGGCGGCGAGCGCGACGCCACCCGCGGCGGACACCCACGGGCGGGGCGCCACCCGGCTCGCGCCTGCGCAGCAGCGTCCCCACCCCACCCCGGAGCTGCTCGGAGCGCTGCCGTACCAGCTGGGCTTCCGCCCCGAGGAGTGCCTGGTCGCCGTCGGGCTCCGCGGTCCGGGACGCAGCATCGGCCTCGTGGCCAGGATCGACCTGGACGACGTCCTCAGCCCGGCAGGTCCGGACCTGCTCGACGACGTCGCCGGGCACCTCGCGGCCGACCACGCGGTGGAGGTCGTGGTCGTCGTCTACAGCACCGAGGGCGACCCGCGCGACCTCCCGCCGGGGTCGGGCGCCGTCGGAGGTGCCGACACGCAGCGGGCGGCCGAGTCGGCCCGGGCGGCGCTGGAGCACCTCGGTCCGGTCACGACCTGGATGGTGGCGCAGGGTCGGTACCTGGGACTGACGTGCCTCGACGCGGCGTGCTGCCCGCCCGGCGGGCGACCGCTCGCGGAGCTGGAGCAGGGCGGGATCGCCGGCCCGGTGTCCCGCGCCCGGCCGCTGCCCCGGCGTACGGAGCTCGCCGCCGTCCCCGTGGCACCCGCGGGCCGCCGGCGCTCAGCAGCCGCCGCCAGGTCCCGGTGGACGGACGCCCGGCTGCGTGCGTCCGGCCCGGAGGCGCTGCTCGGCTGGAGGGAACGCTCGCTCCGGGCCTGGCGCGCCGCCGTCGCCGACGTGCACCGGTCGCCGGGCGAGGGCGTCGACCTGAGTCCCGCCCAGCTCGGTCGCATCGAGGCCGCGCTCGAGGACACGACCGTGCGGGACGCGGTGGTGCTCACCCTGATCCGGCCGGAGGCGACCCTCCCGGATGCGTTGCTGCGACACCTCCCGCACTCCGGCGGCGCGGACGCGGCGGACGGCGGGCCGACGTCCGGGGCAGGTGCCGGGACGGTCGAGGATGGCGCGGGCCTGACGGGCGACGCGTCGACAGCCGCGGGCGGCGCCGGGACCGTCGACGGTGTATCCGGCGTGGGGGACGGCGCACGGGGGACGCAGGGCGACGCCACGGACGCGCGTCCGGCCGGGCGTGGCACGACGGGCGTGCCCGGCGCCGGGGGTGCGGACTCCGCCGCGGCGTCGGACGCGGACGACGGCGCCCGCGGGTCCGAGGTCGCTCCCGCCGACGCGGCATCCGTGTCCGCGGCGGTGCGGCGCACGCTGGACGTGCTGCTCGAGCCCGAGCACGCCGAGGAGCCTCGGGAGGACGTCGCGTCGGCAGCGCGCGCGGTGCTCGAGGCCGTCGTGGCCCACGGTCGCACGGGCCGGCAGGCACCCGCGTGCACGCTGCTGGCGCTGCTCGCCTGGTGGGCGGGCGACGCGATCCGGGCGCGGCTGCTGGTCGACCGGGCGCTCGCGGAGGACCCGTCCCACCGGCTGGCCGAGCTCCTGGACCGGGCGCTCGGTGTCGGGCTGGCTCCGGGGTGGCTGCGTCGTCGCTGCTGAGCGGCCCGGCGCTGTCGTGCGGGTGCGGCGCGTTCCGGTACCGTCGGACCACGGTCCGCAGCCGCACCCGAGCGATGTCCTCGCGTTGCCGGCGACGGACGCCGAGCAACACGTGCGAGGAGCACCCATGAGCATCGTGGTCGGGTACCTGGCGACGGTCGAGGGGCGTGCCGCCCTGGCCGCCGCGACGGGCGAGGCCGTGCGCCGGTCGGAGCCGCTCGTCGTGGTCGTCAGCGAGCGGGGGGACGAGAGCGACGAGCAGCGCTCCGAGCTGTCCGCCTCGCTCGACGACGTGCGCAGCTCGCTGGAGTCGCGGGGCATCCCGCACGACATCCGCGTGATCGCCGGGGGTCGCGATGTCGCCGAGGACCTCATCGGCACCGCCGAGGAGACCGGCGCCACGCTCATCGTCATCGGCCTGCGCCGTCGCAGCCCGGTGGGCAAGCTCATCCTCGGCGCCAACGCCCAGCGGATCCTGCTCGACTCGCCGTGCCCCGTCCTCGCGGTGAAGCCCGACCCGAGCTGACCTCGCGCGACCAGGGCACGCCCGCCGCGACGCGGGAGGTCGCGCCGCCGGACGCGGGTCCGGGGACGCCGGTGCTGCCGGGGCGAGGGGGCGCCTCAGCGGTGCTCCGCTGCCGCGCTTCGGCGGCGCCCACGCCCGCGCCGGGCTCGGGCGTGGGTGAGCCCTGCGTGGACGCCGGTCTCTCGCTGGTGCGTGTGCGGCGTGGTGTCGGGTCGCCGCGTGTGCGTGTGCGGCGTGGCCGTCGAGTCGTCGCGTGTGCGCGTCCCGCGTGGCCCGCCTGGCTCTCGTGTGTGCACGTCCCGTGTGGCCCGCCGGGCTCTCGCGTGCGCACGTCCTGCGTGGTCGGGGAGCCCCTGCGGGTGCGTGTCCCGTGGTCCGTCGGCGGCCCTCGCGAGGCGATCCCGGGCCCCCGTGGTGACACGCCCGGGACGGGCCTGCGGGAATCCTCCGGGCGACCCGCGCGTTGAGCACTCACGACAGGGTCACCTGCCGCGCCGGCCAGGGTCTCGCCACCCCCGGGCGATGCTCCGCCGTGGGTGCGGCCGGTACAATATCGAGGTACCCGATGCGCCGAACCGGGTCCCTTTGCTGCCGAAAGGTCATTCGTGACGCCCCAGACTTCCACCCCCACCCTTCCGCGCGAGTTCGAGCACCCCGCCCTGCAGGACCTCGTCCGCCGCGGGCGCACCAGCGGGAGCGTCGACGCCGCCGCGCTGCGCTCGGCCTGCGAGGCCGCGCAGGTGGAGGACGCCAAGCGGCTGAAGGCCGTCGTGCGCGGTCTGGCCAACGCCGGGATCTCGGTCTCCGAGCCCACCGCGGCCACGACGCGCGTCGCGGCCGCCACCACCGCGAAGGCCCGGCCGTCCACCAAGGCCGTCGTGTCGGAGGACGGCGACGACGCCAAGCCGGCGCCCCGCAAGCGTGCCGCGGCCAAGCCCGCGGCGAAGAAGACCACCACCGGCAAGGCCGCGACCGCGAAGCCCGTCAAGGCCGCCGGCAAGGCCGAGGACGACATCGACGACGAGGACGTCGAGCCGGACGAGGTCGAGATCGAGGACGTCGAGATCGACCCGGCGGACGCCACCACGGACGGTGACGACGAGTCCACCGAGGACGGCGACACCGAGACGCCCGCGACGCCCGCCGCCGCGACCCCCAAGGCGGACGAGGAGACCGAGGACGTCGGCTTCGTCGTCTCCGACCGCGACGAGGACGACGCGCCCGCGCAGCAGGTCGTGACCGCCGGTGCGACCGCCGACCCGGTCAAGGACTACCTCAAGCAGATCGGCAAGGTCGCGCTGCTGAACGCCGAGCAGGAGGTCGAGCTCGCCAAGCGCATCGAGGCCGGCCTGTTCGCCGAGGAGCGCCTCGCCGCGGTCGGCGACGACCTGGAGCCGAAGGCGCGCCGCGAGCTGCAGTGGATCGCGCAGGACGGCCGACGGGCCAAGAACCACCTGCTCGAGGCGAACCTCCGCCTCGTCGTCTCGCTGGCCAAGCGCTACACCGGCCGCGGCATGCTGTTCCTGGACCTGATCCAGGAGGGCAACCTCGGTCTGATCCGCGCGGTCGAGAAGTTCGACTACACCAAGGGCTACAAGTTCTCGACGTACGCCACGTGGTGGATCCGCCAGGCGATCACCCGCGCGATGGCCGACCAGGCGCGCACCATCCGCATCCCGGTGCACATGGTCGAGGTCATCAACAAGCTCGCCCGCGTCCAGCGGCAGATGCTCCAGGACCTCGGCCGGGAGCCGACGCCCGAGGAGCTCGCCAAGGAGCTCGACATGACCCCCGAGAAGGTCGTCGAGGTCCAGAAGTACGGACGCGAGCCCATCTCGCTGCACACCCCGCTGGGCGAGGACGGCGACAGCGAGTTCGGTGACCTCATCGAGGACTCCGAGGCCGTGGTGCCCGCCGACGCGGTGAGCTTCACGCTGCTGCAGGAGCAGCTGCACCAGGTCCTCGACACGCTGTCCGAGCGGGAGGCCGGCGTCGTGTCGATGCGCTTCGGCCTGACCGACGGCCAGCCGAAGACCCTCGACGAGATCGGCAAGGTCTACGGCGTGACCCGCGAGCGGATCCGTCAGATCGAGTCCAAGACCATGTCGAAGCTGCGGCACCCCAGCCGCTCGCAGGTGCTGCGCGACTACCTCGACTGAGCCCCCCCGGGGCAGCAGGACGGCCCCTCCTCGACCACGCGGTCGGGGAGGGGCCGTTCGTGTGCCGGTCACCCCGCGGGCTCCTCGCCGGGCTCCTCGCCGGCCCTGCGGACGCGAACGGGCCCGCCCGGCTTCTCGGCCGGGCGGGCCCGTCGTGGTGGTGCGGTGGCGGCGTCGCGCGGTCCCGGCGCGCCGCGGGGGTCGTGGTGCGGTCAGCGCGCCCCGGCGCCGGCGCCGTGCTCGGCGAGGAGCTTGTCGGTCTCGTCCTGGACGTGCGTCGCGAGCTGCGAGTACTTCGGCGCGTGCTCGCGCGCGTGGTGCGCGCAGAACAGCAGCTCGCCCACGGGCAGCAGCACGCGGACGTAGGCCTGAGCGCCGCAGCGGTCGCAGCGGTCGGCTGCAGTCAGCGGAGTCGTGGTCTCAAGAGTCCCAGTCACGTTGTCATACAACCATCCCGGCCCGGGATCCTTCCCGTCGGGAGCGGGTGGTTCGCTGCGGGCGAAGCAGAAGTCACCCGGTGCTCACACAGCCGCAACACGACCGGCACACTCCCGGCGCGGCATGGCTCCGCGGGAGTGCCCGGTGGAGCGATTAGGCTCGGGCACCGTGTCGACCGCATCCGCCGAGTCCAGCTACACCGCCCGCCACCTGTCCGTGCTCGAGGGGCTGGAGGCCGTCCGCAAGCGCCCGGGCATGTACATCGGGTCGACGGACTCCCGCGGTCTCATGCACTGCCTCTGGGAGATCATCGACAACTCCGTCGACGAGGCGCTCGCGGGGCACGGCGACCGGATCGACATCGTCCTGCACGCGGACTCGTCGGTCGAGGTCCGCGACCAGGGGCGCGGCATCCCCGTCGACGTCGAGCCGAAGACCGGCCTGACGGGTGTCGAGGTCGTCCTGACGAAGCTGCACGCGGGCGGCAAGTTCGGCGGCGGGTCGTACGGGGCGTCCGGCGGTCTGCACGGTGTCGGCGCCTCCGTGGTGAACGCGCTGTCGGAGCGGCTCGACGTCGAGGTCGACCGCGGGGGCAAGACGCACCGCATGACGTTCCACCGGGGCGAGCCGGGCGTGTTCGACGACCGCGCGGGCCGCACCCCGGACTCGCCGTTCGAGCCGTTCGTCGCCCGGTCGCAGCTGGACGTGGTCGGCAAGGTCGCGCGGGGCCGCACGGGCACCCGCATCCGCTACTGGGCGGACCGCACCATCTTCCCGTCGACCGCGGTGTTCTCCTACGACGAGCTCGTGACCCGCGCGCGGCAGACCAGCTTCCTGGTGCCGGGCCTGACGATCACGGTGCGCGACGAGCGCGGGCTGGCCGGGACGCCGGGCGCGGAGGGCCCGCACGAGGAGGTGTTCCGGCACGACGGGGGCACGGTCGACTTCGCCGACTTCCTCGCCCCCGACGCCCCCGTCACCGACACGTGGAAGCTCACGGGCTCCGGGTCGTTCACGGAGACGGTCCCCGTGCTGGACGCGCGCGGCCACATGACGCCGCAGGAGGTGCAGCGGGACTGCGAGGTCGACATCGCGCTGCGCTGGGGCACGGGTTACGAGACCGAGGTCCGCACGTTCGTCAACATCATCGCGACGCCGAAGGGCGGCTCGCACCTGGCCGGGTTCGAGACGGCGCTGCTGCGGACGCTGCGCAAGCAGGTGGACGCGAACGCCCGCCGGCTGAAGATCTCCGCGAAGGACGGCAGCGACCGCATCGAGAAGGACGACGTGCTGGCGGGCCTGACGGCCGTCGTGACCGTCCGGCTCGCGGAGCCGCAGTTCGAGGGCCAGACGAAGGAGGTCCTGGGCACCGCCCCGGTGCGGGGCATCGTCGCGAAGGTCGTCGACACCGAGCTCGCCGCGATCCTCACGTCGAGCAAGCGGGAGCACAAGGCGCAGTCGGCGGCGCTGCTCGACAAGGTCGTGGGGGAGATGCGGGCACGCGTCTCGGCCCGCAAGCAGAAGGAGATCTCCCGCCGCAAGACGGCCCTGGAGTCCTCGTCGCTGCCCGCGAAGCTGGCCGACTGCCGCAGCGACGACGTCGGCCGCAGCGAGCTGTTCATCGTCGAGGGCGACAGCGCGCTCGGGACGGCGAAGCTCGCGCGCTCGTCGGACTTCCAGGCGCTCCTGCCGATCCGCGGCAAGATCCTCAACGTCCAGAAGGCGTCCATCTCCGACATGCTGCGCAACGCGGAGTGCGCGGCGATCATCCAGGTGATCGGCGCCGGGTCCGGCCGCACGTTCGACCTGGACGCCGCCCGGTACGGCAAGGTCGTGCTGATGACCGACGCCGACGTCGACGGCGCGCACATCCGCACGCTGCTGCTGACGCTGTTCTTCCGCTACATGCGCCCGCTGGTCGAGGCCGGGCGGGTGTACGCGGCGGTCCCGCCGCTGCACCGCATCGAGGTGATCGGCGCCGGCAGCCGCAAGAACGAGTACATCTACACGTACTCGGAGGCCGAGCTCGCGGCGACGCTGAAGAAGCTCGACCGGGCCGGCAAGCGCTACAAGGAGGACATCCAGCGCTACAAGGGTCTGGGCGAGATGGACGCCGACCAGCTCTCGGAGACGACGATGGACCCGCGGTTCCGCACCCTGCGCCGCGTCACCCTGCCGGCCGCCGAGAGCGCGGACGCGCTGGTCCGCAGCGCGGAGGAGACCTTCGAGCTGCTCATGGGCTCGGACGTCGCACCGCGGAAGGACTTCATCGTGGCCGGCGCCGCGACCCTCGACGCCTCCCAGATCGACGCCTGACCGCGCGCGGGGGCACGCGCAATCTCGGATGACATCGACGGCCCCGTCAGGCACCGTGGACGCATGACCACGACGCGACCGACGACCGAGCACACCCTGGCACCCATCGCGGAGCGCGCCGCAGCGCCCGCGGTGCTGCCGGAGCCCGACCCGGCCGCCACGGGGCTGACCTGGCGGGCGCTGCGCCGGGACGACGTCCCCGCCCTCTTCGCCCTGGTCGCGCGGACGGAGGAGGCCGACGAGGCGCCGGCGCGCACCGCCGAGGCCGAGGTCGACGAGTGGTTCGACGGGGACTGGAAGGACGTCGCGGCCGACACCCGCGTCGGCCTGGACGCCGACGGCGAGCCGCGCGCGTGGATGGTCGTCGAGTCCCACCCCGGTGACCTGCGCGTGGTCCGCGCGCACCTGTCCGGCGGCGTGGACCCGTCGCACCGCGGACGGGGCGTCGGCCGGGCGCTCGTCGCCTGGGGCACCGGCCGGGCGCGGCAGCTGCTCGCGGCGTCCGGCAAGGAGGTGCCGGGCCGGATCGGCGCCTACGTCGAGGACCACCGCGCCGACGCGCTGGGGCTGTACGCCGCGGCGGGCTTCACGCCGGTGCGGTACTACGCCGAGATGCGCCGCGACCTGGCGGCTCCGCTGCCGGAGGTGCGCCGCACGGAGGGCGTCCGCGTCGTCCCGTGGACCCCGGAGCTCGACGAGGCGGTGCGGCTCGCCCACAACGAGGCGTTCGCGGACCACTGGGGCAGCGAGCCGCGCACCCCGGAGGCGTGGCAGCACGGCCGCTCGATGTTCGCGCCCGCCTGGAGCCGGGTGGCCGTGGACGAGGCCACCGGCGAGGTCGCCGGCTACGCGCTCTCGGGCCGGTACGAGCAGGACTGGCCGGTCGCCGGCTACACCTCCGGCTACACGGAGCTGCTCGGGGTGCGGCGCGCGTGGCGCGGTCGCGGGCTGGCGGTCGCGCTGCTCACCGCCGTGATGGAGGCGTACCGGGAGGACGGCATCCAGTACGCCGAGCTCGACGTCGACACCGCGAACCCGTCGGGGGCGCACGGGCTGTACGCCGACCTCGGGTACGAGGTCACGCACGGCTCGCGTCTCCTGACGATCGAGCTGTAGCGGGCGGCCGGTGGTTTCCGGCCCCGCGCGGGGTCCGGTGGTTCTACGCTGAGCCGCATGGCGGCGGCGCACGCGGCGGAGGAGCAGCTCCCGCAGGACGCGACCTGGCGGGCGTACCTGGGCCTGTCCCGGGAGTTCTTCACCGCGCTCGAGCGGGGGCTCGGGGCGGAGGCGGGCGTCTCCGTGGCGGACCTGGAGCTGCTGGAGCCCCTGCTCGCGGCGGGCGAGCCCGGCCTGCGCGCCAAGGACCTGGCCGCCGCCGCGGAGTGGCAGGACAGCCGGGTGTCGCACCAGCTGCGCCGCATGGAGCTGCGCGGGCTGGTCACGCGCAGCCGCGACCGTCAGGACGCCCGCGGGACCGTCGTCGCGCTGACCGAGGCGGGCACGGCCGCGGCGCGCGCGGCGCAGGCCACCCGGCGGGTCATGGTCGGCGACCTGCTGCTCGGACCGCTGGACGCCGCGCAGGTGCGCTCGCTCGAGGAGATCGCGGCGCTGGTGCGCGCCCGGGTCGCGGCGGCTTGCCTCGGCCGCTGACGGCGGGCCCGGCCGTCGGCCGGGCCCCCGGGCTCAGCCGGCCCCCGGGCTCAGCCGATCGCGACCGGCGGCGCGGCGAGCGGCTGCCCCGAGCCGTCGCGCCGGTCGTCCGGCTCCGGCAGGTCGACGGGCTGGCCGGCGGACCCGGTGGCGCGCGCCGGCGCCGGGCCGGCCCAGGCGAGGAACAGCGCGTCCTCGCCCTTGAGGAACCGGTGCGCCCGGACGCCGCCGGTGGCCCGGCCCTTGCCCGGGAACCGCCCGAACGGCGTCACCTTGGCCGTGCCGGCCTGCGTGCCGGGCAGGGCGTCGGAGGTCCCGGCCACCGTGACCACGACGGTCCCGTCCGGGTCGCTGCCCGCGGGCAGCGCGCCGAAGTGCACCACCCGCGCGCCGGGCGCGAGCTTGATGCCGGCCATGCCGCCGGCCGG
Organism: Cellulomonas sp. ES6; assembly: GCF_030053835.1. Taxonomy (NCBI): domain Bacteria; kingdom Bacillati; phylum Actinomycetota; class Actinomycetes; order Micrococcales; family Cellulomonadaceae; genus Cellulomonas; species Cellulomonas sp. ES6. The sequence goes on along the minus strand of NZ_CP125655.1, from coordinate 568,071 downwards.
GCGGCCCTGCGGCCGGACCGACGCGGCGGGGAAGTGCAGGAGCGCCGCGTCGGACGCGACGAAGACCAGCTCGTCCTCCTCGCCCACGGTCGCGCAGCCGACGACCTCGTCGCCGTCCTTGAGCGCCACGACCTCCCAGGAGTCGCGGTTGGCCGGGGCCTCGCCCGGCGTGACCCGCTTGACGACGCCCTGCGCGGTCCCGAGCGCCAGGGTCGGCGCGTCCGCGGTGACCGGCACCAGCCCGACGACCCGCTCGCCCGCGTCGAGGGCGAGCAGCTCCGGCAGGGGCAGGCCGCCGGACAGGTTCGGCGCTCCGTCCGTCGGGGGCAGCGCGGGCAGGTCCAGCACGGAGACCCGGCGCACGACGCCGCGGGAGGTGAGGACGCCCACCTCGCCGCGGACCGTCGCCGGGACGGCGCCCGCGAGCACGTCGTGCCGGGAGCGCCCGGCGCCGGGCGCGGGTCGCAGCACGACGTCGGTGCCCGCCGTGCGGGCCACGAGCCCGGTCGCGGAGAGCAGCGCGTAGCAGGGCGAGTCCTCGATCTCGAGCGACAGGGCCGGTGCCGCCCCGCGCGCCGAGCGGGGCGCCGGTGCGCCCTCCGCGGCCGTCACCGACCCGCCGGCGGACTCGAGCAGGATCGTCCGGCGGGGCGTGCCGTACGTGGCGGCGACCTCCGCCATCTCGTCGGACACGGCGCCGCGCAGCAGGCCCTCGTCGGCCAGGAGCGCCTCGAGGGCCGCGATCTGCTCGGCCAGCTCGTCGCGCTCCTTCTCCAGCTCGATGCGCGAGAACCGCGTCAGGCGGCGCAGCCGGAGCTCGAGGATGTACTCGGCCTGCGGCTCCGACAGGTCGAAGACGTCGCGCAGGCGGGTGCGGGCGGTCTCCGCGTCGTCGGACGACCGGATGACCTGGATGACCTCGTCGATGTCGAGGATCGCGACGAGCAGGCCCTCCACGAGGTGCAGGCGCTCGCGCTTGCGGGTCAGCCGGAACTGGCTGCGGCGGCGGACCACGGAGATGCGGTGCTCGACCCAGACCTGCAGCAGCTCGCGCAGCCCGAGCGTGCGGGGCTGCCCGTCGACGAGCGCGACGTTGTTGATGGAGAACGAGTCCTCGAGCGGCGTGTACCGGTAGAGCTGCTCCAGGACGGCCTCGGGGTTGAACCCGGTCTTGACCTCGATGACCAGGCGCAGCCCGTGCTGGCGGTCGGTGAGGTCGAGCGCGTCCGAGATGCCGGAGAGCTTCTTGGACTGCACGCCCTCCTTGATCTTCTCGATGACCTTCTCGGGACCGACCGTGTACGGCAGCTCGGTGACGACGATGCCCTTGCGGCGCGGCGTGACGTTCTCGATGCGGGCGGTGGCGCGGGTGCGGAACGCCCCGCGCCCGGTGCGGTACGCGTCGCGCACCCCGTCGAGCCCGACGATCTTGCCGCCCGAGGGCAGGTCGGGGCCTGGGACGAACCGCATGAGCTCCTCGAGCGTCGCGTCCGGGTGCAGCACCAGGTGCCGGGCGGCCGCGACGACCTCGACGAGGTTGTGCGGCGCCATGTTGGTCGCCATGCCGACCGCGATGCCGGACGCCCCGTTCACGAGCAGGTTGGGGATGGCCGACGGGAGCACACCCGGCTGGGTGAGCTTGTTGTCGTAGTTCGGCACGAAGTCGACGACGTCCTCGTCGAGCCCGGCGGTCATCGCGAGCGCGGCGGGAGCCATGCGCGCCTCGGTGTACCGGGGCGCCGCCGGGCCGTCGTCGAGCGAGCCGAAGTTGCCGTGCCCGTCGACCAGGGGGAGCCGCAGCGAGAACGGCTGCGCCATCCGGACCATCGCGTCGTAGATCGCGGCGTCGCCGTGGGGGTGCAGCTTGCCCATGACCTCGCCGACCACGCGGGCCGACTTCACGTGCGCGCGGTCGGGCCGCAGGCCCATGTCGTGCATCTGGAACAGGATCCGCCGCTGCACGGGCTTGAGGCCGTCGCGGGCGTCCGGGAGCGCGCGCGAGTAGATGACGGAGTACGCGTACTCGAGGAACGAGCCCTCCATCTCGGTCGCGACGTCGATGTCGACGATGCGCTCGACGACGTCCTCGGGCGGGACGTCGGGGGTGCTGCTGCGGCGCGCCATGCGGATGCGGCTCCCGGGATCGGCGGTGGGTGACGGCCCATTGTCCCCGTCCGGCGGCCCTGGGGACGACCACGACGCGCGGGCCCGGCCCCGTTAGGCTCGTGCGCATGGCGGAGGTCACCGGGGACGCGCGCGCCGACGAGCCGCGGGACGACGCCGCGCCCGTCGGGTACCCGGAGAGCTGGGAGGCCGACGTCGTGCTGCGGGACGGCAGCACGACCCACGTCCGCCCGATCCGGCCGGAGGACGCCGCCGCGCTCCAGGCGTTCCACGTCGCGCAGTCCGAGGCGTCGACCTTCCTGCGGTTCTTCGCGCCGCTGGAGCGCCTCCCGGACCGCGACCTGGCCCGGTTCACCCAGGTCGACCACCACGACCGGGTGGCGCTGGTGGCCGTGACCGGGGACGACGCGATCATCGGGGTCGCGCGCTACGACCGCGTCGGGCCGGACGAGGCGGAGGTCGCGTTCAACATCGCCGACGCGCACCACGGTCGCGGGCTCGGCTCCGTGCTGCTGGAGCACCTGGCCGCCGCGGCGCGCGAGCGCGGGGTGCGCCGCTTCACCGCCGACGTGCTGCCGCAGAACGGCCGCATGATCGCCGTGTTCCGCGAGGCCGGCTACACGCTGCAGCAGCGGCTCGAGGACGGCGTGGTCACGGTGTCGTTCGACATCCATCCCACGGACCGGTCGCTGGCGGTGACGGCGGCGCGCGAGCACACCGCGGAGTCGCGCAGCGTGCAGGGGCTGCTCGCCGCGCGCTCGGTGCTGGTGCTGACGTCGCCCGACGCGGAGCCCGGGTCCCTGCCGGACCTCCTGGCGTCCCGCGTGCTCGCGGACCTCGCGGCCGGAGGGGTGCACGGGCCGGGGGAGCCGGAGCACCGCACGGGCGCCGTCGTCGAGCCCGCAGGTCCGGCGGAGCCGGTCCAGGTGCACGTGGTCGGGCGCGCCCCGGAGCCCGGCACGCCGGTGGCCGTGCGGACGTGGCCGGACCTGGACGCGGTGCCCGGTCCGGTGGACCTGGCCGTGCTCGCGCTGCCCGCCGCGGACGCGGTCGTCGCGGTGCGCTCGCTCGGACGGCTGGGGGTGCGGGGCGTCGTGGTGCTGTCCGCGGGCTTCGCGGAGACCGGGCCGACCGGCCTGGCGCTGCAGCGGGCCCTGCTGCGCACCGCGCACGCGGCGGGCATGCGCGTCGTCGGACCCGTGTCCTACGGCCTGCTCGCGCACGCCGCGGGAGGGCTGCTGAACGCCTCCCTGACCGAGGACCCGCCGCCCGCGGGGCGGATCGGGTTGTTCTGCCAGTCCGCCCCGGCGGCGGTGTCGCTGCTCGGGTCCGTGCGCCGCCGGTACCTCGGCCTGGCCCACCTGGTGTCGGCGGGCAACCGCGCCGACGTGTCGGGCAACGACCTCATGCAGTTCTGGCAGGACGACGACGGCACCGACGTCGTCGCGCTCTACCTGGAGTCGATCGGCAACCCGCGCAAGTTCTCCCGGGTGGCCCGCCGGCTGGCCCGGGTCAAGCCGGTCGTGGTGGTCACCGCGGGGCGCTCCGGGCACGTCGTGCCGCCCGGCCACGCCGTGCGGCCCACCCAGGCGCCGCGCCGGACGCTCGACGAGGTGATGCGTCGCTCCGGCGTGGTGCTGGTCGACAACACGCACCAGATGCTCGAGGCGGCCCAGCTGTTCGCGCTGCAGCCCCTGCCGCCCGGCGGGCGCGCCGCGGTGGTGGCGTCGTCGCCGTCGATGGCGGCGCTCGTGCAGGAGGCGGTCGTGACCGCCGGTCTGACGGTCGCGGGGGAGGCGGTGATCCTCCCCGAGGACGCGGACGAGGAGCGGGTCGCCCGCGCGTTCGGGGACGTGTACGCCGACCCCGGGGTCGACGTCGTGGTCACCGTGCACGTGCCCACCGCCGGCCCGCGCGACGACCGGGTCGCGCAGGCGCTGGCCCGGGCCGCCGCCGGGTCGGGTCGCACGTCGGTGGCGTGCCTGCTCGGTCTGCACGGCGCGACGCCGCAGCTCACGGCGCCCGACGCCGACGGCCTGCTGCGCACGGTCCCCGCGTACACCACGCCGGAGGACGCCGTGCTCGCCCTCGGGCAGGCGGTGCGGTACGCCGCGTGGCGGTCCGGGGACCGCGGCACCCTGGTGCACCCGCAGGGCGTGCACGCGCGCACCGCGCGGCGACTGATCGACTCCTGGCTCGAGGAGGCGGGCCGTCCGGCGGTGCTCGACCTCGGGCCCGACCGCACGGCGGAGCTGCTCGCGCTCGCCGGCGTGCACGTCCTGGCGTCGGTGCCGGTGCACGACGCCGACGAGGCGGTCGCCGCCGCCGAGCGGCTCGGCTGGCCGGTCGCCCTGAAGTCCACCGTGCCCGCCCTGCGGCACCGCTCCGACCTGGGCGGCGTGCGGCTGGACGTGCACGACGCCGCGGAGCTGCGCGCCGACGTCGCCCAGGTGCTCGAGCTCGCCGCCCCGCACGCACCCGCGGAGGGCCGCGCGCCCCTGGAGGTCCAGGCGATGGCCCCGCACGGCGTCGCGACCGTCATCCGCTCGTCGGAGGACCCGCTGTTCGGACCGGTGCTCGGGTTCGGCCTCGGCGGCGACACCACCGACCTGCTGGGCGACCTGGCGTACGCCGTGACGCCGCTCACCGACGTCGACGTGTCCGAGATGGTGCGCGCCCCGCGGTCCTCCGCCCGGCTCTTCGGCTACCGCGGCGTCCCGCCGCTGGACGTGGCCGCGCTCGAGGACGTGCTGGCGCGCGTGTCCGTGCTCGCGGACGACCTCCCGGAGCTGCTCGCGCTCGAGCTCAACCCGGTCGTCGTCGCGGAGCGGGGGGCGTACGTGCTCGGCGCGACGGCGCGGGTCGGGACGGCCGCGCGCGCCGACGGGCCGCGCCGGGCGCTGCCCGCATGAGCGGCGGGCACGCGGCGCGTCGTGCCCGCGGGCGGACGGTGTGACGGGCCGCCCCGGTCGGTGGGAGGATGTCGTGGTGCCCGCACCGTCCACCGACCTGCTCCGCGACCTGCACCGCGCGGGGTACTACCCCGAGCTGGTGGCCGACGTGCTCGACGTCGCGCTCGCCGACGAACCCGTCGAGGCCCACCTCGTGCACCCGGAGACGACGTTCGACGCCTCCGAGGTGCGCCGGCACGTCACCGTGCTCGCGCTGACGCCCACCCGCCTGGTCGTCGCGCACGTGGACGACCACCCGGCGGACAGCGAGCACCCCTCGGCGAGCGCCGCGGCCACCACGGAGGCCGTCCCGCTGTCGGAGCTGCGGTCCGTCGCGCTGACGCACGTGCTCGGCTCGCCCGAGCAGCACCGTCCCGGCGACCCCGCCACCGAGCTGACGCTGGCGATCGGGTGGGGCGCGGTCTCGCGCGTGGACCTGGAGCCCGCGCAGTGCGGCGACCCGCAGTGCGAGGCCGACCACGGCCTCACCGGGACGCTGACCCCCGACGACGTGGTCGTCCGCGTGAGCGCGGTGGCCGAGGGCGCCGGTGCCGTCCGGGACGCCGTGGCGTTCGCGCGGCGCCTGTCCGCGGCGAGCGCACGCTGACATGACGACCGCCACGTCGTCCACCGTGCCGGCCCGGCTCGCGGACGCGGGGCTCGTGCTGCCGGACTACCGGGGGCCGTCGCTGTCCGGCCTGCTGCCCGCCGTCGCCGACGCGCTCGGCGCGCCCGTGCCGGAGGGCCCGGAGCGCCGGGCCCAGCTCGGCCTGCAGCCGACGCACCGCGTCTGCGTCGTGCTCGTCGACGGCCTGGGCTACGAGAACCTCGCCGAGCGCGCCGGCCACGCGCCGTTCCTGCGGTCGCTGCTCGACGGCGCCTCGGCGCTGTCCGCCGGGTACCCGTCCACCACCGCGGCGTCGATGGGCAGCTTCGGCACCGGCACCGCGCCCGGGCGCACCGGGCTCGTCGGCTACACGGTCCGCAACCCGCGCGACGGGCGGCTCGCGAACATGGTGTCGTGGGACGGCCTGGGGCCCGCCCGGGAGTGGCAGCGCGAGCGCACGGTCTTCGAGCGCCTCGTCGCCCACGGCGTCACGGTGACCACGGTCGGGCCGGCGAAGTTCATGGGCTCCGGCCTCACGGAGGCGGCGCTGCGCGGCGGGGGGTACCGGGCGGCCGAGCCGCTCGCCGCCCGGGTCGACGCCGCGCTGCGGCTGCTGCGCGAGCCGGGCCTGGTGTACCTGTACTGGGGCGACGTGGACAAGACCGGCCACCACGAGGGGTGCGGCTCCTGGCAGTGGGGCGACGAGCTCTCGGCGCTCGACGGCGAGCTGCGCCGCCTCGTGCGGTCGCTGCCGCGCGGCGCGTCCGTCGTCGTCACCGCCGACCACGGGATGCTCGACGTCGACCCGGCGCGGCGCTGGGACGTGGCCACCACGCCGGGGCTCGCGCAGGACGTCGAGCTGGTCGCGGGGGAGCCGCGCGCGCTGCACGTCCACCTGCGGCCCGGGGCCGACCCGGAGGCGGCCGCGGAGCGCTGGGCGGACGTGCTGGGCGACGCCGCGGTGGTGCTCACCGGCGACGTCGCGGTCGGCGCCGGCCTGTTCGGGACGGTCTCCGAGCACGTGCGGCCGCTGATCGGCGACCTCGTCGTCGCGACCACCGGCCGCGCCACCGTGGTGGACTCCCGGACGCAGACGCCGGCGTCGCTGCAGCTCGTCGGCGTCCACGGCTCGCTGACGCCGGCCGAGGTCCGGGTGCCGCTGCTGGCCGTGCACACCTGACCGCGACGCACAGGAACGGAACGAGGAGAGCGTGGCAGAGCTGGTCTTCTTCTGCGGCACGATGGACTGCGGCAAGTCCACCCTGGCGCTGCAGATGCACCACAACCACCAGGCGCGCGGTCGCGACGGCGTGCTGTTCACCCGCAACGACCGCGCGGGGGAGCACCGGCTGTCCTCCCGGCTGGGCCTGTCGGTGCCGGCGCACGAGGTCACGGACACCACCGACTTCTGGGCGGAGGTCGTCGCGCGCCGCACGGGCGGGCGGGCCGTCGACTTCCTCATCTGCGACGAGGCGCAGTTCTACTCGGCGGAGCAGGTCGACCAGCTCGGGCGCGTGGTGGACGAGCTCGGGGCCGACGTGTTCGCGTTCGGGATCACGACGGACTTCCGCACCCGGCTGTTCGCCGGGTCGGCGCGGCTCCTGGAGCTCGCCGACCGCGTCGAGTCGCTCCAGGTCCAGGCGCTGTGCTGGTGCGGCGCCCGGGCCACGCACAACGCGCGCACGGAGCACGGGATCATGGTGGTCGAGGGCGCCCAGGTGGTGGTCGGCGACGTCGCGGTGCCGGACGACGAGGACGCCGTCGGCTACGAGGTGCTCTGCCGGAAGCACCACCGGATGCGGATGACGGCCCGGAGCTCGCGCGCCGGGACGATGTCACCCCAGACGCTGGACCTCGCCGGCGACTGAGCCGCCCCGGCCCGGGCCTCTACTCCGGCTTGGCCCCGAAGACGATCTCGTCCCAGCTCGGCACCTTCGGCCGGCCGCGGCGGCTGCTGCGGGGACGGGCCTCGCGCTCCTCGGCGCGCGGGGCCGCGTCCGCGTCCGGGGCCGTGCCCGTCGCGCGGTCGGCCGGCGGCTGCTCGCCGGGCTCCAGGGCGACGGGCGTCGCCGGCTCCTCGGCGTCCCGCGTCCGCGCGGGCGCGGGGTAGATGCGGGCCTCCGCGGCAGGGGCGACGTCCACCGGGTGCGCGCCGGGCGCCTCCGCGGCGGGCTCGTCGCCGAGCTGGCCGAAGTCGAACGCGTGCTGCGGCCCGAAGCCGCCGAACGGGTCGTCCTCGTCCTCGTCGAGCTCGAGCGCCTGGCGGACGCCGCGGCGGGCCCGCAGGTCGTCGAGCAGCTCGCTCGTCGCGCGCAGGTCGTCCACCGGGTCCTCGGCCGGCTCCGCGGGCGCCGGTCCGTCCACGGCCGCGAGCACGGGCCGCACGTCGGCGTCGACGTCGTACACGAGGTCGCGCACCGCGGACAGGTGGCGCCGCGGCACGGGGCCGTCGGCGATCTCCGTCTCGGACAGCCAGCGGGCCTCGTCCTCCTCGGCGTGCACGGCCCGGGCGGACGCGTCGTACGCCCAGCGCGCCTCGCGGGCGTCGTCCTCCACGCGGAACCGCGCGACGACCGTCCAGCCGGCGCCGGTCTCGCGGTACGCGTCCCACTCGACGCCCTCGGGGTCGACGCCCCGCGCGGCGAGCCGGTCCACGACCAGGTCGCCCAGCACCGGCGCGCCCACGTCCCGCCCGACGCGGGTCGCCCGGGCCTGCTCGGCCACGAACTCGCGCTCGGCGAGCACGGGCCCCTCGAACCGGCGCACGTGCTCCACCGCCAGGCCCGACTCCTCCGCGATCTGCTCGGCGGACTGCCCCGCGCGCACGCGCGCCTGGATCTCCCGCGGGCTCGGCACCCCCGACTGCTCCGCGCGGATCTGCTCCAGCTGCGGCCGGTCGCGGCGCACGGCGGCACGCAACGGCTCGTCGATGCGCAGGCGGTAGCGCTGCCCGTCGGCCGCGGCGAGCACGAGGTGTTCCCCGTCCTCGTGCAGCCCGATCAGCTCCAGCTCGGCCATCACCTCTCCCATCGTCCGCGACGAGCCTGCCATCGCCCGGCCCCGATCCCGCGGAGGCTGGGCGGTGCGCCGTCCAACTCCCCGGCTGCCATGATCACCCCTGTGTCCGTGGACCTCCCGCTGCAACCCGTGCTCGAGCTGCTCGGCGTCTTCGTGGGTGCACTGTCCGGCGGCCTGGCCGCGGTGCGCAAGGGGTTCGACATCTTCGGCATCGTGGTGCTGGCGTGGGCCGCGGGGCTGGGCGGCGGCATCATGCGCGACGTCCTCATCGGGGCCGTGCCGCCGGTCGGCATCGCGCAGTGGGAGTTCGTGGTGTGCGCGTGCGTCGCGGGGCTGGTGACGTGGGCGGCGCACCCGGGCCTGGGCCGGCTGCGCCGGTTCGTGCTGGTGCTCGACGCGGGCGCGCTCGCCCTGTTCACGGTCGTCGGGACGATCAAGGCCCTCGAGTACGGCACCGGGGCGACCGCCGCCGTGTGCGCGGGCGTGATCACGGGCGTGGGCGGCGGCGTGCTGCGCGACCTGCTGACCGGCGAGGTGCCCGTGGTGCTGCACCAGCGCCAGCTCTACGCGATCCCGTCGGTGCTCGGGGCCCTGCTCGTGGCGGTGCTGTGGCACCAGGACGCGCTGTCGGTCGGCACCGAGGTGGTCGCCGTCCTCGTGGTGCTCGGCACGCGGCTGGTCGCGCTGCGGTTCCGGCTGCAGGCACCGGGGCCGTGGGACCCCGCGGCGCTGCGGGACGCGCGGGCCGCGCGCACGGGCCGGGGCCGGCCCGGGTTCGGCCGCGCCGGCCGCACGGAGCGCGGGGTGCGGGCGGCGCAGGCGGCCCGGGCGGGCGACCACGGCCGGGGAGGACGTCCGCCGGGGCGCGGCCCCGGGCGCCTCGAGCCCGCGCCGCTGCTCCGCTGGATCGCGCGCCTGCGCCGCCGCCGCGGCGCGTGAGCGGGCCGGGACGGCGACCGCCTGCGGGCTGTCCGGCAGGATGGGTGGCGTGACCACCGCACCGGACCCCGCCCCGCCCGCCGACCAGCCGTCCGCCCTGCCCGGCCCCGCCGAGGTCCGGCTGCTCGCCGACCTCGCCGAGCGCTTCGCCCGCTCGGCCGGCGAGCTGATCCGCTCGACGCGCCCCGCGCGGGTGTCGGTGGCGGCCACCAAGTCGAGCGAGGTCGACCCGGTCACCGCCATGGACCTGGCGTCCGAGGCGCACCTGCGCGCGCTGATCGCCGAGCACCGGCCGGACGACGGCGTCCTGGGCGAGGAGGACGGCTGGCAGCCGGGCACCACGGGGCTCACGTGGGTGCTGGACCCGGTCGACGGCACGGTGAACTACCTGTACGGCGTCCCGGCGTACGCGGTGTCCGTCGGCGTCGTCGCGGGCGAGCCCGACCCGGAGCGCTGGACCGCCGTGGCGGGGTGCGTGCACTCGGTGGTGGACGGCGTGACGTACACGGGCGGGCTCGGCGCCGGCGCGTACCGGGACGGCGAGCGCCTGGCGGTCAACGAGGCGCGCCCGCTCGCCACGTCGCTCGTCGGCACGGGCTTCGGCTACCGGGCGGAGCGCCGCCGGGTGCAGGGCCGGGTGCTGGCGGAGCTGCTGCCGCAGGTGCGGGACATCCGGCGCATCGGCGCGGCGTCGCTCGACCTGTGCCGGGTGGCGGAGGGGACGCTCGACGCGATGTACGAGCGGGGCCTGAACCCGTGGGACGTCGCGGCGGGCGAGGTGATCGCCCGCGAGGCGGGTGCGCAGGTGAGCGGCCTGCGGGGCCGCCGCGCGAGCCGTGACATGACCGTCGTGGGACCGCCGGAGACCGTCGCGGAGCTGGCCGGTCTGCTCGCCGCGCTGGGCGCCGACGCCGACGCCTGAGAGGACTCTGGGAGGCGCCGGCCGACCGGCGTGCACCGCGCGCCGAAATAGGGCACAATCCGGGGCGCCCGGCCGGGAACAAACCTGTCGCGCGACGACTTGATCCCGCGTACGCCGATCACCGACCCCAACGGAGCGTGACCACACCTCATGGCAACCGACTACGACGCCCCGCGCAAGACCGAGGAGGACCTGAGCGAGGACTCGCTCCAGGAGCTCCAGGCCCGGCGCTCCGACAAGAACTCGGGCGTGGTGGACGAGGACGAGACCGAAGCAGCCGAAGGGTTCGAGCTCCCGGGCGCGGACCTGTCCGGCGAGGAGCTCTCTGTCCGGGTGCTGCCGCGTCAGGCCGACGAGTTCACGTGCTCCAAGTGCTTCCTGGTGCACCACCGCAGCCAGCTCGCGTACGAGAAGGACGGCATGCCCGTCTGCTCGGAGTGCGCGGCCTGAGCTGCCTCCACGACCCGGGCGCGTGAGCGTCCGGACCAGCCGTCACGACGCCGGCCGGGCCTCCTGGGCCCGGCCGGCGTCGTCGTCCGCGGCCAGCGCGGCCACGAGGGCCTCCGGGCGGCGCGTCGAGACGAGCCAGTACGGCGTCGGGTCGGCGGGGTCCGCGAGCTCGACCCGCACCGCCGTGCGCACCCACCCGCGCAGGCAGACGTAGGCGCGCGCGTCGAGGCCGGGGCCGAGGGCCTCGCGGGTCGCCGCCGGGTCGAGCGGGCGCGGGTCGCGCAGCAGCGTGACGGGCACGTGCGCCGCGCCGGCGTGCAGCTCGCCGCCGGCCACGCGGACGCGGGTGGAGGCGGCCACGGCGGCGGCGCCGGCCGCGACGAGACCGACGACGCCGGCCACCAGCCCCGCCGTCCGGCTGACCGGCCACAGGACGATGCCGAGCATGACGGCGGCCGCGGGCACCGCGAGCCACCCGGCGGGCGAGGGCCACAGGCGCTCGTCGAACGAAGGCGGGGTCGTGGTCTGCACGGTCCCAGCATCCCACCCGCGCCGGTAGGGTCGGGGCCCGTGACGAGCACCGGACCCGGCCCCGCCCACGACACGCCCGACGACGGCACCCGCACCGACGGGACCCGCGCCGACTCGACCCGCGCCGACGGCGCGACGACCACCGTGCTGCTGCGGCGGCTCGACGAGGGCGTCCCCGTCCCGGGGTACGCGCACCCCGGGGACGCCGGCGCCGACCTGGTCACCCGCGTCGACGTGACGCTGTCGCCGGGGGAGCGCGCGACGGTCCCGACGGGCATCTCGATCGCGCTGCCCGAGGGCTTCGCGGCCTTCGTGCACCCGCGGTCGGGCCTCGCCGCGCGGCACGGGCTGACCGTGGTGAACGCGCCGGGCACGGTCGACGCCGGGTACCGCGGCGAGATCGCCGTGACGCTGCTCAACACCGACCCGCGGGAGCCCGTCGAGCTGCACCGCGGGGACCGCATCGCCCAGCTCGTCGTGCAGCGCGTGGAGCGGGCGGCCTTCGTCGAGGTGGAGGCCCTGCCGGAGTCGGTCCGTGGAGCGGGCGGGTTCGGGTCGTCCGGCGGCTGGCGCGCGGCCGCCGGCGTCGCCCCGGTCGTCGCCGGCGCGCCCGCGGAGGCCCCGGACGCCGGCCCCGGTTCCGCCTCGGGCGGAGCCCGCTAGGTGCGCCGCACCGGGCGGACTACTGTGGACGTGTACGTGCCCGCGACGCGGGTGACCCGGGGAAGGGACTGAGGGTGGCGCTATTCCGGCGCGGTGCGAAGGACCGCACCGCCCAGGACGAGACCGCGGCCGCCGAGCCGACCGCCGACCGCGACGACGCCGCGGACGCCACCGGGGCCGAGGCAGCCGCCCCGGCCGCGGACGACCCGGCGGGCGACGCGCCCGACGCTCCGGTGTCCGACGTCCCCGCGCCCGCGCTCCCGGCCGACCGGTCGCGCGGCCCCTGGGACGCCACCGAGGACGTCCCGCCCGGCCCGCGCATCGACCTCGGCGCGCTCCGCCTGCCCGGTGTGCAGGGCATGGAGCTGCGCATGGAGATCGACAAGAAGAGCGACGTCGTGACGGCCGTCGGCGTGACGCTGGACGGCTCGACCCTGCAGATGCAGGCGTTCGCCGCGCCGCGCTCCGAGGGCATCTGGGACGAGATCCGCGAGGAGATCGGCGAGTCCGTGCGCAAGCAGGGCGGGGCGGTCGACGACGTCCCCGGCCCGTTCGGGCGCGAGCTGCTCGCGCGGCTGCCCGTGCGGACGCCCGAGGGACGCACCGGCCACCGGCCCGCGCGGTTCATCGGCGTCGACGGTCCGCGCTGGTTCCTGCGCGGTGTCGTCACCGGCCGCGCCGCGGTCGACGAGGACGCCGCGAAGCGCCTCGAGGACGTGTTCCGCCGCACCGTCGTCGTCCGCGACGGCCAGGCCCGCCCGCCGCGCGACCTGCTCGCGCTCCGCCTCCCCGGGCAGGAGGACGGCGCCGTCCCCAAGGCCGCTGCGCCGGCACCCACGTTCGACCCGCTGACGCGCGGGCCGGAGATCACGGAGATCCGCTGACATGTCCCCCGTGTCGCTGCGCGAGCAGCTGCGCAAGGCGGTCGCCTCGCAGGAGGAGATCGAGGCCGACGAGGAGCGCGAGGACGCGGTCCGCGCGACCGGCTGCACGCCGGTCTCGCAGGCCCCCGAGCGCCACCGCGTGAAGATGTCCGGCGTGCTGCGCTCGGTCGTGCTGCGCCCCCGGGAGGGCGTGCCCGCGCTGGAGGCCGAGCTGTACGACGGCAGCGGCACGGTCGACCTCGTGTGGCTGGGCCGCCGCGAGATCGCCGGCATCGAGCCGGGTCGCCGGCTGAAGGTCGAGGGCCTGGTGTGCTCGCGCGAGGGCCGGCGGTCGATGTTCAACCCGCGCTACGAGCTGCGGCCCCGGCCCGGTGAGTGAGCCGGACGCGGCCGGCGCCCCCGCGGAGGCGGACGTCCCGCAGGGCGGTCCCGCCCGGGGCATCCGCGCGCTCGGCGAGGAGCACTTCTCCCTGACCGACGCGGTCGGCGGAGTGCGCGGCGCCGTCGAGTCCGTCGCCCCGGGCCTGGTCTTCGTGGTCGTCTTCGTCGTGTCGGGTCAGCGGCTGGCGCCCGCCCTCGTGGCGTCCGCGGCGACGGCGCTCGTCGCCACGCTGCTGCGTCTCGTGCAGCGCACCCCGGTGACGCAGGCGCTGTCGGGCGTCCTCGGCGTCGGCATCGGCGTCATCTGGGCGTGGCGCTCCGGCCAGGCCGCCGACTACTACGCGTGGGGCCTGCTGGTGAACCTGGGCTGCCTGCTCGGGTTCGCCGTCTCCGCCCTGGTCCGCTGGCCGCTCGTCGGCCTGGTGGTGGGCCTGTTCCGGCCGGACGGGCCGATGTCGTCGTCGGGGTCGTGGGGCGCGGCGGTCGCGTGGCGGACCGACGCGGAGCTGCGCCGCCGCTACGCCGTGGCCACCTGGCTGTGGGCCGGCATGTTCGCGGCGCGGCTGCTCGTGCAGGTCCCGCTCTACCGCGCGGACGAGGTGGCCTGGCTCGGCACCGCGAAGCTCGTGATGGGCCTGCCGCTCACGGCGCTGGTGCTGTGGGCGAGCTGGCTCCTGGTGCGCGGGTCGACAGCAGCTCCGCCAGCTCCTGCTCCGAGCCGTCCCGCCCCGTGACGAACAGCAGCTCGTCGCCGCCCTCCAGGGTGTCGTCGGTGCTGGGGGAGAACGGCCGGTCGTCGCGCACGATGCAGGCCAGCACGGTGTCGGCCGGCCAGTCGATCTGACCGACCAGGCGACCCGCGAGCGGGGAGCCGTCCGGCAGCGTGAGCTCGAGGATGTCGGCGCCCGACTGGTGGAACGTGAAGATCCGCACGAGGTCGCCGACGGACACGGCCTCCTCGATCATCGCGGTCATGATGCGCGGGGTGGACACGGCGACGTCGACGCCCCACGCCTCGTCGAACATCCACTCGTTCTTCGGGTTGTTCACCCGGGCGACGGTGCGCGGCACGCCGTACTCCGTCTTGGCGAGCAGCGAGATCACGAGGTTCGCCTTGTCGTCGCCCGTGGCGGCGACCACGACGTCGCACTCGTCGGTGCGGGCCTGCGTCAGGGTGGGCAGCTCGCACGCGTCGGCGAGCAGCCAGTCCGCGTCCGCCACCTGGGCCACCCGCATGGCGGACGGCTGGCGGTCGATGAGCGTGACCTCGTGGCCGTTGGCGAGCAGCTCCCGGGCGATCGAGCGGCCGACGGAGCCGGCGCCGGCGATGACGACCCTCATGCCTCCACCTCCGGGGCGGCGGTGACGACGCGCTCGACGGTGGCCGTGTCGTCGGCGCGCATCAGCAGGTGCACGATGTCGTTCTCCTGGAGGACGGTCTGGGCGTCGGGCAGGAACCCGTCGCCGTAGCGGGTCACGTACGCCACGCGGGCGCCGGTGGCCTCCTCGAGGACGCGCAGCGGCTTGCCGCGCCAGCCCTCGTGGACGTCGACCTCCGACAGCACGATGCGGCCCGACGCGTCGGTGTACTGGTTCGTCGCGCCCATCGGGAGCAGGCGGCGCAGCACCTGGTCCGCGGTCCACCGCACGGTCGCGACCGTGGGGATGCCGAGCCGCTGGTAGATCTCCGCGCGGTGCGGGTCGTAGATGCGCGCCACGACGTTCTCGACGCCGAAGGTCTCGCGCACGACGCGCGCGGCGAGGATGTTCGAGTTGTCGCCGTCGGACACCGCGGCGAACCCGAAGGCGTCGTCGATGCCGGCCTGGCGCAGCACGTCGCGGTCGAAGCCGAGCCCGGTGACCTTGCTGCCCGCGAAGTCCGCGTCGAGCCGGCGGAACGAGTCGGGGTTCTGGTCGATCACCGCGACGGAGTGGCCGTGGCTCTCCAGCGACTGCGCGAGCGTGGCGCCGGCGCGGCCGCAGCCCATGATGACGAAGTGCACAACGCGGAACGGTATACCCGCGGCGCGCGACCCGGCACCGCCGGAGGTCCCCGGGGTGCCGCGCCGGACCCGGGTGGCGCGACGGCACGCGAGTGCGCCTAGCATGGTCCCTCGTGCCGGATCTCGCGGATGCCGCCAAACGCTTGCTGCTGGGCCGACCGGTCCGCAGCGAGAACCTGGGGCACACCCTGCTGCCCAAGCGGATCGCCCTGCCGATCTTCGCGTCGGACGCGCTGTCGTCCGTCGCGTACGCCCCCGACGAGGTGCTGCTGACCCTGGCGCTCGCCGGGGTGAGCGCCACCGTCATCTCCCCGTGGGTCGGCCTCGCGGTCGTGGTCGTCATGGCCACCGTCATCGCGTCGTACCGGCAGAACGTGCACGCCTACCCGTCCGGGGGTGGCGACTACGAGGTCGCGACCGTGAACCTCGGCCCGCGGGCCGGCGTCTCGGTGGCCAGCGCGCTGCTGGTCGACTACGTGCTGACCGTCGCGGTGTCGGTGTCGTCCGGCACGCAGTACGCGGCGTCCGCCCTGCCGGCGCTGCGGGGCCACGAGACGCTCGTGGCGGTCGGGGTCGTCGTGCTCCTGACGCTGGCCAACCTGCGCGGCGTGAAGGAGTCCGGGCGGGCGTTCGCGATCCCCGTGTACCTGTTCATGGTGGCGGTCGGGTCGACGGCGGTCTTCGGGTTCGTCCAGTACCTGACGGGCGACCTGCAGCAGGCCGCGTCGCACGACCTGACGATCGTGCCGGTCCAGGGCTTCGACGAGGGGCTCGCGGGCGCCGCCGGGGCGTTCCTGGTGCTGCGGGCGTTCGCGTCCGGCTCCGCCGCCCTCACCGGCGTGGAGGCGATCAGCAACGGCGTCCCGTCGTTCCGCAAGCCGAAGTCCAAGAACGCCGCGACCACGCTGCTGCTGCTCGGCAGCCTGTCGGTGTTCCTCATCATGTCGATCCTCACGCTCGCCCGGCTCACCGGCGTGCACTACGTGGAGGACCCGGCGACGCAGCTGCTGCGCGACGGCCGCCCGGTCGGCGAGGACTACGTGCAGGACCCGGTGATCGGGCAGCTCGCGCAGACGATCTTCCACGCGTTCCCGCCGGCGTTCTACCTGGTGGCGGTCGTCACCGGCCTGATCCTCGTGCTCGCCGCGAACACCGCGTTCAACGGCTTCCCGGTGCTCGGCTCGATCCTCGCGAAGGACGGGTTCCTGCCGCGGCAGCTGCACACCCGCGGCGACCGGCTCGCGTTCTCCAACGGCATCGTCGCGCTGGCGCTCGGGGCGATCGCGCTGATCATCGCGTTCGACGCCCAGGTCACCCGGCTGATCCAGCTCTACATCGTGGGTGTCTTCGTGTCGTTCACGCTGTCCCAGCTCGGCATGATCAAGCACTGGACCCGCGAGCTGCGCACGGAGCCGGACCCGGCGCGCCGCCGGCAGATGACGCGGTCCCGGGTCATCAACGCGACCGGCTTCGGGATGACCGCGACCGTGCTGCTGATCGTGCTGGTCACGAAGTTCACGCACGGCGCCTGGATCGCGATCCTCGCGATGATCGTCGTGTTCATCGGCATGCAGGGCATCCGCCGGCACTACGACGCGGTGCGCCAGGAGCTCGCGCTGGGCGAGGACCCGACCGCGGCCCGTGCGCTGCCGAGCCGCGTGCACGCGATCGTGCTCGTGTCGCACCTGCACCGCCCCACCATGCGTGCGCTCGCCTACGCGCGGGCGTCGCGCCCGCACACGATCGAGGCCGTGACGGTGGGGGTCGACCCCGAGGACGCGCAGGCCCTGCGGGCGCAGTGGGAGGCGATGGAGCTGCCCGTCCCGCTGCGCATCCTGGACTCGCCGTTCCGCGAGATCACGCGCCCGATCATCACGTACGTCCGCTCGATCCGGCGCGAGAGCCCGCGGGACCTCGTGGTCGTGTACATCCCCGAGTACGTCGTCGGCCACTGGTGGGAGCAGCTGCTGCACAACCAGAGCGCCCTGCGGCTCAAGGGCCGCCTGCTGTTCACCCCCGGCGTCGTCGTGGCGTCCGTGCCGTGGCAGCTCGCCTCGACGGAAGGTCAGACCGGTATGGAGGAGCACGTGCGCAGGACGATCTCCCGTGGCCTCTGAGGACCGCGCGCCGGGCGACGTCGTGGAGCTGGAGGTCGGGCCGGTCGCGCACGGCGGGCACTGCGTCGCGCGGCTGCGGACCCCGGGCGAGGAGGGTCCGGGCCGGGTCGTCTTCGTCCGGCACGCGCTGCCCGGCGAGCGGGTGCGCGCCCGGCTGACGGAGACCGGCGCGAAGGCCCGGTTCTGGCGCGCCGACGCCGTCGAGGTGCTCGAGGCGTCGCCGGACCGCGTCCCGTCCGCGTGGCCGGAGGCCGGGCCGGGGGGCGTCGGCGGCGGCGAGCTCGCGCACGTGTCGCCGGCGGCGCAGCGCGCGTGGAAGGCCGCGGTGCTCGGTGAGCAGCTGCAGCGGCTGGCGCGCGTGGAGCGGGACGTCCCGGTGCGGGAGCTCCCCGGCGACGCGGAGCGGGGCGGGCTCGGCTGGCGCACGCGCGTCGGGTTCCTGGCCGACCGGGAGGGTCGCGCGGGCATGCGGCGGTTCCGGTCGCACGACGTGGTGCCCGTGTCCGCGATGCCGCTGATGAGCGACGCGCTGGCCGGGCTCGACCTGCTGGGGCGCCGCTGGCGTCCTGGCGCGCGGATCGAGGCGGTCGCGCCCGCCGGTGGCGACCAGCCGGTGGTGCTCGTCGACGGCGAGCCGTTCGACCTGCGCCGGGGCAAGGTGGACCCGCGCCCGAACGCCCGCACGGCCGTGCGCGAGCGGGTGCGGGTCGGCGACCGGGAGTGGGCGTACCGGGTGGCGGCGGCCGGGTTCTGGCAGGTGCACCGCGAGGCGCCGGCGGCGCTCACGGGCGCGGTGCTCGACGCGGCCGGCGACGTCGCCGGCGCGCGGGTGCTGGACCTGTACTCCGGCGCGGGCCTGTTCACGCTCCCGCTGGCGGACGCCGTCGGCGACGCGGGCACCGTCGTCGCCGTCGAGGGCGACGCCCGGGCGGTGAAGGACGCCCGGCGCAACCTGCACGACCGGCCGCAGGTGGCGCTGCACGGGGGCGACGTCGCGGGGGTGCTGGCCTCCGGGGAGGCGGGACCGCGCGCCGACGTGGTCGTGCTCGACCCGCCGCGGGTCGGTGCCGGCCGGGACGTCGTGCGCGCCGTGGCCGGGCTCGCGCCGGAGCGCGTCGTCTACGTGGCGTGCGACCCGGCGGCGCTGGCGCGCGACGTGGCGTACCTCGCGGAGGAGGGCTACGCCCTGGCGGACGTCACGGGGTACGACCTGTTCCCGATGACGCACCACGTGGAGGCGGTCGCGGTCCTGACCCGCTGACCGGGTGCGTCGCCCCGCTGCGGGGACGCAGGGCGGTCGCGCGCGGGCGGCTCGCGGCCTAGCGTGAGAGCGGGCGCCCGCGTCCGGACGCCCGGGGACGGAAGGAGTCGACGATGACCACAGCCCACGACGGCAGCGCCCGCGAGTCGGCCGCCGAGGCGGCCCACCGCGTCGCGGAGGCGAGCCGGCGGGCGACCGAGGAGCTGCACAAGCAGGGCACCCCGGACTACGACCCGCGTCAGCACCAGAAGGCCGTCGAGCGCGAGCGGCGCGCGGCGGAGGAGGCCGCGTCCGGCGACTGACCGGGCCACGTCCCGGGACCGGGGCGGGAGCACGTCGCGCGCGTCGCGGCGTGGTGCACGTCGCCCGCCCCGGTCCGGCACGGTAGGATGTATCTTGACGTCAAGATAAATCGCCGGACCGCCCCCGGTCCGCGCGGTGATCGCAGACGACCACGCGCCGCGGCCCGCCCCGCGGGTCCCCGCCGGACCCGCGGACGGGCCGGGGCGGCCGCACCCGCACCACGAAGGAGCCCCCCTGTGAGCAGCGTCGACAGCTTCGGGTCGAAGTCCCGGCTGAGCGTCGGTGACGACACCTACGAGATCTTCCGGCTGGACGCCGTCCCCGGGACCGAGAAGCTGCCGTACAGCCTCAAGGTGCTGGCGGAGAACCTGCTGCGCACCGAGGACGGCGCGAACATCACCGCCGACCACGTGCGCGCGCTGGCCGCCTGGGACCCGGCGGCCGAGCCCGACACGGAGATCCAGTTCACGCCCGCCCGCGTGATCATGCAGGACTTCACCGGCGTGCCCTGCGTGGTCGACCTCGCCACGATGCGCGAGGCCATGGCCGACCTCGGCGGCGACCCGACCCGCATCAACCCGCTCGCCCCCGCCGAGCTCGTCATCGACCACTCGGTGCAGATCGACGTGTTCGGGCGCGAGGACGCGTTCCGCCGCAACGTCGAGATCGAGTACCAGCGCAACCACGAGCGCTACCAGTTCCTGCGGTGGGGCCAGACGGCCTTCGACGACTTCAAGGTCGTCCCCCCGGGCACCGGCATCGTGCACCAGGTCAACATCGAGTACCTGGCCCGCGGCGTCATGACGCGCGAGGTCGGCGGCGTCGTCCGCGCGTACCCGGACACCTGCGTCGGCACCGACTCGCACACCACGATGGTCAACGGCCTGGGCGTGCTCGGGTGGGGCGTCGGCGGCATCGAGGCCGAGGCCGCCATGCTGGGGCAGCCGGTGTCGATGCTCATCCCGCGCGTCGTCGGCTTCAAGCTCACCGGGTCCATCCCGTCCGGCGTCACCGCGACCGACGTCGTGCTCACCATCACCCAGCTGCTGCGCCAGCACGGCGTGGTCGGCAAGTTCGTCGAGTTCTACGGCGAGGGCGTCGCCCAGGTCCCGCTCGCGAACCGCGCGACGATCGGGAACATGTCGCCCGAGTTCGGCTCGACCTGCGCGATCTTCCCGGTCGACGACGTGACGCTCGAGTACCTGCGCCTCACCGGCCGCTCCGAGCAGCAGCTCGCGCTCGTCGAGGCGTACGCGAAGGAGCAGGGCCTCTGGCACGACCCGTCGCGGGAGCCGGCGTACTCCGAGTACCTGGAGCTCGACCTCGGCACCGTCGTGCCGTCCATCGCCGGCCCGAAGCGCCCGCAGGACCGCATCGAGCTGTCCGCCGCCAAGGAGTCGTTCGCGACGTCGATCCTCGACTACGTGTCCGCGGACGAGGCGGCGCCGTTCACGGGGGCGGACCGGACGTTCACGGGGCTCGACGAGTCCGTCGACGAGACGTTCCCCGCGTCCGACCCGATCGCCGCGGGCGAGCACGCCGACGCCTCCGACGCGCCGGCCCACGTGGCCGCGGGCGACTCGGCGCGCCGGCCGCACCGCCGCGTGCCGGTGACGCTCGGCGACGGCACGACCACGGAGCTCGACCACGGCGCCGTCGTCATCGCCTCGATCACGTCCTGCACCAACACGTCGAACCCGTCGGTGATGCTCGCCGCCGCGCTGCTGGCCCGCAAGGCCGTCGAGCGCGGCCTGGCCTCCAAGCCGTGGGTGAAGACGTCGATGGCCCCCGGCTCCCAGGTCGTGACGAACTACTACGAGAAGGCCGGCCTGTGGCCGTACCTCGAGAAGCTCGGGTTCCACCTGGTCGGCTACGGCTGCGCGACCTGCATCGGCAACTCCGGCCCGCTGCCCGAGGAGGTCTCGGCCGCCGTCAACGAGCACGACCTGTCGGTCGTCTCGGTGCTGTCGGGGAACCGCAACTTCGAGGGGCGCATCAACCCCGACGTGAAGATGAACTACCTCGCGTCGCCGCCGCTCGTCATCGCGTACGCGCTCGCCGGGACGATGGACTTCGACTTCGACCACGAGCCGCTCGGCGCGGACGAGAGCGGTGCGCCGGTGTTCCTCGCGGACATCTGGCCCACGCCGGAGGAGGTCCAGGCGACGATCGACGCGAGCATCGACCGCTCGATGTTCGAGGCCGACTACGCCGACGTGTTCGCGGGCGACGACCGGTGGCGCGCGCTCGACACGCCGGAGGGCGACACGTTCGCCTGGGACGCGGAGTCGACGTACGTGCGCAAGCCCCCGTACTTCGACGGCATGGCCGCCGAGCCGGCCCCCGTCGCCGACGTGTCCGGTGCCCGGGTGCTGGCCCGGCTCGGCGACTCGGTCACCACGGACCACATCAGCCCCGCGGGCTCGATCAAGGCCGACAGCCCCGCCGGGCGGTACCTCGCGGAGCACGGCGTCGAGCGCCGCGACTTCAACTCCTACGGCTCCCGACGCGGCAACCACGAGGTGATGATCCGCGGCACGTTCGCGAACATCCGGCTGCGCAACCAGCTCGTGCCGGGCGTCGAGGGCGGCTTCACGGTCAACCACCTGACCGGCGAGCAGACGTCGATCTACGACGCCGCGCAGGCGTACGCCGAGGCCGGCGTGCCGCTCGTGATCCTGGGCGGCAAGGAGTACGGGTCCGGCTCGTCGCGCGACTGGGCGGCCAAGGGCACGGCGCTGCTCGGCGTGAAGGCGGTCATCACCGAGTCGTTCGAGCGGATCCACCGGTCGAACCTCATCGGCATGGGCGTGCTGCCGCTGCAGTTCCCGGCGGGGGAGTCGGCCGACTCGCTCGGGCTGGACGGCACCGAGACGTTCGACATCGCCGGCATCGCGGCGCTCAACGACGGGCCGGCCCCGCGCACCGTCCGCGTCACCGCGACGAAGGCCGACGGCGCGGTCGTCGCGTTCGACGCCGTGGTGCGCATCGACACCCCCGGCGAGGCCGACTACTACCGCAACGGCGGCATCCTGCAGTACGTGCTGCGGAGCCTCGCGAGCGCCTGACGCGGTCTCCGACGCCCCCGTGCCCTCGCGGCGCGGGGGCGTCGGGGCGTCCGGGCGCGCCGCGCGGGGGTCAGACGTCGCGGGGGTTGCTCCCGCGGGCCTCCCACGCGTCCCGCACGACCTGCTCCAGCACGCCGAGGTCCACGCGGTCGAGGTCCGTCAGGTACACGCACCCGCGGCCGGTGCGGTGCGGCCCGAGCGCGGCGAGGCGGTCGGCGTGGGCCTCGACGCCGTCGGTCAGGTACAGCGTCAGCGCGGCCTTGCGCGGCGAGAACGCCACCGGGGGCCAGTCGCCGCTGCGACCGGAGGCGTACGTGTAGCGCGCCGACCCGAACCCGATGATCGACGGGCCCCAGAGCACGGGCGCCTCGCCGGTGACGCGGGTGGCGAGCTCGAGCAGCCGCCGCGCGTCGCGGCGCCGGCGCTCCGGCGTCACGGCGGCGACGAAGGCGGGGACGTCCGCGTCGGTCGGGACGGTCCTGGGTGCGTCGGCCATGCGGCCATCATCCCTCCGGGCCGGGGCCGGCGGCGGGCCGCGGCCGGGTCAGCCGAGCAGCGCCCGCACGGCGTGCGCGCCGGTCGCGGCGACCGGCGGGTCGTCGTCGCCGTGCGCGACCATCGCGGACGCCATGACCAGCGCCCACCCGGCCGCGCGTCGCCACCGGCCCGGGTCGGGAGGCCCGGCGGCGTCGGCGAGGGAGTCCGAGCGCTCCCGGAACGCCGCGCGTCCGTCGTCGTCGAAGGTCAGCCACGCGGTCGCGAGGTCGCACGCGGGGTCCCCGGCGGTGAGGTCGCCGAAGTCCAGCAGCGCGGCGAGCCGGCCGTCGCGCACCACGAGGTTCGCGGGGTGCGGGTCGCCGTGCAGCCAGAGCGGGGCGCCCGGCCAGCGGGGCGCGGCGAGCGCGTCCTCCCACAGCGCCTCGGCGCGCGCCGCAGCGCCGGGGGAGCGCGCCTCGAGGTGCTCGAGACGGCCCCGCAGCGCGGCCGACCGGTCCGCGAGCTCCCCGCCCCGCACCGGGTTGACGGGGGCGTCCGGGGGCGCGGCGGCGTGCAGGGCGGCGAGCGCCTCCGCCAGCGCCGGCGCCCAGGCCGTGCGGGCGGCGACCGGCTCGTCCGCCGCGTGCGTGCCGGGGAACCACGGCACGACGCTCCACGCCCACGGGAACCCGGCCCCGGGCCTCCCGGTCCGCACCGGTGCGGGCACGGGGACGGGACAGCGCCGGGCGAGCTCGCCGAGCCAGCGCTGCTCGTGCTCGACGAGGTGCGCCGCGGCCTCCCGGCGCGGCAGGCGCACCGCGAGGTCCTCGCCCAGCCGGAACGTCGCGTTGTCCCACCCGTGCGCCACCAGCCGCACCGGCAGCGCGGCGAGGTCCGGGTGCTGCTCGGTGAGCAGGGCGAGCACGAGGTCGGCGCTGAGCGCCACCTCGGCGGCGGGCTTGACGGGCACGGGAACCTCCGGTGGAGCGGGCGCGCCAGGCTACCCGACGCCGGGCGACGTCCTGGCGCGGCCGCGGGGTGGTCGCGGCGGGGCGGTCAGCGACCGGGCGGGTGGCACTCCAGGCGGGACGTGGCGCCGGGTCCGGCGGCGTCCGCGGCCGGAGAGCCCGGAGCGGCCGGGGCCGTCGCGGGGAGGGCGCTGTCGACGACGCGGGGCTGCGGCACGACCGCGTCCACGACCATCGACCCGTCCGACGGCCCCTCCACCGGGACCGGCTCGGGGGTCGCCTCGACCTGGTCGAGCGGCGCGATCGGCATGGCCGCGAGCTGCCGGTGCGCGCGCAGGTACGCCGGCACCAGCAGGACGACGGCGCCGGCCCACGCGAGCGGGTTCCCCCACACGACGCCGACGAACCCGAAGGCCGCTCCGAGCACCACGGCGGCGCCGACCCGCATCACGAGCTCGATCACGCCGGTCAGCGTCGGCACGCCCGTCCGGCCGAGCCCCTGGAGCGCGCCGCGCAGCACGAACAGCACGCCCAGCACCGCGTACAGCGCGGCGTTGATGTGGAGGAACTGGGTCGCCATGTGGACCACGCGGTCCTCCCCGTCGCCGACGAACAGCCGGACCAGCCACGACCCGGACGTGACCAGCACGACGCCGAGCGCCACCGAGCCGGCGACCGCGAGGCCGGTGGCCTGCACGACGCCCTGCCGGATGCGGTCCGGCCGCCCGCCGCCGAGGTTCTGCGCGACGAACATCGACACCGCGAGCCCGAGGGACTGCAGCAGGGCGATCGCGAGCCCGTCGACGCGCGCCGCGGTGGTGTACGCGGCGACGGCGTCGGCACCGAGCCCGTTGAGGCGGACCTGCACCGCGAGGGTGCCGATGGCGATGATCGACGCCTGGAACCCCATCGGCAGGCCGAGCCGCAGGTGCTCGGCCAGGTCGGTGCGCGTCACGCGCCAGTCCGCCCGGCGCAGGTGGAGCACGGGGACGCGGCGCCGCACGAACTCCAGGCACAGCGCCACCGACACCGCCTGCGACACCACGGTGGCGAGCGCCGCGCCGCCGACGCCGAGCCCCAGGCCGCCGACGAAGAGCACGACGAGCGCCACGTTGAGCGCGCACGCCACCGTGAGGAAGACCAGCGGGGTGCGGGAGTCGCCGATCGCGCGGACGACCGCGGACAGGTAGTTGAAGAACATCAGCGCGCCGGTGCCCAGGAAGCTCACCTGCGCGAACGTCGTCGCCTGCGCCATGAGCACGTCCGGGGTGCGCAGCAGCGTGAGCGCCGGCCCGGCGAGCAGCGGGGCGGCCGCGGTCAGCGCGATGCTGCCGGCGCCCGTGAGCAGGGCGCCGGTGGCGACCGAGCGCCGCACGGCCGCCGCGTCGCGCGCCCCGAACGCCTGGGCGGTGGGGATGGCGAAGCCGGAGGTCATGCCCCAGACGAACCCGAGGAGCAGGAACAGCAGGCTGCCCGTCGCGCCGACGGCCGCGAGGGCGTCGACGCCGAGGTGGCGGCCGACGACGACGGCGTCGACGAACTGGTAGAGCTGCTGGACGACGTTGCCGACGAGCAGCGGGACGGCGAACACGAGGATGACGCGCCAGGGGCGGCCGGCGGTCAGGACCTTGGCCATGAGGGGGAGTGCTCCGGGCAGGACGAGGGCGGCTGGGGATCGGGACGGCAGGGGGAGCGGCGGCGTCCCGGTCGCGGCGGGCGGCGGCGCCGTCGACGATCGTATCGTTTCGATGATGTCGTGACGAGCCCTTTTCCCGGCGCGGCGAGGGTGATCCGTGCCGGCTGCGCGGCGCCGGTCAGACGGGCGCGGGCACCGTGCGGGCGGGGTCCCAGGGCTGCGCCCAGCCGACCTCGTCCAGCAGCCGGTCCAGGACGAACGCGGTGAAGCCCCAGACCACCACGCCGCCGACGCGGAAGGCCGGGCCCCGGTACTCGCTGCCGTGGCGGTGCAGCACGGTGCTGACGCGGTTCTCCGGGTCCACCAGGTCCGCGACCGGCACGCGGAAGACGTCGACCGTCTCGGCCGGGTCCGTGGCCGCGACGGCGGACGGCTGCTGCCACCAGGCGACCACCGGCGTGACGAGGTTGCTGCTCACCGGCAGCGGCAGGGGCGGCAGCGTGCCGAGCACGCGCACCCCGGCGGGGTCGAGACCCGTCTCCTCCTGCGCCTCCCGCAGGGCCGCCGCCCGGGGGCCGTCGTCACCGGGGTCGACGCCGCCACCGGGGAACGACACCTGGCCCGGGTGGTGGCCGAGGGTCGGGGAGCGGCGGGTCAGCAGCACGTCGAGGTCGGCGGCGACCGCCGGGTGGTCGGTGCGCGCGGCGACGTGGTCGAGGACGCCGAACAGCACCAGCACCGCCGAGCTGCGGACCGGGAGGTCCGACGCCGCGAACGCGCGCTCCGGGTCGGGCGCCCACACGGGACGGCGGTCGCACAGGCGCAGCAGGTCGTCCAGCGCCGCCGGTGCGCCCGCGCCCGGGTTCACGCGTGCTCCCGCACCGCCGCCGCGAACGCGGCCAGGCCCAGGTCGGCGCCCGGCCGCAGCGCCGCCAGGTGCTGACGGGAGCCGATCCGGATCGCCTCCGCCTCGCCCGGCTCGAGGCCCGCCGTCATCGCGGGGGTCGCGAGCCAGACGTCGAGCAGGGTGGGCTCCACCTCCAGGTGGAACTGCAGGCCGACGGCGCTGCCCGCCCGGAACGCCTGCACCGGCGTGGTGCCGGTGCGCGCGAGCAGCGTGGCGCCGTCCGGCAGGTCCACGGCGTCGTCGTGCCAGTGCAGCACCGTCGGGTGCGGCCCCGTCGCGGCCAGGAGCGGGTCCGGGGCCACGACGTCCACGGGCGCGAAGCCGATCTCCGTGCCGTGCCGCCGGTGCAGGCGGGCGCCGAGCGCCAGGGCGAGCAGCTGCATCCCCAGGCAGACGCCCAGGGTCGGGACGCCGGCGTCGACCGCCTCGGCGAGAAGCCGGCGCTCGGCGGCCAGGCCCGGGTGGCCGAGGTCGTCGTCCGCGTCCTGGGGCCCGCCCATGACGACGAGGCCGGCGAGGTCGCCGACCGCCGGCAGCCGCGGCGAGGGGTCGTCGACGACGGTCCGCGTGGTCATCGGCAGGCCGTCCAGTGCGCGGGCGACGAGGCCCGGGCCCTCGTGCGCGACGTGCGTGAGGACGAGGACGGGACGCGGCGAGGTCACCCCGCGACCCTAGCCTCCGGCCGGGCGCGGCGTGCGGCCGGGCGCGGGCCCGTCCGCCGGGTCGCGCGGCGCCCGCAGGTCCCGCAGCGCCCGACGCGCCGCGTACCAGCCGGACAGCCCGTGCACGCCCGGCCCGGGAGGGGCGGACGCCGAGCACAGGTACACGCCGGGTGCGCCCGAGGCGTACGGGTCGAGCCGGGGGACCGGGCGGGTCGCCATGCTCCACAGCGACACCGCGCCGCCCGAGATGTCGCCGCCGACCAGGTTCGCGTCGTGCTCGGCGAGCCGTGCGGCGGGCAGCGCGTGCGAGGCGACGACCGTGTCCCGGAACCCGGGTGCGAACCGCTCGACCTGGCGGAGCACCGCCTCGGTGGGGTCGACGTCGGAGCCCGCCGGGACGTGCGCGTACGCCCAGACCGGCCGCAGGCCGCCGGCGCCGCGCCCGGGGTCCAGCGCGGCGGGGTCCGACAGCAGCGTCAGCGGCCGCTCGGCGTGCCGGCCGCGCCCGACGGCGGCCTCCGCCTCCACCACCTGGTCCCGGGTCCCGCCCAGGTGGACCGTGCCCGCGCGGTGCACCTCGGGGTGCGCCCAGGGGATCGGGCCGTCGACGACGAGGTCCACCTTCGCGGCGGCGTTGCCGTACCGGTACCCGGCGTACGCCCGCTGCAGCCGCGGGGGCATCGCGTCGCCGAACACCTGGGCGACGAGGCGCGGGGCCGTGTCGAACAGGTACGCGCGCGCCGGCGGCAGGTCGGCGCGGCGCGCGACGGGGTGGCCCGTCACCACGCGGCCGCCGAGGCGCACCAGGTCGGCGTGGAGCGCGTCGACGATCGCCTGCGAGCCGCCGCGGACGACGGGCCAGCCGTGCTCCGCGTGCGCGAGGGTGGTGAGCAGCACGGCCGTGCCCGCCGCCGCCAGCGACGGCAGCGGCGTGATCGCGTGCCCGGCCACGCCCGTCAGCAGCGCCGCGCCCTCCTCGGTGCGCAGGGCCGACGGCACGACGGGCGAGCCGTTGCGCAGCACCCCCAGCGCGAACCGTGCCGCGGTGGCGACCGTGCGGGGCGTCGCGCCCGGCGGGACGCTGCGGTGGTCCCCGAGCGCCAGCGCCACGACGTCCTGCCACCGCTCGGACAGCGGGCCGAACAGCCGGCGCCACGCGTCGCCGTCCGCGCCCAGCCCGTCGGCGGTGCGGTCCAGGTCGCGGTAGGCCACGGCCGCCCGGCCGCCGTCGAGGGGCTGCGCGAACGACGCCTCCGGGGTGAGCAGGTCCAGGCGCTCGTGCAGGCGCAGCTCGCGGAAGAACGGCGACGCCCACGCCATCGGGTGCACCGCCGAGCAGATGTCGTGGACGATGCCCGGCGCCAGGCCGAGGTCGAGCGTCCGGGACCCGCCGCCGACCGTGTCCTGCGCCTCCAGCACCGTCACCGACAGCCCCGCGCGGGCGAGCGTCACCGCGGCCGCGAGCCCGTTGGGGCCCGAGCCCACCACCACCGCGTCGACGTCGCCGCGGCCGGCGGCCGGGCGGGGGACGCGACGCCCCGGCCGGGCGCCACCCGGGGCCGCGCCGCGGGGCGCGGCGGCGCCGGTGCCGTGACGGGGACGGCCGTGACGGGGGTGCGTGGGGTCCGGGCTCATCGACCCGACGCTAGGCCGGACGCGGCGTCCGCGCAGCCCCGGCGGCGGTCACGGCGCGCGCCCCGTGCGGGGCCGCGCGGGGGCGGGCTCCGGAGGGCGGGGGACCTCGTCGTCGGTCCGGAAGCCGATCGCCTTGTGCGACCCGTCGCAGAACGGCTTGATGGCGGAGGCGCCGCACCGGCACAGGGCCACCGTGGCCCGCCGGCGGGGGACGACCTGCCCGGTCGCGTCGCGGAGCTCCACGTCCCCCCGCACGAGGATCGGGCCGTCGGGGCAGGCGGTGAGGACGACGGCGGGTGCGTCATCCCGGCTGCCGGGGCTCACGCGGCGACCTCCGGGGACCGGGGGTGGACGAGGCGGTGCACGGCACGCAGGTCACGCAGCGGCGTCGCGGCGCGCGCCAGGCGCCCTCCCGCGTACGGCACGCCGCCGCAGGCGCGCAGCACGAGCGCCAGCCAGGCGCACACCCCGCGCTCCAGCAGCCACGCCGGGGCCAGGGGCACGGCCGACGCCGGGAACCGGGAGGCACCGCCGGCGCGCCGCCGGCCGGTCTCCGCGACCGCGACGACGACGAGCGCCAGCGCCGTCAGCACCCGCACGTCGCGTGCCGCCACGACGACGACCGGCAGGACCGCCAGCTCCGCGGCGAACCGGAGCGGCTGGGCGAGGCTGTCGTAGGCCTGACGCGGCCGCTGGCGCAGGAAGTGGCGGACGGTCGGCGGGCGCCGCGTCACGAACACGTCGTCGGCGCGGTGCTCGCTCCCGCCGCGGGCGCGCACCGTGCGCAGCAGCTCGAGGTTCTCGAACAGCACGTCCCCGTCGTAGCCGCCGGGACCCAGCGCGTCGCGACGCAGGGCCAGCGTGCCCGGGTAGTCGGAGCCGAGCGCCCGGTTCAGCAGCGTCCGCGCCGTGTCCCAGCGCGCGTGCCACGGCATCGGGTCGAAGACGTTCTGCGGCCGGACGACGTCGGCGTCCGCCAGGCGCGCCAGCACCACCGCCAGCGCCGCGCGGTCGTAGCGCACGTCGTCGTCGGCCAGCACCACCCGCGGAGCCCGCGCCAGGCGCAGCCCCGTCAGCACCCCCGCGACCTTCCCGTTCCGCCCGGGGTGCGCGTCGGGCCGCACGTGCCGCACGGCGTCGCCGAACGCCCGCGCGTGCGCGGCGAACCGCGCGGGGTCCGAGCCGTCGACGACCGTGACCGGCAGCCGGCCCGCGAGCCCCCGCAGGTACGCGGCCAGCTCCTCCAGGCCGGCGTCGTCGGACCACCGCAGCGGGAGCACGTACTCCGCGTCCGGCAGCGGCGGCCCGGCCGGCCCGGTCACGCCGCGCTCCCCACCGTCCACGGCCGCAGCAGCGAGGTCTCGCCGGCCGACCAGTGCTCCACGAGGTGCGCGCCGACCCGGCCGTCGACCTCCAGGCACGCGGCGGCGCCGAAGAGCACGTCGTCCCGCAGGTGCGGCTGCTGCTCCACGAGCGCCCCCGCGAGGTCGCGGCCCGCGATCTGCTCGTGCACCGCGTCGGCCTCGACGTGCTCGTCGAAGTACCAGGTCACGTCGGCGTCGTAGCCGTGCCGCCGGAACCCGTTGCCGTACAGCCGGTTCGGCTGCGAGGACGTCATCTCGAACGCCGCCAGGTGCCCGACGACGCAGCCCCGCAGCCGCCGGTGCAGCCCGAACAGCGACATCGTGTTCACCGAGGCCAGGGTCACCGCGGGCACGTCGTCGACGTAGTGGCCGTAGGTGTCGTCCAGCCCGAGTCCGCGCATCGTCCGCGCGAACAGCGCCGCGTGCATGCGCTCCGGACGGCCGCCGCCGTACTCGTCGGCCTGGATCTCCACGAGCGCGGCCTTCGGGGCGCCCATGAGCCGGGGGATCGCCCACGTGTGCGGGTCGGCCTCCTTCAGCTGGTAGACCGAGCGGTGCACCAGGAGCTCGTGCAGCTGCTCGTCGGTGGCCTTGCGGGCCACGTACGCCGACAGGCCCGGTCCGGAGTCGCGGCCCGTCAGGTCGAACAGGGCTCGCGCGACCGCGGGGCTGAGCCCCTCGCGCGCGGAGTCCGCCTCGAGCTGCTCGACGAGGTCCTCCGGCACGCGGACCTCCGCACGCAACCGCGCCTCGAACCGCTGCTCGACGACCGCCCGGGCGCGCAGCAGGTGCGGGTCCCACTCCATCCGGTCGTCCACGCCGTCGACGCCCTGGTGGTGCAGCTCGTACATCACCGTGAGCGCGAGCTGGACGTCCTCGTCCACCAGCACGTCCGGCGAGGCGTCGACGGCGCTCGCGGCCTGCTCGGCGAGCTCCGGGCCGACCTCACCCGCCGCGAGCGCGGTCAGCACGCTCCGGCTGAACGGTCCACGGGGGGCGGGTGCTCGCATCGTCGGGTCCTCCTGGCGCGCGTCGGGTCGGGTGCCCCGCTGCCAGAGGCGGCGCCCGCGTCCGCGCGGGCGGGTGCCGACGTCACGGTAGCCGCGGGTCGTCCGCCTCGCCCGTCGAGCCGCCCTGCCCGCCGGGTGCCGTCGCGGCGCCGGCCCAGCCGCGTGCCGTGGCCGCCACGACCTCCTCCCACGCGGTCGGGCGGAGGCCGAACGTGGCGGTGGTGGCGGTCGCGTCGAGCAGGAACGGCCGCTCGGTCTGCCACAGGACCTCTCCCAGCTCGCGCAGCACCGGGACGACCGCGCCCCCGGCCGTCAGCAGCGGGCGCGGCACCCGCCGCACGCGCGGGGCGGGGCGGGGCGACGACGCCGTGCCCGGGGCCGGCTGCGCCGCGGCCACGAGGTCGGTGAGCGTCTGCCGCACCGAGCGCTCGGGCGGGCCGGGGACGTGCCACGCGCGCCCCCACGCCCGTGCGTCTCCCGCGACGACGGCGAGCGTCCGGGCCACGTCGGGCACGTACGAGAAGGCGTGCGGCGCGTCCGGGTCCCCGAACGACCAGACCGTGCGCCCCCGCAGGGCGGCGTCGGCGTAGCGCCGCAGCAGACCGCCGGCGCGCGGGACGGTCGGCCCGATGAAGTCCGACGCCCGCACCTCCGTCACCCGGACCCGGCCCGCCTCGTGCGCGGCGAGCGCCTCCTGCCACAGGCGCGCACGCAGCCGGCCCTTGTGCCCGGTCGCCGCCAGCGGGAGGTCGCGGTGCAGCGGGCCGTCCACGGGGCCGTACCCGTACAGGTTGCTCAGCGTCACCAGCACCGCGCCGCTGCGCTCCGCGACCGCGAGCAGGGAGGCGGCGACCGGGGGCCACCGCTCCTCCCACTGCTGGTACGGGCCGGGGTTCACGCAGTTCACGACCGCCGCGGCGCCGCGGGCGTGGACGGCGAGCGCGTCGGCGTCGGCCGCGTCGGCCGGCACGCACCGGACGCCCGGTGCGGAGGGGCCCCGGCCCGAGCGGCTCACCAGGGTCACGGTCTCGCCGCGCCCCGCGAGCAGGGTGGCCAGGGCGGAGCCGACGGAGCCGGCGCCGACGACGAGGACGGGCACGGGAGCCTCCCGGGGCCGGTGGGTGTGCGGGGTCGGCTCCAGTCTGCTGCGCGCACGCCGCGCGCGAGGGCGGTTCCGGGGGCGGGTCGACGTCGGCGCCGCGCCGGTGGTGGGCCGGTGCGGCGCCGGTTCCGGGCTGGTGGTGGGCCGGTTCCGGTCAGGCCAGGGCGAGGCCGTCGACGAGCTCCGCGCCCGGGGCCTGCGCCAGCAGGGCGCCCGGCAGGGCGATCTTGGACCGCCGCAGCCCCGAGCCGATGATCACCGTGCCGCCGGCGCCCTCGACCTCCGTCGCGACGGCGGCGTCCACCAGCACGCGGTAGCCCGTCGGGAGGCCGAGCGGCGTGATCCCGCCGTACTCCATGCCGGACTCCTCGACGGCGCGGTCCACCGGCAGGAACGAGGCCTTGCGGACGTCGAGCAGCCGCTTGACGGCGTTGTTCACGTCCGCGCGGCCCGTCGCCCGCACGACGGCCGCGGCGACCCGCTCCTCGCCGCCGCGCCGCCCCGCCACCAGGACGCAGTTCGCCGACACCGCCAGCGGCAGGTCGTACGCCTCGGTCATCGCGGCGGTGTCCGCGAGCCCCGGGTCGATCTCCGTCACGAGCACCTGGTCCGCCACCGCGGGCTCCACGGCGGCCCAGCCGGTCACGGCTGCGGCGGTGGGCTCCGCGAGCAGGTGCAGGTGGTCGACGGCGCGCAGCCAGGTCAGGTTCCCGAGCGTCAGCGGCATGGCCGCAGCGTAGCCAGCACGGCCGTGGGTGCCACCGGGTCGTCCGCCTCTCGGTCAGGATGGGGGCGTGCTCCCGCCGCCGCCGTCCGACCCGTTCGCCGCCGACCCGTACGTGCTGGTGCCCGCCGCGCCGCCCCGGGACGACTACCTGCGGCTGCGCCGCGACGCGGGTCTGACGCCCAAGCGGCCCGACCAGGCCGACGGGGCCCTGGCGGGGAGCTGGTCGTGGTGCCACGTGCGGACGGCGGAGGGCCGGGTCGTCGCGATGGGGCGGGTGGTCGGCGACGGCGGCTGGTACTTCCTGGTCGCGGACATGGCGGTCGACCCCGGGCACCAGCGGCGCGGTCTGGGCCGCCGCGTGCTGACGCGCCTGCTCGACGACCTGCGCGCGCGGGCGCCCGAGGGTGCGTACGTCACGCTCGTGGCGGACCCGCCGGGCCGGCGGCTCTACGAGTCGCTGGGCTTCCGTGACGTCGCCCCCGGGGCCACCGGCATGGTGCTGGAGCTCGGGGAGGTCAGCGGGAGGACGTCGGGCTGATCGTCGCCCGCCCGAGCGTGTGGAACAGGGCGGTGAACGCCACCGCCGTGGGCGTCGCGTCCCGCGGGACCTCGAGGTGCTCGACGTCGAGCGCGTGCACCGCGAACACGTACCGGTGCGGCCGGTCCCCGGGCGGCGGCGCGGCCCCTTCGTAGCCGGGCGTGCCCCCGTCCGCGCGGACGTGGAACGCCCCCTCGGGCAGCAGCGCACCGTCCGGCGATCCCGCGCCGCGGGGGAGCGAGGTCGTGCTCACGGGGACGTCCACGACCGTCCAGTGCCAGTACCCGGCGGGGGTCGGCGCGTCCGGGTCGAAGCAGCTCACGACGAACGAGCGCGTCCCCTCGGGGAACCCCGACCACTCCAGCGCGGGGGAGAGCCCCCCGCCGTCGGCGGTGAGCTCGGGGGCGAGCGGCTCGCCGTGCACGACGTCCGCGCTCGCCACGTCGAAGGCGGCGACGGACGGCAGCAGGGCGTACGGCTCGGGGGCGACGGGACGGGTCAGCGAGACGGCCATGGTCCTCCTCCGGGGCGGTCGCGGACGGTGCCGCGACGGGTGTGCCTGCGTCTCATCCTGCCCCCGCGCGCCGGTCCGCGCAGGGGCTCCGGCGTGTCCGCGACGGCGCGCCGGGCGTGGTCCCCAGGCGGCCCGGCGCCGGATTGACGGGTGCCGTCGTGTCGGCGTCTACTGGCACAATCGAACACGTGTTCGAACGACGGGGGCGGTGGGGACGGTGTCGGCCGTCCCGCCGCGCGGAGGGCGGGACGGAGGTGGAGCGGTGAGCGCGGCGGACGCGGTGACCCAGCAGGAGCGGATCGCCCGCGCCCGGGCGGCCCTCGCGCACGCCGAGCTGCGGACCGGGGCACGCAGTCTGGCACGCGGGGCCGACCACAGGGATGACCACGGGACCGGGCACAGGGACGACCACGGGGCGGACGGGGGCACCGACTCTCCGGGACGCGAGGCGGGGGGTGCCGACCGCCACTCCGTCCACGGCACCGCGGCGCTCGCGGTCGCGGTCCGCCCCGACACGGAGGGGCTCCCGGGCTCGGCGCCGTCGGCCGGGCCCGTGGCCGTCCCCGACCTGCCCGGCCGCGTCCCGTCGCCGTCGCGGCCCGCCGCACGCGGCCCGGTGCTGCTGACCGACCGGCCGCCGCTCGCCGTGCCGCCCGCGCTGACCCCGCTGCTGCCCGACGGCCTGCGCCGCGGCAGCACCACCGCGGTCCTCGGCTCCACCTCGCTGGTGCTCGCGATGATCGCGGCGGCCTGCACGGCGCGCGAGGCGTGGGCGGCGGTGGTCGGGCAGCCCAGCCTCGGCCTGCTGGCCGCCGCCCAGTCCGGTGTCGCCCTGGCGCGGCTCGCGGTCGTGCCGCGCCCCGGGGTGGACTCCCCGACCGTCGTCGCCGCCCTGCTCGACGGGATCGACGTCGTCGTGGTCGGCCCGGGGGCGACCCTCGCCGACGCCGACCGCCGCCGGCTCATGGCGCGCGCCCGCGACCGCGGGTCCGTGCTGCTGGCCACCTCGCCGTGGCCCGGGGCGGGCTGCGTGCTGACCGTCGAGGGCGGCCGGTGGACCGGGGTGGGCGACGGCGACGGCCGGCTGCGGGCGCACGAGCTCCGAATCACCCGCACGGGCCGCGGTGGCGCCGGCCGCGCCCAGGACCTGCGCGTGGTCCTGCCGCTCGAGGCCGGTGCCGACCCGTACGCCCCACCCGCGGTCCCCGCCGCGTCCGCGCCCGGTGAGGCGGACCGCCCCGGCCTGAGGCTGGTCGGATGAGCACCCGCACCACCGTCGTCTGGGTGCCGGACTGGCCGGTCGTCGCCGCGGTGCGGGCCGCCGACGTGCCGCCGCACCTGCCCGCCGCCGTGCAGTCCGGCGCGCGGCTGACCGCCGTGTCCGCGCTCGCCCGGGCGCAGGGCGTGCGCCGGGGGATGCGGCGTCGGCAGGCGCAGGGCGTCTGCCCGGAGGTCGTCCTGCTGCCCGCCGACGACGACCGCGACGCCCGGCTGTTCGAGCCGGTCGCCGCCGCCACCGAGTCGGTCGTCGCCGGCGTCGAGGTCGCCCGCCCCGGCCTGCTGCTGCTCCCCGCCGACGGTGCGGCCCGGTTCCACGGGACGGAGGAGGCGCTCGCCGAGCGCCTGGTGTCCGCCGTCGCCGAACGCACCGGCCACGAGTGCCAGGTCGGCACCGCCGACGGTCTGCTGGCGGCGATCCTCGCGGCCCGCACCGACGACGTCGTCCCCCCGGGCCGCTCCCGGGAGTTCCTGGCGCCGCGCCAGGTCGGGGAGGTCGGCACGGCCGCGGTGCAGGACGACGCCCTCCGGGCCGTGACCGACCTCGTCGACCTGCTGCGCCGGCTCGGGCTGCGGACCCTCGGGGACCTCGCGGCGCTCGCGGCGGGGGACGTGCACGCGCGGTTCGGCGGCTGGGGCACGTGGGCCTGGACCCTGGCGCGCGGGGACGACCTGCGCCCGCCCGCCCGCCGCCGCCCCGAGACCGACCTCGAGGTCGCCACCGCCCTCGACCCGCCCGCGCACCGGGTGGACGTCGCGACGTTCGCCGGCCGGCGCCTGGCGGAGGAGCTGCACACCCTGCTCACGGAGCAGTCGCTGACCTGCGGGCGGCTGCGCATCGCCGCCCGGACGGACTCCGGCGAGGAGCTCACCCGCACCTGGCGGACGGACCTCGGGGGGCTCGGCGGGCTGTCCGCGGCGCGGATCACCGACCGGGTGCGCTGGCAGCTCGAGGGCTGGCTCACCGCGGCGGCGGTCGAGCGGGGCGGCCGGGCGGAGCCGGAGCACGACGAGGGGGCCGAGCCCGTCGGGCTCGTCGCCCTCGCCATCACCGCCGAGGACGTCGCCGCCGCCGGCGCCGAGCAGGGCCGGCTGTGGGGCGGCCCGTCCGGTGGTGACCTGCGGGCGCACCGCGCGCTCGACCGCGTGCAGGGCCTGCTCGGCGGGGACGGCGTGCTCACCGCCGCCCTGCAGGGCGGCCGGGACATCCGCGACCGCGTGCACCTGCAGCCCTGGGGGGCGCAGGCTGCCGCACCCCGGCCCGCCGACCGGCCGTGGCCGGGCCGCCTCCCGGAGCCGGCACCCGCCACCGTGCCCGTCCGACCCGCGCCCGTGGAGGTGCTCGACGCCCGGGGGCGGCCGGTGTGGTTCGACGGGCGCCTCGTGATGACCGCGCCGCCCGCCCGGGTGCGGACCCCCGGCACCGACCGCCGCCCCGCCGCGGAGCACGAGGTCGCCGGCTGGGCGGGCCCGTGGCCGCTGGCCGAACGGTGGTGGGCACCCGACCGGGCGGAGCTGCGCGTGCACGTGCAGGCCACCCTCGCCGACGGGCGCGCCCTGCTGCTCGCCTGGCGCCCCGACGGCTGGACCTGCGAGGCCGTCTATGACTGACGCCCCCCGCTACGCGGAGCTGCACGCGCACTCGGCGTTCAGCTTCCTCGACGGCGCGAGCCAGCCGGAGGAGCTCGCCGCCGAGGCGCACCGGCTCGGGCTCAGCGCGCTCGCGCTCACCGACCACGACGGGCTGTACGGCGTCGTGCGGTTCTCCGAGGCCGCCCGGCGCGTCGGGCTGCCCACCGTCTTCGGTGCCGAGCTGCACCTGCCCGTCCCCGGGCTCACCGGCCCGGACGTGCTCGACCCGCCCACGGGCGTGCCCGACCCCCGCGCCCTGCACCTCCCGGTCCTGGCGCGGGGCCCCGACGGCTACCGGGCGCTGTCCCGCGCCATCGCCGAGGGCCACCTCGCCACCGGCACCAAGGGCGCCGCGGAGTACCGGCTGGAGTCCCTCGCCGAGCAGGCGGACGGACGCTGGCTCGTGCTCACCGGGTGCCGCAAGGGACCCGTGCGGCACGCCCTCACCGACGGCGGCCGGACCCCCGGCGTCGCGCCCCGTGGCCCCGAGCGGGCGCGCGCCGAGCTCGACCGGCTCGCCGCCCTCTTCGGCCGGGACAACGTCGCGGTCGAGGTCACGCAGTCCGGCGGGCCGTTCGACTCCGAGACGGCCGACGCCCTCGCCGCGCTCGCCCGGGACGCCGGGCTGCCGCTGGTCGCCACCGGCAACGTGCACTACGCCACCCCGCGGGACGCCGACCTGGCGATGGCGCTCGCGGCCGTGCGGGCCCGCTCGTCGATGGAGGACCTCGACGGCTGGCTGCCCGGCGCGCCCACCGCGCACCTCGCGTCCGCCGCGGAGATGCTGCACCGGCACCGGCGGCACCCGCAGGCCGTCGCGACCGCCGCCGCCCTGGGCGACGAGTGCGCGTTCGACCTGCACCTCGTCGCCCCGCAGCTCCCGCCGTACCCCGTGCCGCCCGGCCACACCGAGGCGACCTGGCTGCGCGAGCTCGTCCGCCGCGGCGCCCTGGAGCGGTACGGCCCGCCCGAGGCCGAGCGGGTCCCCGGCGCCTACGCGCAGCTCGAGCACGAGCTGCGCGTCATCGAGGACCTCGGCTTCCCCGGCTACTTCCTGGTGGTCTACGACCTGGTCGACTTCTGCCACCGCAACGGCATCCTCGCCCAGGGCCGTGGGTCCGCCGCGAACTCCGCCGTCTGCTTCGCGCTGAAGGTCACCGCCGTCGACGCCGTGCAGCACGGTCTGCTGTTCGAGCGGTTCCTCGCCCCCGAGCGCGACGGGCCGCCCGACATCGACGTGGACATCGAGTCGGGCCGCCGCGAGGAGGTCATCCAGTACGTCTACGCGAAGCACGGCCGCACGCACGCCGCCCAGGTCGCGAACGTCATCTCGTACCGCGCCCGATCCGCGGTCCGGGACGCCGCCCGGGCGCTCGGCTACGACGTCGGGCAGCAGGACGCGTGGAGCAAGTCGATCGAGCGCTGGGGCACGCTGCGAGGGCCCCAGCCGGTGCACCCGTGGTGGTCCGGCGAGAACCGGGTACCCGCCGACGCCGTGCCCGCCGACGCCGTGCCGGCGGGCACGGTGCCCGCCGGCGCGACGCCCGGCACCGTGCCCGCCGGCGCCCCTCCCCGGACGTCGGCGGCCGCCGCGCAGGACGCCGGCTACGCCGCGCAGCAGCGCGACCCCGACGGCGTGGTGTGGGGCTGGAACCACGAGCCCGGCACCCCGCCCGCGCCCCGGCGTCCGGCGGGGCACGACGACACCGACGGCCGCCCGGGGCAGCCCACCGCCGACGGCCACGACGTCGTCCCCGCGCACCGGCCGCCGCCCGCCGCGGACCTGGACGAGATCCCCGACCAGGTCGTCGACCTGGCCGACCGGTTCCTGCGCCTGCCGCGCCACCTCGGCATCCACTCCGGCGGCATGGTGATGTGCGACCGCCCGGTCATCGAGGTGTGCCCCGTCGAGTGGGCGCGGATGGAGGGGCGCACGGTCCTGCAGTGGGACAAGGACGACTGCGCGGACGCCGGGCTGGTGAAGTTCGACCTGCTGGGGCTGGGGATGCTCACCGCGCTGCGGCTCGCGTTCGACGAGGTGCGCAAGCAGGGCGGCCCGGCCCTCGACCTGCACGCCCTGCCGGACGAGGACCCGCTGGTCTACGACCTGCTGTGCGCGGCGGACACGGTCGGGGTGTTCCAGGTCGAGTCCCGTGCCCAGATGGGGACGCTGCCGCGTCTGCAGCCGCGGAGCTTCTACGGGATCGTCGTGGAGGTCGCGCTCATCCGCCCCGGGCCGATCCAGGGCGGCTCCGTGCACCCCTACATCGAGCGCTACCAGGGGCGCCAGCCCATCACGTACGCGCACCCGAAGCTCGTGAAGTCGCTGGAGCGCACCCTCGGCGTCCCGCTGTTCCAGGAGCAGCTCATGCAGATGGCGATCGACGTCGCCGACTTCACGCCCGCGGAGGCCGACCAGCTCCGGCGCGCGATGGGCTCCAAGCGCAGCATCGAGAAGATGGAGGCCCTGCGCGCCCGGCTGATGTCCGGCATGGAGCGCAACGGCCTGCCCGAGGACGTCCGCGAGGAGGTCTACGAGAAGCTCAAGGCGTTCGCCGACTTCGGGTTCCCCGAGTCGCACGCGTACTCCTTCGCGTTCCTCGTCTACGCCAGCGCGTGGCTCAAGGTGCACCACCCGGCCGCGTTCTACGCCGGGCTGCTCGCCGCGCAGCCCATGGGCTTCTACTCCCCGCAGACGCTCGTGGCCGACGCCCGCCGGCACGGCATCGAGGTGCTGCGCCCGGACGTCCAGCGCTCCGGGGTGCAGGCCGTCGTCGAGCGGGTCCGGCCCGAGCCTCCCGGCGGCGAGCCCCTCCTGACCCCCCGGCAGTCCGGGACCGCGCCCGTGCCGCGTGCGCCGGGCGCGGCGGCGGGGGAGGCCGTCCGGTCGCTCGCGGTGCGGGTCGGGCTCGCCTCGATCCGGTCCGTGGGGGAGAAGGTCGCCGAGCGGATCGTGGCCGAGCGGGACGCCCACGGTCCGTTCGCCGACCTGCGGGACCTCGTGCGCCGGGTCGAGCTCAGCACCGCGCAGCTCGAGGCCCTCGCGACCGGCGGCGCGCTCGAGCCGCTGGGCGTCACCCGGCGGGAGGCCCTGTGGGCGGCGGGCGCCCTCGCGCAGGAGGGACCCGACACCCTGCCGGGCGTCTCGGTCGGCGTGCGGGCGCCGACCCTGCCGGGCATGAGCCCCGTCGAGCTCGCCGTCGCGGACGTGTGGGCCACCGGCGTCACCGTGGACTCCTACCCGACGCAGTACGTCCGCGACGGCCTCGACGCGGCGGGCGTGCTGCGCGTCGAGCAGACCTACCACCACGACCCGGGCCGTCGGGTCGCCGTCGCCGGCGTCGTCACCCACCGGCAGCGCCCCGGGACGGCGGGCGGGGTCACGTTCCTGTCCCTGGAGGACGAGACCGGGCTGCTGAACGTCGTCTGCAGCACCGGGCTGTGGCAGCGGTTCCGCAAGGTCGCCCGCACCTCGCGCGCGCTGGTGGTCCGGGGGAGGCTGGAGCGCGCCGACGGCGCCACGAACCTCGTCGCCGAGCACCTGTCGCCGCTGTCCCTGCAGGTCGCCACGACCTCCCGGGACTTCCAGTGACCTCGCGACCCCGGTGGCCACCGGGGTCGGCGTGCCGACCTGCCTACACTGCGGCGATGCCCCTCCTCGGCCCGCTCGTCGCGTACCTGCCGACCCCGCGCGGACCCGAGGGCGAGGTGCGCACCGACCCGCTGGAGGACCTCGTCGACCGCGCGGTCCGCGCC
The DNA here is from genome assembly GCF_030053835.1 of Cellulomonas sp. ES6. Lineage (NCBI taxonomy): Bacteria > Bacillati > Actinomycetota > Actinomycetes > Micrococcales > Cellulomonadaceae > Cellulomonas > Cellulomonas sp. ES6. The sequence continues at coordinate 527,643 of NZ_CP125655.1, read as the reverse complement.
GGCGTCTCGGGCGTCGCGGTGCTCGGCAGCACCGGCGGCTGGCCGTACCTCACCGCCGGCGAGCGGCGGATGGTCGTCGAGGCGGGAGTCGCCGCGGCGGACGGCCGGGTGCCGGTCGTCGCGGGCGTCGGGGCGTTCACCACCGACGAGGTCGTCATGCACACGATCGTCGCCGAGCGCGCCGGGGTCGACGCCGTGCTGCTGCCCACGCTGGCGTACCTGCCGCTGACCGAGGACGAGGTGCTGGGGCTCGTCGAGGACGTCGCGGGCGCCGCGCGGGTGCCCGTGTGGCTCTACCACAACCCCGTGAGCACGAGCTTCCGGTACTCCGTCGAGCTGCTGGCCCGCGCCGCGCAGACCCCGGGCGTCGGCGGGGTCAAGGACCGGGGGAGCGACGCCGTCGAGCTGCGCGACCGCGTGCGCGCGCTCAGCTCGGCCGTGCCGCCGCACGTCGAGCTCGGGTGCAGCGGCGACCTGCTCGGATACGAGGGGCTGCTGGCCGGTGCCCGCACCTGGCACTCGGGCCTCGCGGCGGCGCTGCCCGAGTGGTACGTCGCGGTCGCCGGCGCCGCGGCGGACGGCCGGGAGGACGAGGCCCGGGCGCTGATGTCCCGGCTCGCACCGGTGGCGGAGCTGGTGCTCGGCCTCGGCGGCGCACGCGCCGTGCACGCCGTGGCGACCCTGCGGGGAGTCGACACCGGCGAGCTGCCGGCGCCGCTGCGCCCCGTCGACCGCGACGGGGTCGCCGCCCTCGACCGGGCGCTCGAGTCCCTCGGGGAGCCGCCGCGCGCGTCGTCGCCGGACGTGTAGGACGACCCGCCGCAGGAGGGGCCGACCAGCCCGCGACGCGCGGCGACCGGCGCTCGCGTCAGGCCGGCGCCGTCCCGTCCTGGCCGTCGCCGTCGACCGGCTGCACGTCCTCGGTGGCGTCCTCCGCGTCCATCGGCGGGTCGAGCTGGTGGAACCGCGAGTAGATCGCCCACACCACCGACACCAGCGGCACGGCGATCACCGCGCCGAGGATCCCCGCGGTGAGCGTCCCGCCGGTGACCGCCAGCGCCACGACCACCGGGTGCAGCGAGACCTGCTTGCCCATGACGAGCGGCTGCAGGACGTGCCCCTCGAACTGCCCGATCAGCGCGATGCCGATGCCGACGACCGCCGCCTGCAGGGCGCCGTTCGCGGCGAGCGCGACGATCATCGCGACGACCATCGCCGCGGGCGCCCCGACGAGCGGGATGAACGCGCCGATGAGCACCAGCACGGCGAGCGGCGCGGCGAGCGGCACCCCGATGATCGACAGCAGCACGAAGGCCAGCACGCCGTCGGTGACCGCGATGATCACGGTCCCGCGGGTGTAGCCGGAGAACGTGTACCAGCCGGCGCCGCCCGCGGTCTTCCAGGACTCCCGCACCGTCGCGGGCAGTTGGTTGACGAACCACGTCCACATGTCCTGACCGCGCGCCAGGAAGAAGATCGCGCAGAACACGGCCAGCGCCATCGCGGTGAACACCTCGACCACCGACCCGGCGGACGCCGCCGCCTGGCTGGCGAGATCGCCGGCGTGCTGCTGGATCCACTCGCGGCCGGTGTCGATCCACTCCGCGATCTGCTCGTTGGTGATCGAGACCGGCAGCGGCCCGTTCTCCAAGAAGTCGACGATCTGGTCGATGCCGTCGCCGAACTGCTGGGACAGGTCCTGCCACTGGTTCGCCACGGAGTAGCCGACGTAGAACACCATGCCGGCGAGCACGAGGAACCCCGACAGCAGCCCGAGCGCGGTCGCCAGCGGCCGGGGCATGACGCGGCCGTAGAAGTCGACGAGCGGCCGAAGCACGGCGGTGAGGACGAACGCGATGAACACCGCGACGAACAGCAGCTGCACCTGCGCGGTGGCGTAGAACACGACCCCGATGCCGGCGAGGAGGACGAGCAGCCGCCACGTCACCCCGGCGGACGTCCGCAACCACCGCGGCACGCCGTCCCCGGGCTGCTGCCCGGCGCTCACCCGCCGCTGCCCGGCCACCCGCCGGGCGCCCGCGCCCGTGGAGGTGCCGGTCCGGGCGTTGCTCTGCTCCGCCATCGTGCGCGCGCCCCTTCCGGCCGTCGTGGCCCCGCGTCCGCCGTCCGGCCCGGCTCCGGGGCGCCACCGCCAGTGTGCCCCCACCTGCGGATGCGTGCCCGGCCGCCACTCCGTGCTATGTTTTCTGCCGCACCTGACGGGTCGTCGGGGCGCCGACGTGCGCACCGGTCCGACCCTCGGGAGACACCCTGTCCGGGTGGCGGAATGGCAGACGCGCTAGCTTGAGGTGCTAGTGCCCGTATAGGGCGTGGGGGTTCAAGTCCCCCTCCGGACACTCGTTGAGACAGCGACGACGAAGGCCCCGATCCCGCCAGATCGGGGCCTTCGTCGTGCGGCGGGCCCGTCGTCGATTCCGCCATGATGTGCGCATGACGCACCCATTCGTCCCACCGCCGGCCCCAGTGCTCAGCGGCGACGAGCAGGTCGTCGGTCTAGGCGACGCGACGGTTCGCGAGTTCTGGTCCTGGGCGATGTCGGACCTGCGGAGCAACACGCTCCGGGGAGTGCTCGCCGAGTTCATCGTCACGCGGGCGGTCGGATCGGGCTCAGTCCGTCGCGTGGAGTGGGATGCGTACGACGTCGTCACTCCGTCCGGCGTGCGGGTCGAAGTGAAGGCAGCCGCTTACCTGCAGGGTTGGTCCCAGCCCCGTCTGTCGCGGATCAGCTTCTCCGGGCTCAGCGCGAGAACGCTCGACGGCTCAGTGAACGCGTACGCGGGCGATCGGGACTACAACGCGGACGTGTACTGCTTCGCGGTCCACACGGCGACGAGCCATGAGTCCTTCGACGTGCTCGACACATCACAATGGCGCTTCTACGTAGCCACCCGCGCGGCGGTTGCGGGGACGGGTGCTCGGAGCCTGGGCCTGGCGGCCGTGGAGCGCATCGCAGAAGGTCCGTTGATGCTCGATGAACTCGCCTTCGCCATCGAGACCGCAGGCGCCAAGTGTTGAGCACGCCCGGGACGCGAGCACGGACGTCGAGGTCGAGTCGGTGGTCACCGAGGTGGGAGCGGCTCCACCGTGTGCGAAGCCGCTCCCACGTCACCGCAGCACCCCGCTGCGCATCACCTCCGCGTACCAGCCCGCGCTCGCCTTGGGCGTCCGCGCGAGGGTCGAGCGGTCGACGTGCACGATGCCGAACTTCTTGCTGTACCCGTACGCCCACTCGTAGTTGTCGAGCAGCGTCCACAGCAGGTACCCGCGCACGTCGGCGCCCTGCTCGACGGCCTGGTGCACGGCGGCGAGGTGGGAGCGCAGGTACGCGATCCGGTCGGGGTCCTGGACGACGCCGTCCACGACGTCGGTGTCGTCGTACGCGGCGCCGTTCTCGGTGATGACGAGGTGGGCGCCGGCCGGTCCGGTGACGTCGCGGTGCAGGGCGAGCAGGAGGTCCCGGAACGCGCCGGGGTGGTTCTCCCAGTCCATGGCGGTGCGGTCGGCCCGGGTGCGGACCCAGCGGGCGCCGCGCGCGGTGAGCCACGGGGACACCTCGGTGCGGGCGGACGCCCCGGAGGGGGAGACGGCGCCGGAGCCGTCGGGCGCCCCGACGACCCAGGAGTTGTAGTAGTTGACGCCCAGCACGTCGACGGGCGCGGAGATGGTCGCGAGGTCGCCGTCGTGCACCAGGTCGTCCGGCCACAGCCCGGCGACGTCGGACAGGAACCCCTCCGGGTAGGCGCCGTGGAAGACCGGGCCGGTGAAGACGCCGTGCTGGGCGTCGGCGACGCGGCGGGCGGTGTCGACGTCGGCGGGGTCGGACGGGTCGAGGGGGGAGTACCGGGAGAAGTTCAGCGTGAGGCCCAGCCGGGCGCCGGGGTCGGCGTCCCGCAGGGCCCGGGTGGCGAGGCCGTGCGCGAGGTTGAGGTGGTGCACGGCCCGCAGCGCGGCGACGTCGTCCTGGATGCCGGGCGCGTGCTGACCGCCGGCGTACCCGAGGAACGCGGAGCACCACGGCTCGTTGAGGGTGGTCCAGGTGCGGACCCGGTCACCGAGCGCGGCGTGCAGGTCGAGCGCGTACTCGGCGAACCGCTCGGCGGTCGACCGCTCCGCCCACCCGCCGCGCTCCTGGAGCGCCTGCGGCATGTCCCAGTGGTACAGCGTGGGCCACGGCTCGATGCCGGCGGCCAGCAGCTGGTCGACGAGGCGGTCGTAGAACGCGACGCCCTGCGGGTTGACCGGGCCGCCGTCGGGGCGGACGCGCGCCCACGACGTCGAGAACCGGTAGGTCCGGACGCCGAGGTCCTGCATGAGCCGCACGTCCTCGGCGCTGCGGTGGTAGTGGTCGCACGCGACCTCGCCGTCGTCGCCGTTCTCGACGGCACCGGGGACGCGGGCGAACGCGTCCCAGATGGAGTCGGTGCGGCCGTCGGAGTGGGCGGCACCCTCGATCTGGTACGCCGCGGTGGCGACGCCCCACGCGAAGCCGTCAGGGAACCGGCGCGGGCCGAGCGGGTCCGGCGCGGGCCACGGCGACGGCGGCAGGGCGGTAGCGGCGGCCCCGGTCACGCGCCCGCTCCCGTCGCGACCGCCACCGCGCCGGCCAGCGGCTCGCCCACGGGCTCGCCCAGCAGCTGCCCCGCGTGCCGCAGCACGCGCGGGTCGAGCACCGCCTCCGCCTCCAGCGGCACCCCGGCCGTGAGCGTGAACACGGCCTCCTCGCCCGGCAGCAGGCTGACCAGGGAGGCGTCGACGCGCGCGTCGGGGTGCGCCCGGTCGGCGAGCACGGTCACGTCGCGCACGTAGGAGCGGGCGCGGACGGTGACGACGGCCCCGTCGGGCGTGGTGCGGACGTCGGCCTCGAGCGCGTCCGGGTCGAGCGCCTGGTCGACCACCTCCGCCAGGTCGTGCACGACCCGCGCGAAGCCCGGGACGTCGACGGTGACGACCTCCCGCGCGGGGTCGTCGGACGTCAGGACGTCGCCCGGCACGGCGACCCGCGCGACGCCGCGCGCCGGCACGGTCACCGGGAGCGTGGCCCGCGCCACGACGTCGCCGTCCAGCCGCACCCGCTGCAGGACCGCCTCGCCGGCGTACGCCTCGTCGGTGTCGTTGTGGAGCACGAGCGCGTGCGTGACCTCGCCGCCGCCCGCGGCCTCGTACCGGTCCGCCGGGCCGGCGGCCAGCGAGCCCACGAGGGGCGCGGACAGCGGGTCCGCCGGCTGGACGGTCACGAAGCGCGGGGCGTACACGTCGCGCAGGGCGTACCAGAGCGGCTTGCGGCGCTCGCCGTGGTCGACGGCCGCCCAGGACACCACGGGCCAGTCGTCGTTGAGCTGCCACACGACCGTCCCGGTGCAGTACGGCGCGAGGGACCGGAAGTGCGCGATGCCGAACCGCAGGGCGTGCGCCTGGTTGAGCTGCGTCGCGAAGTGCCAGTCGTCGATGGTGCGCGGCTCGGGCAGGTGCCCGCGCAGGCCGCGTGCCAGCTTGAGGTTGCCGTTGTTCGCCTTCTGGTGGACCAGCAGCTCGGCGCCGTCGGGGTCGAGCGGGGCGTCGTGGACGACGTCGAACAGCGTGGTCCACGCCGCCGGCCCCTGGAACCCGAACTCGGCCACGAAGCGCGGCAGCCACTCGGTGTACGCGCGGTAGTCCTTCTCGTTCCAGACGTCCCAGACGTGCACGGTGCCGTCGGTCGGCAGGTTGGGGGACAGGTGCGCGTCGGAGGAGTAGGGGCTGCCGGGGATGTACGGCCGGGTCGGGTCGAGCTCGGCGAGGATCTCCGGGAACATCCGGCGGTAGTAGTCGTCGCCCCACGTGCGGCCCTGGAGCGTGCCGCGCCAGCCCCACTCGGCGTACCCGACCAGGTTCTCGTTGTTGCCGTTCCACAGCACGAGGCTGGTGTGCCGGCTCAGGCGGGTGACGGCCTCGCGGGCCTCGGCCTCGATCTCCTCGGCCAGCCAGGGCTCCTCGGCGTAGGCGGCGCAGGCCAGCAGGAAGTCCTGCCAGACGAGCACGCCCTCGCGGGTGCAGATCTCGTACAGGTCGTCCGCCTCGTACATGCCGCCGCCCCAGATGCGCAGCAGGTTCATGTTCGCCTCGACGGCGTCGGCGACGCGGCGCTCCAGGCGGTCCCGGTCGACGCGGGTGACGAACGCGTCGTCCGGGATCCAGTTGGCACCGCGCACGTGGACGGGCCGGTCGTTGACGAGGATCTCGAAGGGGTGGCCGTGGGCGTCGGCCTCGGTGCGCAGCCGGACGGTGCGGAACCCGAGCGCGTGGGTCCACCGCGGTCCGGGCTCGCCGGTGGCCTCGTCCAGGACGGCGACCTCGACGTCGTACAGCGGCTGCGCGCCGTGCCCGCGGGGCCACCACAGCTCGACGTCGGGGACGGCCACGGTGACGGCGCCGGACCCCCGGACCGCGGCCGTGGCGGTCGCGCGCACCCGGCCGTCGCGGGACACGGTGACCCGCACGGGGCGCGTGCGGGGGACGCCGTCGTCCACGAGGTCCACGTGCGCGGTGAGCAGCCCGGCGTCGCCGGCCACGTCCACGAGCGGGCGGACCGCGTCGATGCGGACGTCGCTCCAGCCCTCGACGGCGATCGACTGCCAGATGCCCGACGTCGCGACGTCGATGCCCCAGTCCCAGCCGAAGTTCGACGCCGTCTTGCGCAGCGCGTTGTACGGGTGGTGGTTGACGTGGAACAGCGGGCCGCCGTTCTCGCGCTCGCGACGCTCGGCGGCGGGGACGGGGGCGTCGAAGGTGACCTCGATGCGGTTCTCGCCCTCGACGAGCAGGTGGTCGACGCCCCAGCGGTAGGAGCGGTTCTGGTTCGCGGTCTGCCCGACGACGGTGCCGTTCAGCACCACGGTGGCGAGGGTGTCGAGCCCGAGGGCGACGAGGTCGTGGCGGTCCTCGCCGTCGGGCGCCCAGGTGAACGTGCGGGCGAAGCGCCAGACCGTGGAGCCGATCCACTGCTGGGCGGCCTCGTTGTCGGCGTCGAACGGCTCGTCGATCAGGCCGGCCGCGAGCAGGTCGAGGTGGACGCACCCGGGGACCGCGGCGGGGACGTCCCGCCCGAGCAGGTGCGGCGGGACCTCTCCCGACAGGGCCGTGACCGTCCAGGGGCCGTCGAGGCTGAGGGAGGGCATGCGGGGTCCTCTTTCGCTGAGCGGGGAGCCGCGTCGCTGCGGCCTCCTCCACTATCGCCGGACTTTGTTAGGCGAGTCAAGTAAGGCGGGGTGGGGCGTCGGCGCCACGGCTCAGCGCGGCGAGAGCGCCCGCTGCAGCACGAGGGACGCCGCCCCGACGGCCGCGGCGTCCGCGACCTGCCGGGACAGGGCCACCCGCACCGGGTGGCGGTCGGCGGCGAACGCCTCGTGGGCGAGGCGCTGCTCCAGGTGGCGCAGGTACACCGTCCCGGCCACCGCGAACGCCGGCCCGGCGAGCACCACCGAGTCCAGGTCGAGCAGGTCGGTGAGCGCGAGCACCGCGTCCGCGAGGTGCTCGGCGGACTCCTCGATGAGCTCGAGCGCGACCTCGTCGCCCTGCACGGCGGCCGTCGCCACGGCGTCGAAGTCGTTGTCCCAGTCGCCGCCCGGGTCCAGCCGGATGCGCGTCGCCGTGCCGGTGGCGACCAGCGCCCGCGCCCGCTCCGCGACCGACCGCGGCACGACGACGTCCTCGACGGCTCGGCCCCGCCACACGCTGCCGCGTCGCACGTTCAGGTGCCCGATGGCGCCGGTGTTGGAGCTCGCGCCCCGCAGCACGGCCCCGTCGAGCACGATGCCGGCGCCGACGCTGGCCCCCATGTGGATCGTGCAGTGGGCGCGGGAGTCGGCGCTGGTCCCGCCCCAGAACTGCCCGAGCGCGGCGGCGCTGGCGTCGTTGTCGACCACCACGGGCAGGCCGGTGAGCCGCTCCAGCTCGGCGCGCAGCGGGTGGCCGCCCCAGCCCGGCAGCGAGCGCGACCGCAGGATGAGGCCGCGGTCCACGTCGAGCAGCCCGGGCGTGGCCAGGCCGATCCCGACGATGCGGGCGGCGTCGACGCCCGTGGTGACGAGCAGCTCGCCGATGACGCGCGCCACCTGCTCCAGCACCTCGCCGGGCTCCCGGTCCCGGGCGCCGCGGACCCGCGCGCGGCCGATCATCGCGCCGACCGCGTCGACCACCGTCACCACGACCCAGTCGGCCGCGAGCTGGACGCCGAGCGCGCAGATCGCCCGCACCTCCAGGGTGAGCAGCACGCGCGGCTTGCCGCCCGTGAACTCGCGCTCGCCGGTCTCCCGCAGCAGCCCGTCGTCCAGCAGCGAGCGCACGACGTGCGAGATCGTCGCCTGCGTCAGCCCGGTGAGCTCGGCGAGCTCCGCCCGGCTGGCCGACCCGCGCAGCCGCAGCGCGTCGAGGACGGCCCCCCTGCTCGCGGGGTGCCCGCGGACCTGGCTCATGGGCTCCTCGGCTCCCTCGCGGCGGACGCGACGCGCGGCGCCGCTGACGCAGGCGATGATCGCACAGCGCCGCCGCCCGGACGGGCGACCGGCCATACTGCCCTCATGCAGCCCACCCGGACGCCGCCCGCCGCCGGCGTCGTCGTCGGCGCCGTGGTCCGGCGGACCCGCGGGCACCGCGGCCTCGCCCCGTTCCACACGGCGCTGTTCGACGGCATGGAGCACGTGCTCGCCGAGCACGGCGGCCACCTGCTGGTGCACCTGGTCGCGACCGCCGAGGAGGAGACCGCCACCTACGAGCGGTGGGCGGCGGCCGGGACCGTCTCGGCGGTGCTGGTCAGCGACCTGGTGACGGACGACCCCCGCATCGGGCTCTGCCGGGACCTCGGCCTGGCCGTGGTGCTGCTGGGCGAGCACGACCGCACGGACGTCACGCGCATCGACGTCGACAACGACGCCGCGATGGGCGCGGCCGTGGACTTCCTGGTCCGCCTGGGGCACACCCGCATCGGGCGGGTCTCCGGGCCTCCGGAGCTGTTCCACACCGCGATCCGCACGCGGGCGTTCGCGCGGCACGTGGCCGCGGCGGGCGCGCACGGGACGACCGTCGAGGGGGACTACAGCGCCGACTCCGGCGCGGCGGCCCTGCGCGCGCTGCTCACCGCGGACCCCGGCGTGACCGCCGTGATGTTCGACAACGACGTCATGGCGGTGGCCGCGCTCGACGCCGCCGCGGCGCTCGGCCGGCGCGTGCCGCAGGACCTGTCGCTGCTCGCGTGGGACGACTCGCCCGAGTGCCGGCTGGCGCACCCGCCGCTGTCCGTCGTGGCGCGCGACATCCGCGGGCTCGGGCTCCGGTCGGCCGAGGTGCTGCTGGCGCCGGAGCCGGTGCGGGTCGTCCAGGCCCGGGGGGTGCTCGTCGTCCCCCGCGGGTCGACGGCCCCGCCCGCCCCGCCGGTCCAGCCCGGCCAGTCCGGTCAGTCCGCCCGCGTCACCTCCAGCACCAGCGCCTGACCGGGCGCGAGCAGCGGCAGGCGCACCCCGGCGCCGGCCAGCGCCGCGCCGCCGAGGTGCACCTCGCCGCGGGCGAGCCACGGCGGGGGCTGGACGTCGAGCGCCGCCGGGACGGCGAGCTCCGGCACGGGACGCACCCGGTAGCGGCTCGCCGCGTCCAGGCCCGGCACCCGCAGCACCGTGGGCAGCGCGCGCGGTCCCGTCGTGGTGCGGGCCACCCGCACCACCGCCGCCGAGCCGTCCGGGGCGAGCACCTGCGTGACGTGCAGGCCCGGGTCGGGCTGCTCGGGGTGCCGCACCGCCCCGGTGTGGAGCAGCCCGCGCAGCCGCCGGTACGCCGCGATGCCGGACCGGAGCTGCTCGAGCTCGGCGGGGGAGCAGCCGGTGATGTCCCACTCGACGCCGGCCGAGCCGACGAGCGCGACGGCGATGCGCAGCCCCAGGTCGGAGACCCGTCGCGTGGTGTGCGCGCGCCCCGGCCCGACGTGCGACCCGATGAGCTCCGGCGGCACCAGCAGCTCGGTCCAGCGCTGGATCTCGAGGCGCTCGAGGGGGTCGTTGGTGTCGGACGCCCACACCCGGTCGGTGCGCTCGAGGATCCCCAGGTCGACGCGCGCGCCGCCGGACGCGCACGACTCCACCTCCAGGCCGGGGTGGCGCTCCCGCACGGCGTCGATCAGCGCGTACACCGCCTCGGTGTGCCGGACGACGCCCGCCCGCCCGTCGTGGACCGCCTCCAGCAGGTCGCGGTTCTGGTCCCACTTCAGGTAGCCGACCCCGGAGGCGGTGACCACCGCGGAGATCGCCTCCAGCAGGTAGGCGGCGACCTCCGGCCGCGCGACGTCCAGGACGTGCTGGTGCCGCCAGGTGCGCCCGGGCGCGCCCGCCGGGTGCAGCAGCCAGTCGGGGTGCGCGCGCGCCAGGTCGGAGTCCGGGTTGACCATCTCCGGCTCCACCCACAGGCCGAGCTCCATGCCGAGCCCGTGCACCACGCGCGCGAGCGGGGCGAGGCCGTCCGGCCACACCCCGGCGTCCGTCCACCAGTCGCCGAGCCCCCGGCGGTCGTCGCGCCGACCGTGGAACCAGCCGTCGTCCAGCACGAACCGCTCGACGCCCACCTCCGCGGCGACCTCCGCGAGCCGGGTCAGCGCCGGGAGGTCGTGCCGGAAGTAGACGGCCTCCCACGTGTTCAGCGTCACCGGCCGGTCCCCGCGCGGGTGGCCGGGCCGGGCCCGCAGCGAGGCGTGGAGCCGGTCGCCCAGGCCGTCGAGGCCGGTGTCCGACCACACGAACACGACGTCCGGCGTGCGGAGCCGCTCGCCGGGCGCGAGGCGCACCTCGCCCGGGCGCAGCAGCACCCCCGCGCCGAGGACGGTCGGCGCCTCGGGCAGCGCGTCCACGCGGTAGACGGCGTCGGCGCTCCACGCGAGGTGCACCGCCCACACCTCCCCGTGGCCCGAGCCGAAGCCCGGGGTGCCGGCCACCAGCAGGGTGGGGGCGTCGTGCCCCGTGCGGCCGCGCCGGGTCTCGCGCGCGTGGCTGCCCTGCGTGAGCGGGCGGCGCTGGGGGCTGCGCTCCCGCGTCCAGCGTCCCGCCAGGTCCAGCAGCTCCGCCGCCGCGTCGCCCACGGGCACCGTCGCCTCGAGCGCCGCGACGTCGACGGCCGTGGCGCCGGTGTTCTCCAGCTCGTGACGCACGCGCAGCACCCCCGCGGCGTCCAGGTGCAGGCGGGTGCGCAGCGCGAGGCCGTCGGCGGTGCCGGTCAGCTCGAGCACGCCGTCGCCGGCCACGACCTGCGTCGGGCCCCACGCCGGCAGGAGCAGCCGCCCGTCGCGCGAGCCCGCGAGGCCCGGGCGACCGGCCCACCCGTCGTGCTCGCCCGGCAGCACCGTCAACGGCCAGGGCTCGTCGAGGGCGCTCGACGAGACGGTGCGCCCGAGCGCCGCCCGGAGCTCCGCGCCGTCGCCGAGGTCGCCGAGGTCGGGGCCCCAGTGCAGCACCTCCGGCAGGCCCGTCGCGGGCACCGACAGGACGAGGTCGACGCCCGCGCGTCGCAGGCGGTGCAGGCGCGGTGCGGGGGGCACCGGGTCGTGCCGGGCGTCGTGCCGGTCGTCGTGCCGGTCGTCGCGCCCGTCGTCCTGCGCGGCGTCGTGGTGGGTCAGCGTGGTCACCGGGCACCCCTCGTGTCGTCGTCGGCCGCCGCCCCGGCCGTGGCGTGCGGCGCGGCGCCGGACTCGTCGACCACCGCGCAGCCGCCCGCGGGCAGCGTGAGCACGGGGCCGACCGCACGGCCGGTCACGAGGTCGGTCCCGGCGGCGACGACCTCGGCGTCGGCGTCCGTGTGGTTGAGCAGGAACAGCACGCCGCCACCGGGCGTGAGGCGGCGCACCGCCTCGACCCCCGGCGGCGCCTCCGCGGCGGGCCGCAGGTCGAGCCCGGCGACCACCTGGTCCAGCACCGCGGCGGCCGTGGCCTCGCCCAGCCGGGCGCCGACGTACCAGACGGTGCCCGCGCCGTGCCGGTGCCGGGTCACGGCGGCGCGCCCGGCTCCGTCGCCGTCGGCGTAGCGCAGGACGGGCTCGGCACCGGCCAGCACGGTGTCCTCCGTCCACTCGTGCACGGTGCTGCCGTCGTCCAGGTGCACCACCTCGTCGCGCTGCAGGGGCCGGAACTCCTCGGTCCAGACGCCGAGCCAGTCGCGGTACGCACCGGGGTAGCCGCCGGGGATCACGCGGGAGTCCCGGTCGACGATCCCCGACAGGTACGTGATGAGCGCCGTGCCGCCGTCCGCGACGTACCGCTCCAGGCGGGCGGCGCGCTCCGCGTCGGTGACGAAGAGGTTCGGCACCAGGACCAGCTCGTACCCGTCGAGCTCCGCGTCGGCGGGCAGCACGTCCACGAGCACCTGACGGTCCCACAGCAGGCCGTGCCACAGCCGGGGCTCGCGGGAGTAGCGCAGGGCACGGTGCGGCTTGAGGCCCTGCTGCAGCGCCCAGCCCGACTCGTCGTCGACCAGCAGCGCGACGCGGGCGGGCTCGACGGGCGACCCCGCCACGTGCGCGAGGCGCCGCAGCACCTGCCCGAGCTCGACGACCTCCCGCCAGACGCGGGTGCCCGTGCCGGCGTGCGGCAGCATCGCCGAGTGGAACTGCTCGGTCCCGGCGGTCGACGCGCGCCACTGGAAGAACAGGGCGCCGTCGGAGCCGCGGGCGACGTGCGCGAGCGCGTTGCGCAGGATCTCCCCGGGCGCCTTGGCCCGGTTGCGCTCCTGCCAGCTGGGCGCCCCGGTGGAGTGCTCCATGAGCAGCCACGGCGCGCGGTCGCGCGACATGCCGCGCACGCGGTCGCCGGCGAACGCCAGGTCCTGCGCGCGGCGCGGGTCCGCGACGAGCGTGTAGTGGTCGGTGGCCACGACGTCGACCTCGCGCGCCCAGGCCGCGTAGTCGACGACGTGCGGCCCGACGCCGACCATGAAGTTCGTGGTGACGGGCGCCTCGCTGCGCTCCCGCAGCACCGCGGCCTCGGCCCGGTAGTGGTCGAGCAGCTCGTCGGAGGAGAATCGCTCGTAGTCGAGGAACAGCCCGGGGTTCGGCACGTCCCGCTGGCCGCGCGGCGGCTCGATCTCCTCCCAGTCGCCGAACCGGTGGCCCCAGAACGCCGTGCCCCACGCGGCGTTGAGCGCGTCGAGGCTGCCGTGGCGCTGCCGGAGCCAGCGGCGGAACGCCGCCGCGGAGACGTCGCACCAGCAGCGCGCGTTGCCGCCGCCCAGCTCGTTGCTGACGTGCCAGAGCCGCACCGCCGGGTGCGAGCCGTAGCGGTCGGCCAGCGCCGTGGTCATCCGCAGCGCGTACTCGCGGAACACCCGGTTGCTCGGGCACCAGCCGAGGCGGCCGCCGGGGTGCAGCGGGACCAGGTGCGCGTCGACCGGCAGGAGCTCGGGGTGCCGGCGCAGGAGCCAGCTCGGGGGAGCGGCGGTGGGCGTCGCCAGGTCGACCGCGATCCCGGCGTCGTGCAGCAGGCCGAGCACCTCGTCGAGCCAGTCCCAGTCGTACTCGCCCTCGCGCGGCTCCAGCAGCCCCCACGAGAAGACGCCGACGGTGACGATCGTGACGCCGGCCTCCTGCATGAGGCGGACGTCCTCGCGCCAGACGTCGGGCGTCCACTGCTCGGGGTTGTAGTCGCCGCCGAACGCGAGCCCCGCGCTCAGGACGGGTCGGACGGGCCGGGCGTGGGCTCCGGCGGGCGCAGCGGGCGCGGCGTGCGAGGACGCGGTCACAGCATCTCCCTCGATGTCGGTGGACGGCCAGACTCCAAGGCGGGGACTTGGTTTGTCAAGCAACGAAACTAAGCCGGGCGCGCGCGCACGCCACCGGCGGCGGGCGGAGAGCCGTGCGGGGGCCCGCCCGGGGTCAGGACGCGGACTCGAGGTACGCCCGGATGGCCGTCACGGCCCCGGCGCGCGCCCACTCCGTGAAGTCGAACGGCTGCACGTCGAGCGGGGTCACCGCGTCCTGCGGGTCCCGGTGGTGGGCGACGGCCGCCCAGACCGCGTCCGGTGCCAGGCGCATCACGGCGAGGCCGTCGCCGGTGAGCACGATCTTCTCCGGGTCGAGGGTGTTCGCGACCGTGGCGATCAGGACGCCCAGCGCCCGCCCGGCCTCCCGGAACGCCAGCACCGCGGCGGGGTTGCCGCGCTCCGCGAGGGCGACGGCCTCCTCGTACGTCGTCCCGGGGGCGCCGAGCGCCGCGGCGATCGCGCTGCTCACCAGGTAGACGCTCGCGCAGCCGCGGTGGCCGAGCCCGCAGATGGGCCCCGAGGGGTCGATGCGCAGGTGGTCCAGGCGCCCCGCCCGGCCCGTGGCGCCCTGGATCATGCGGTCGTCGACGACGAAGCCGAACCCCAGGCCCGTGCCGACGGTGAGCAGCGCCAGGGACCGGCACCCGGCGCCGGCGCCGAACCAGTGCTCGGCCGCCGTGAGGGCGCGCACGTCGTTCTCGGTGGTCACGGGCAGACCCGTGCGGTCGGAGAGGGCGGCGCTCATGCGCACGTCGCTCCACCCGAGGTACGGCGAGGACACGACGACCTGGTCGCGCCCCGCCCCGAGCAGGTCGCCGGCGAGGCACACGCCGACCGCCCGCAGGCCCGGGTGCGTCGCCCGCTCCCGGGCGACGAGGGCCGCGAGCTGGTCGACGACGTCCTCGAACGCGCGCGAGGTGATGGGCTCCTCGGACGTGGCGACCACCCGGGCGGTGAGGTCGGTGACGGCGGCGTAGAGCACGTCGCCGGTGAGCTTCACGCCGAGCAGCCGGTAGGTGTCGGTGCGGGCCTGGAGCAGCTCGCTGGGGCGCCCGGTGCGGCCGCGCAGCTCCACGCCGACCTCGCCCACCAGCCCGTGCGCGACCAGGGTGCGGGTGACGCGGGTGAGGCTCGCGCGCGACAGCCCGAGGCGCTGGGCGATCTCGGTGCGCGACTGCGGGCCGCGGATCAGCACCTCGCGGAGCGCGGCGCGCTCCGCCTGGTTGAGCGCCGGCCACCCGCCGGTCGCGCGGGGTGGCACCGCCTCGGTCGTCGCCTGCGCCATGGTGCGCGTCCTCTCGTCACCGACGTCCCTGGTCCCGGCGGGGTGCGGGCCCGGAGGGGACGTGCGGACATCGTCCCGCAGGGGGACCGCGTCCCCGCTGATGACACGCATCGTGGCACGAGTTGGTTGACTCGCGTAATTAAGGCAGGGTAAGAATGCCCCAGTCGCGGTCCGCGACCGTCACCGTCGACGGAAGGAACACCCGATGATCCGCACCACCGCACGACCCCGGCGCCGGCTCGGCGCCGGCCTCGCCGGAGCGGCTGCGCTGGCCCTCCTCGTCACCGCCTGCAGCGGGGGAGGTGACGACGCCGACGACGGCCAGGGTTCCACCGCAGGGGTCGGGGCCTCCGAGACCCTGGTGGCCTACACGGGCCAGGCCGGCGACTACCAGATCAACTTCAACCCGTACTCGCCGTCCAACATCGCCGGGCGCGGGACCATCTTCGAGCCGCTGTACTTCATCAACAAGGCGCGCGTGGAGGACCCGGTGCCGCTGCTGGGCACCGACTACGCCTGGAACGACGACGGCACCGAGCTGTCGGTGACGCTGCGCGACGGCGTGACCTGGTCGGACGGCGAGCCGTTCACCGCCGACGACGTCGTCTTCACGTTCGACATGCTCGTGGAGACCCCTGCGATCAACAACATGGGGTTCGACGGGACCGCCACGGCCGTCGACGACGAGCACGTGACCTTCACGTTCGACGAGCCCGCGTTCGTCAAGGCGCCCGACATCCTCGGTCAGTACATCGTCCCGGAGCACCTGTGGGCCGACGTCAACCCGACCGAGGACGTCATCGAGAACCCGGTCGGCACGGGCGCGTACCTGCTGAGCGACTTCAAGCCGCAGGCCATCACCCTCGTCGCGAACGAGGACTACTGGGGCGGCGCGCCGAAGCTGAAGCAGATCCGCTGGCTCTCGCTGTCCGGCAACCAGGCCGGGGCCGACGCCCTCGCCGCGGGCGACATCGACTGGCAGACCGGCCCGGTGCCCGACATCCAGAACGTCGCCGACAACTACCCGGGCTACGACGCCCTGACCGCGCACCAGAACCAGATGGTGCTCGCGACCTGCTCCAACGCCGACCTCGGCTGCACCGGGCCGCAGACCGACCCGGCCGTGCGCCACGCGCTGTACCTGGCGATGAACCGGGACCAGCTCAACAACCTCGCGTTCCAGGGCACGGCGGCCGAGATCTCGCCGACCTTCGCGCTGGTGCCGAGCCAGGAGCAGTGGATCGCCGACTCCGTCGCCGAGCCCGTCTCGTCCGGCAGCGCCGACCCCGACGCGGCCGCCGCCGTGCTCGAGGACGCCGGCTACGCCCGGGGCGACGACGGCGTCTACGCCAAGGACGGCCAGCGCGTCAGCCTGAACATCGAGGTCGTCACCGGCTGGACGGACTACATCACCGCGGTCGACGCGATCGCCGCCCAGGCGAAGGAGGCCGGCATCGAGGTCGTCTCCACGCAGTCGTCCTGGAACGAGTGGACGGACAAGCGGCTCAAGGGCAACTTCCAGCTCGCGATCGACTCGCTCTGGCAGGGACCCGCGCCCGACCCGTACTACGTCTACCAGTACTTCTTCACGAACCCGACGCCCGTCGGGGAGTCCGCCGGCAACGCCTACGCGCGGTTCAGCGACCCGGCGGTGGACGCCGCGATCGAGAAGCTCCAGACGCTCGACTTCGACGACCCCGCCCGCACGGACGAGTTCGCGACCATCCAGGACGCGATCGTGGAGGACATGCCGTACATCCCGATCATGACGGGCGGCACGACCAGCGAGTGGAACGTCCAGAAGTTCAGCGGCTGGCCCACCGAGGACGACATGTACGCCTTCCCGGCGGTCTGGTCGGCCCTCGACGCCGCGCAGATCTTCAAGGCCCTCACGCCGACCGGGGAGTAGCAGCGATGACGTCGTCGTCCCCGAGCCGGACCACCCCGAGGGAGGCAGTGTCGTGAGGTACGTCCTGCGCAAGCTGGGCTTCTACGCCGTGGCCCTGTGGGCCGCCCTGACCCTGAACTTCCTCATCCCGCGGCTGCTCCCGGGCAACCCGGTCGACATCCTGCTGGCCAAGCTCCAGCAGCGTGGCGGCACGGTGACCCCGGAGACCCGCGAGGCGTACGCGCTCCTGCTCGGGGGCGACGACTCCATCCCGCTCCTCCAGCAGTACGGGCTGTACCTGCGCAACCTGCTGCACGGCGACCTCGGCGTCTCCGTGTCGTACTACCCGGCGTCCGTGACCGACGTGATCTCGACGTCCATGCCCTGGACGATCACGCTGGTCGGGATCGCGACCGTGATCGCCGCGGTGATCGGCGTGCTGCTCGGGATGTTCGCCGGCTGGCGGCCCGGCACGTGGCTCGACTCGCTCGTGCCGGGCACCACCCTGCTGGCCGCCGTGCCGTACTTCTGGCTCGCGCTGATCCTCGTCTACCTGCTGTCACGGACCTGGGGCCTGCTCCCCGGGCAGGGCGGCTACGACGTGGTACTCGACCCCGGGTGGAACGCCGAGTTCATCGGATCGGCGATCTACCACGGCACGCTGCCGGCGCTGACCATCGTCATCGCGTCGCTCGGCGGCTGGCTGCTCGGGATGCGCAACATGATGGTCTCGACGCTGTCGGAGGACTACATCCTCACCGCGCGGGCCAAGGGCCTGACCGACGGCCGCATCCAGCGGCACTACGCCGCGCGCAACGCCGTGCTGCCGTCCATCGCCGGCTTCGCGATCTCGCTGGGCTTCGTGGTGTCGGGGTCGGTGATCACCGAGCAGATCTTCTCGTACCCCGGCATCGGGTCCCGGCTGCTGAACGCCGTCACCAACAACGACTACGCGCTGATGCAGGGCGTGTTCCTGTTCATCACGCTGGCCGTGCTCGGCGCGAACCTGCTGGTGGACCTGCTGTACGGACTCATCGACCCCCGCACGCGGGCCAAGGGCTAGGAGACGCGCGTGACGAACCTGACCCCGGCCACCGAGCCGGACATCGCCGACGCCACCGAGCAGCGAGCGCAGGTGGAGGCCGAGGAGGGCCACCGCCGCACGTCGTCCTGGCGGCTCATGCTCCCCACCATGACGCCGTGGCTGGCCGTCGGCCTGGTGCTCGTCGTCGGCATCGCCGTCTTCGGCATCGTCGGGCCGTCGCTCGTCGGCGACCCGAGCACCATCCGCGACATCGGCCTGACCGGCCCGTCCGGCGAGCACCCGCTGGGCACCACGCAGACCGGCCAGGACGTGCTGTCCCAGCTCGCGTGGTCCACCCGGGGCTCGCTGCAGATCGGCCTGCTCGTGGGCGTGCTGGCGACGCTGCTGTCCACGCTGGTCGGCATCTACGGCGCCTACCTCGGCGGCATCGCCGACGAGGCGTTCTCCCTGCTGTCGAACGTGTTCCTCGTGATCCCCGGCCTGCCGCTCGTGATCGTCATCGCGGCGTTCGTCCCGCGCGAGGCCCGCGGGTGGTGGACGATCGGCATCGTCCTGGCGCTGACCAGCTGGGCCGGCTCGGCCCGGGTGCTGCGCGCGCAGACGCTGTCGGTGCGCAGCCGCGACTACGTCGCCGCCTCCCGGGTGTCCGGCGAGCGCTCCTGGCGGGTCATCACCGTGGAGATCCTGCCGAACCTGCTGCCGGTCATCGCCTCGCAGTTCGTGTTCGCGGTGATCGCGGGCATCCTCGCGGAGGCCGGCCTGTCGTTCATCGGGCTCGGGTCGTCCGGGTCGCAGACCCTCGGGACGATGCTGTTCTACGCCCAGAACGGCTTCGCGCTGTCGCTCGGCGCGTGGTGGTGGTTCGTGCCGCCCGGCCTCATGATCGCGCTGTTCGGCATGGGCCTGTCGCTCATCAACTTCTCGATCGACGAGGTCATCAACCCCAAGCTCAAGACCGTCCGGCTGCACCGCAAGCAGATGCGCCGCATCGCCCGCATGGAGAAGGAGGGCCGGGCATGAGCATGCCGACGCCGGTCACCGGCCGCCACGCCGACGGGGCCACGGGCCGCCGCACCGTGCTCACGGTGCGCGACCTCGACGTGGTCTACGAGGTCACGCCGCCCGTGCACGCCGTGAAGCACGCCGACCTGGAGCTGCACGCGGGGGAGATCCTCGGGCTCGCCGGGGAGTCCGGCTGCGGCAAGACGACCCTGGCGTACGCGATCAACCGGCTGCACCAGCCGCCGGCGCGGATCGCGGCGGGCGAGGTGACGTTCCACGACCGGGACGGCACCGACGTCGACATCCTGGGCCTGTCCGACGAGGCGCTGCGGCGGTTCCGCTGGGAGACGCTGTCGATGGTCTTCCAGGGGGCGATGAACGCGCTGAACCCGGTGACGTCCGTCCGGGCGCAGCTCGCCGACACCATGCGGGCGCACCGCCCGGGGATCGGCCGCAAGGAGGTCGAGGCGCGGTCGGTGGAGGTGCTCGAGCGCGTCGGCGTCGACCCGCGCCGCCTGTCGTCCTACCCGCACGAGCTGTCCGGCGGGATGCGGCAGCGCGTCATGATCGCCATGGCGATGCTGCTCGAACCGCAGATCATGATCATGGACGAGCCGACCACGGCCCTCGACGTCGTGGTCCAGCGCGACATCCTGCGGGAGATCGTGCGCCTGCGCGACGAGCTCGACTTCGCGGTCGTCTTCATCACGCACGACCTGCCGCTGCTCCTGGAGATCAGCGACCGCATCGCCGTGATGCTGGGCGGGGAGATCGTCGAGCTCGACAGCGCCGACCGGCTCTACACCCAGGCGCAGCACCCGTACACCCGCCGGCTCCTCGGCTCGTTCCCGAGCCTGTCGGGCGAGCGCGGCGACTTCATCCGCACAGGCGTGCTCGACGACGAGCAGGACGGAGCCAGCGCATGACCAGCGTCGAGGTGGTCGACCTGACCAAGGACTACACGATCCGCGAGGGGCTGCGGCGCTCGACGCTGCGGGCCGTCGACGGGGTGAGCTTCGACCTCGTGCCGCGGCGCACCGTCGCGCTGGTGGGGGAGTCGGGGTCCGGCAAGTCCACGATCGCGAAGCTGCTCACGCGCCTCGAGAAGCCGACGTCGGGGGAGATCCGGGTGACGCTCGACGACCGGACGCCGGTCGTGGGCTCGGTGTACCGGCGGCACGTGCAGATGGTGTTCCAGGACCCGTTCGCGTCGCTCAACCCGTTCCACACCATCGAGCACCACGTCGCCCGCCCGCTGCTGCTGCACCACCGGACGCGCGGCGCCGAGCAGACCCGGGAGCGCGTGGCGCAGATGCTCGAGCGCGTGAACCTCACGCCCGCGCACGCGTTCGCGCAGCGCCGGCCGCACGAGCTCTCCGGCGGGCAGCGGCAGCGCGTGGCGATCGCCCGGGCGCTGGCACCCGGGGCGCAGGTGCTGATCGCCGACGAGCCCGTGTCGATGCTCGACGTGTCGATCCGGCTCGGCGTGCTCAACCTGCTGGCCCGGCTGCAGCGGGAGGACAACCTCGCGGTCCTGTACATCACGCACGACCTGGCGACCGCGCGGCACTTCTCCGACGAGATCCTCGTGCTGTACCGGGGCCGGGTCGTGGAGCGCGGGCCGTCGGACGCCGTGATCCTCGACCCGCACCACGACTACACCCGGCTGCTCGCCCAGGCGGCGCCCGACCCGGAGCGCGTCGGCAAGGTCGTGGCGTCCGAGCTGGGGTTCGACCGCACCCGGATCGACAACTCGCGCTGCTACGACCACACCACCGGCGAGTGGACGGTGCACCCGGGGGCGCGCGAGGCGGCCTGAGGGGCGTGACGGGGCGGGCCCGGACGCGGCGCCGACCGCGACCGGGCACGGGGTCACGCGCGCAGGGGGACGGCGGCGCCCGCCGGCGCGGGGTCCCGCGCCTCCCACCGGCGCCGCAGCGCGGCGGCGGGACGCTCGACCGCCCACCAGCTCACCGTCGCGGCAGCGAGGGTGAGCGCGGCGCCGAGCAGGCCGGCGCCCGGGCTCCGGGGGTCGCCGAGCCACTGCTGGATCGGCAGGTTCCACAGGTACGCGGCGTACGACACGGTGCCGAGCGCCACCAGCAGCCGCAGCGGCGCGCGCGCCGGACCGGACGGCAGGGCGGTGGGCCCGGACGCGAGCAGTATCAGCGCCGCCGACACGGCCGCCGTCAGCGGGATGACGAGCAGGTACATCGCGGCGGAGGCGCTCAGCCCGGGAAGCAGCGCGAGCGCCGCCAGCACGGCGAGCAGCGCGACGCCCAGCCCCCGGCGCGTCCCGGCGGTGCGGGGCAGCAGCCGCGCAACGCGCTCACGCCCCAGGCGCAGCCCGCAACCGGCGAGCAGGGCCACGGACCAGGAGGTCGGCAGCGCGTACACGCGCGCCACGTCCGGCCACTCGTAGCCGATCGTGGCGGCGCACGCGGCGAGCGAGCCGAGCATCCCGACCAGCACGACCGCGCGCGCGGCCCGGTGCCGCCACGCGAGGGCGAGCACGAGCGGCCACAGCAGGTAGAACTGCTCCTCCGTGGCGAGCGTCCACAGGTGGAAGAACGTGCCGCTGCCGTGAGGGAGCAGGGGCAGGTTGCTCGTGTACGTCAGGGCGGCCAGGACGGTCTGCCCCAGCAGCTCCCGGCGCCCGAGCAGCCCGACCGCCCCCTCCACCACGAGGTAGCCCGAGAGCACCAGCAGCAGCGGGGGCAGCAGCCGCAGCGTCCGGGCGCCGAAGAACCGGCCGTACCGGATCCGCCCGTGCCGCTCCAGGTCGCGCAGCAGCAGCCCGGTGATGAGGTAGCCGGAGAGCGTGAAGAACAGCGTCACTCCCACCATGCCCGCGGAGCCGAACGTGCGGGAGTCGGCGTGGGTGAGCATGACGAGGGCGATCGCCACGCCGCGCAGCGCGTCGAGCATCGGCCGTCGCGTGCCCGTGATGCCGTCCGTGCCCCCTGCATCCCTCACGCTGCGTCACGTTATGCCCCGGATGTCCGAGTTGTGTGTATATGCCCGCTAGTTCACCCGTGCGGCGGACGGGGAGCGCCCGGGCCGCCGTGCGACTCGGCCGGCCGCACGCCCGGGCCGGTCGTCCCGCCGCCCACCGCGGGCTGCACCGCGTCGACCACGCCGTCGGCGTTCTCGTCGCGGGCCCGAGCCCGCCGCGCGTCCCGGCGCAGCAGCACCGCGGCGGCCGTGGCCGACAGCGCCGTGCCCGCGAGCACGGCGATCTTCGCGGCCCCGGCCCGGCCGTCGTCCCCGGCGAACGCGAGCTCGGCGATCAGCAGCGAGACGGTGAACCCGATGCCGGCGAGCAGCCCGACGGGCAGCAGGTCGCGCAGCCCCACGCCGTCCGGGAGCCGCAGCGGCGACACCCGGGTGACCACGGCGACCGCCCCGACGATGCCGACCACCTTGCCCAGCACCAGGCCCAGCACGACCCCGGGCACCACCGGGTCGCCCAGGACGCCAGCGAGGCCCGCGCCGCCGACCAGGGTCACGCCGGCGGCGAAGAACGCGAACAGCGGGAGCGCCACGACGGCCGACCACGGCCGCATCGCGTGCTCGTAGCGCTGCACCCGGGTGACGTGCTCGGCGTTCACCGGCCGCGCGGGGACGGTCAGGCCCAGCAGCACGCCGGCGATCGTCGCGTGCACCCCGGAGGCGTGCATGCAGGCCCACGCCACCAGGCCGAGGGCCCACAGCAGCCACGGGTGCACGTACGGGGACCGGGCGACGAGCGCGAACAGCACCACCGCGCCGACGGAGCCCGCGAGCGGGCCCGCCGCCACGCCGTCGGAGTAGGACACCGCGATCACGACGATCGCGAGCAGGTCGTCCACCACCGCGAGCGTCAGCAGGAACGTCCGGATCGCCACCGGCAGGCCGCGGCCGAAGATCGCCAGGACGGCGAGCGCGAACGCGATGTCGGTCGCGGTCGGCACCGCCCAGCCCGCGCGGGACGGCGCGTCACCGGCGACGCCGACCACCGCGAGGTACACCGCCGCCGGCACCAGCATGCCGCCGACCGCCGCCACGACCGGGACGGCGGCCCGCCGCGGGTCCCGCAGGCTCCCGGCGACGATCTCGTGCTTGAGCTCCAGGCCGACCACGAAGAAGAACACCGCGAGCAGGCCGTCCGACGCCCAGTGGGCGAGGTCGAGGTCGAGGTGCCACGCCTCGATGCCGACCACCAGCGACGACACCTCGTGGTAGGCGTCGCGCCACGGCGAGTTCGCCCAGACCAGGGCGAGCACGGCGGCGGCGATCAGCAGGGCCCCGCCGGTCGTCTCGGCGGACGCCCAGCGGCGCAGGCCGGTGGGGGCGGGCAGGTGCGTCGGGTGCGGCATGGGGTGCTCCTGGGGCGCGTCGCGTCCCCGCGTGGAGGGTCGCCGCGCGGGGAGCCGACCAGACTTCCCGGCACACCGAGAGTCCAGGCTAGAGGGCGGGCCGCCGGGGCGCACCGGGAGTCCGCGAGCCGGACGGAGCCCGAGCGCGCCGGAGACGGCCCCACGGGACCGGGACGGCGGCCGGACGGCGGCCGGGTGTCACGACGTGCGCTCCGCCTCACCTACGCTGTCCGGCGATGATCACGCGAGCCGAAGGGGCGTACCAGGGCGCCGTCCGGGCCTTCCAGAACCCGATGCTCGACCTGCTGCACAAGCGCCACGCCCCGCTCGTGGTGTCGCTGCTGTCGCTCGTGTTCACCCCGGAGCGCCCGCAGGTGCCCGTCGCGGACGCCCACACCGAGGTGGCCGACGCGCTCGACCAGCTCCGCGCGGCGGGATACGGGGACGACCTGCCCGTCGGCACCGCGCGCGACCTGTGCCGGCAGTGGGCCGACGCCGGCTGGCTGGTGCGGCAGGTGCTGGACGACGACGTGGAGACGTACCGGCTGTCCGCGCACGCCGTCGGCGCGCTCGAGGTCGCGGGCCGGGCCGGTGGCGGACGGGCCCGGGTCTCGCAGTCGCGCGTGCGGACGCTGCTGGACGCCGTCGAGCACCTCGCGCAGGAGGCCGACCCCGACGTCCTGGTGCGGCTGTCGCGGCTCGAGGCGGAGATCGCCCGGCTGCGCGCCGAGGCCGAGCGCATCGAGCGCACCGGCGAGGTCGAGCGGGCGGACGACGAGCAGCTGCTCGAGGAGGCGGAGAACGTCCTGCACCTCGTGCGGGAACTCCCGGCCGACTTCGCCCGCGTCGCGGAGTCGATCAAGGCGATGCAGCGCGACGTCGTCACCGCCCTGCGCCAGGACGAGCGGCCCACGGGCGCGGTGCTGCGCGAGTACCTGGAGCGCGGCGAGCACGTCATGGAGTCCACCGTGGAGGGCCGGGCGTTCTCCGGGGCGCTGCGCCTCATCGGGGACCCGCAGCGGCTGGACACGCTGTCCGCGCAGCTCGACGTGGTGCTGCGCCACCCGTTCACGCGGATGCTCCCCGCGCCCCAGCGCGCCGAGCTGCGCGACCTCGGGCGGCGCATCGAGCGCGGGCTGGAGCAGGTGTTCGCCGCCCAGCGTGAGGCGTCGGCCGTCATCACCGCGCAGGTGCGCCACCACGACCCGCTGCGGGACCGGCAGGTCGACGAGCTGCTCCGCGACGTGATGACCGGGTTGCAGCACTGGCTGCCGGGCTCCCGCCGCGGGCAGGCCGTCGAGCCGCTGCGGCGCCTGCCCGTCGCGGAGGTCGAGCACCTGCGCCAGTCCGCCGGGGACCTGCGCCCGCCCGAGCCGCCCGCGCCGCTGCACGCCTGGGAGGACGACGAGGACGACGACGCGTCCGCGACGCTGGCCCGCGCGTGGGGCGGTCCGCACTACGCGGAGCTGCGCGCCCACCTGGCGGCGTGGGCCGCACGGGCCGGCGGCGGGGCGGACGGCGGGGTGGAGCTGGACCTGGCCGCCGCGTTCGGGGCCGCGCCCGCGGACCTGCGCCGCCCCGTGGACCTGCTGGGCCTGCTCGAGATCGCCGACGCCCACGGCATGACGGACACCGGCGCCGTCGCGTACGTCGAGGCGGTGCGCCCGGACGGCAGCCGCCGGCGGTTCGCGTTCGAGGGTGTCACCACACGGATGGAGGACGGCAGCGATGACCGGCACTGACACGAGCGCGCCGATCGAGGTCGGCGTCACGGACCTCGACGGGGAGCGCGACGCGTCCGGCGGCTTCATCCCGCCGGTCGCGATGGAGGACGACCCCGCGGAGCTGTTCGCCGGCGACTCCGGCACGCTCGACGCCGACGTCCGCCGCGTCCTCGTGCGGCTGCTCCAGCGCCGGTTCCTGCTGGCGGAGCGGAACCCCGCGCAGTGGCGCACGCTGCTCGCGCACCAGCAGGTGATCGAGTCGCGGCTGCACGACCTGTTCGTGCACCTGGTGGTCGACCACGACCGCGGCATCGCCTACAAGCGGCAGGTCCGCTCGGCGGAGCTCGACGTGCCCGTCCTGCTGCGCGACGAGCCGTACAGCCGCGCCGAGACGCTGGTGCTGGTGCACCTGCGCACGGTCTTCCAGCGCGAGCGCGGGGCGGGCGAGAGCTCGGCGCGCGTGGACGTGGAGGAGCTCGAGCAGACGGCCCTGACCTACTACGACCCCGACGACACGAACGTGGCCTCCCGCCAGCGCGAGATCCGGGGCGCGGTCGCCCGGCTCGCCAAGGAGGGCGTCATCGAGGAGGAGTCCGAGGGGCGCTACCGGGTGACCGCCCTGGTCGAGATCGTCCTGAGCAACGAGCGGCTCACGGAGCTGCGCGCGTGGCTGCGCAGCCCCGCCGCGACCGTGCCGCAGGACGGGACGCCGGAGCCGGCGGACGAGGACGCCCCGGACGACCACGCCGCACCGCAGGACGACGCAGCGCCGCAGGACGACGCCGCACCGCAGGACGAGGAGCCCGCCCGATGACCATGGTCGACACGCTGTTCGGCCTCATCCCGGCCGCCTCGACGGGCCAGCAGTGGCTCGCCCGGGACCTGCAGCTCGTGAACTGGGGCGGGTACGACGGCCACCACCGGGTGCGCCTCGCGCCGACGGCGACGCTGCTGTCCGGCGGGTCGGGCTCGGGCAAGTCGACGCTGATGGACGCGTACATCGCGCTCCTCATGCCCCACACCACGCCGTTCAACGGCGCGTCGAACGGCGGCGTCGTGGGCCGGCCCCGCGGCAAGGACCAGCGCAACATCCTGTCCTACGCCCGCGGCAAGCTCGACGAGTCCCGCACCGAGGACGGCACCCGCCAGCGGGTGCTGCGCGGCGACGGCCAGGACACCTGGTCGGCGATCGCGATGACGTGGGCGGACCAGTCGGGCCGCGAGTTCACGGCCGTGCGCGCCTGGTACGTCCCCGCGGCGGCGCGGACCCTGGAGGACGTCACCGCGGTGCGGGCGACCCGCGAGGGCGGCTTCGACCTGCGCGACCTCGAGCCCGCGGCGGCCGACCGGTTCGGACGGGCGGCCGTCGCGGCGGCGGGCCTGGGCGCGTTCGACACCGACCGCGAGTTCACCGCGCGGCTGCACTCGACCCTCGGGATCGGTGCGACCGGCGACGGCGGCAAGGCCGTCGGGCTGCTCGGCCGCATCCAGGCCGGCCAGCAGATCACGACCGTCGACGCGCTCTACAAGGCGATGGTGCTGGAGGAGCCGAGCACGTTCGCGACCGCGGACGCGGTCGTCGAGCAGTTCGACAAGCTGTCCGGCACCCGCGAGCAGATGATCACCGCGCGGCAGCAGGTCAAGGCGCTGGAGCCGATCCGCGCGCACCGCGCCGCCGCCGAGGAGGCCGCCGAGCGGCTGCGCGTCATCGCGTCGGTCGGTTCGTTCGACGACGACGCCTCCCCGGCCGCGCTGTGGCGGCACGACCGCCGCCTCGGCCTGCTGCGTGCCGTCGAGGCCGACCTGCAGCACCGGCACGACGGGGCCCGGCGGGAGGCCGACGAGCTCGCGGCGCGCATCGCGGCCGCCCGGGCGGAGCTCGAGGGCGTCAAGGAGACCCTGTGGGTGTCCGGCGGCGACCGGCTGTCCCGCGCCCAGCGCGAGCTGCGCGCCACCGACGACCGGCACGCCCGCGTCTCCGTGGCCCGCGCCCGGCTCGACGAGGTGCTGGCCGACGTGCTCGGCGTCGGGGTGCCGACCGCGGCCGACTTCGAGGCGCTGGCCGAGCAGGCCCGCACCGCGCTGGCCGACGACGGCGCGAAGCAGGACGCGCGCGAGCGCCTCGGCGCGGCCATGGCCGAGCGCAAGGACGCCCGCGGCGAGCTCGCCGGCCTGCGCGCCGACCGGGCGGAGGCGGAGCGGCAGCAGGGCAGCATCCCCGGCGACCTGCTGCGGGCGCGCGCCGCGCTCGCCGAGGCGGCGGGGCTGACCGCCGACGAGCTGCCCTTCGTGGGCGAGCTGCTCGAGGTGCGGACCGAGCACGAGCCGTGGCGCGACGCGTTCAACCTCGCGCTCGGCGGCTTCGCGACGACGCTGCTGGTCGACGCGGCGCGTCTGGGGGCGTTCCGCCGGGCGATCGACGCCGTGCGGCTCGGGAGGCGCCTGCGGTACCAGGGCGTCCCCACCGGGCAGCGCTCCGACGTCGCGCTCGACCCGCGGACGCTGCCCGGGCGGCTCGAGCTGCGGTCCGGGCCGTTCAGCGGCTGGCTGCGCAACGAGCTCGCGGACCGGCACGCCTACGTCTGCGTGGACACGCCCGGCGAGCTCGCGCAGCACACCAAGGCCCTGACGCGCGCCGGCCAGGTCTCCGAGGGGCTGCGGGGTGCGCACGGCGGCCAGGGACGCGCGAACGTCCTCGGCTTCACCAACACCCGGCGGCTCGCGCAGCTCGACCGGGAGATCGAGCTGGCCGAGCGGCGCGTCGAGCTCGCCGAGCGCGACGTCGAGGCCGCGTCAGCCCGCCTGGACGAGCAGGACGCCCGCCGCCGCGCCTACGAGGCCGTGGTCGCGGTCACCTGGGAGCAGGTGGACGTCGCCGCCGTGGACGCCGAGCGGGCCCGCTGGACGCAGGTCATCGAGGACGTCACGTCCGGCAACCCCGAGGTGGTGCGCCTGCAGCGGCGCGCGGACGAGCTCGACGTCACCGTCGCCGCGCTCACCGAGAAGCTGGGCCGCGCCAAGGGCGACGCCGAGCGGCTCACCGCCTCCTGGTCGGACACCACGGACGAGGTCGACCGCGCCCAGCAGGCGCTCGACGACGCGCAGGACGCGGGCACGACAGCCGAGCCGGAGCAGCGCGCCTACCTCGAGCAGCTGCTCGGCGGTGCCGGGGCGGACGTCCCGGCCGACGCCGCGCCCGTCCAGGCGCTCGCCGCGTTCGACGGCACGGTGGCGCACGCCGCCGAGCTGCTCCGGGCCGACCGCCAGGCGGCCGAGGGCGTGGTCGGCGCGTCCCGGGACGCGCTGCGCCGCACGTTCGAGACCTTCGTCGAGCGGTGGCCGGACCCGAACCTCGGCACCGACCCCGAGGAGTCGTACGGGGACTTCGAGCGGATCCTCACCGAGCTCGAGACCAGCGCGCTGCACGAGCTCGAGGGGGAGTGGCGCCGGAGCCTGCTGCGGCTGTCCGGCAACGACCTGACGGACCTGCACAACGCGCTCGCCCGGTCCGTGCGGGAGATCAAGGAGCGCATCCGGCCGGTCAACGACATCCTCGCGGACCTGCCGTTCGCCGACGACGACCACCGCCTGCGCATCGACGCCCGCGACACCCAGTCCACCGTCGTCGCCCGGTTCCGCAAGGAGCTGCGCGACCTGCGCGAGGAGCTGTCCACCGAGGCGACGGACGCGGAGCGCGAGCGCCGCTACCTGCGCATGGCGAAGGTCGTCGACCGGATCCGGCGCACCGCCCCGGACTTCGCGGACCTCGTCGACGTGCGCCGGCACGTGCGGCTCAGTGCCGAGAAGACCGACCTGGACGGCAACCACGTGGCGCTCTACGACCACATCGGGGAGAAGTCCGGCGGTGAGTCCCAGGAGCTCGTGGCGTTCATCGTCGGCGCCGCGCTGCGGTACCAGCTCGGCGACGCCGGGGCGGAGCGCCCGCGGTACGCCCCGGTGTTCCTGGACGAGGCCCTCATCAAGGCCGACGCGCGGTTCACCGGGCGGGCGGTCGGCGCGTGGCGGGGCCTGGGGTTCCAGCTCGTCATCGGCGCGCCGAACGACAAGTTCAGCGCCCTGGAGCCGCACGTCGACCTCAAGTACGTGGTCCTGAAGGACGCCGCGGGTCGCTCGCGCACGAAGCCGATCGCAGGGCTCGCGGACACCCCGGCACCCGCCTGACGCCGCGGGGCGTGCGCGTGCCCGGGGACGGGCCCGCGCGTCGGGCGGGGTCAGCCCTCCGGGAGGGGTGCCTCGCGCTCGTCCGCGTGCGCGACGTGCCGGAGCTGGCGCCAGATGAGCGCGACGAACAGGGCCGACCCCGCGAACGCGAACCAGAACGGCGCCGCCACGCCGTACCGCTCCGCGAGCACCCCGCCCAGCCCGGACCCGAGGACGAGGCCGCCGAAGACACCCACCGTGTTGACCGCGCCGACGCGACCCTGGAGCGCGCGCGGGACGGCGCGCTGCCGCACGGTGACCGACGTGGTGCCCCAGACGAACGCGTGCGCGCCGAAGACGAAGAAGATGGCGAGCGCCACGGCGGGCTGCCGGGTCAGCGCGAGGCCGAGGTGCGTGAGGGTCTCGACGACGAGCCCGATCCGCATGAGGTTCCCGAGCGAGACGCGTCGCGTGATCCACCCGTAGGCCGCCGTGCCGGCGAGCCCGCCGACGGCGCTGACGGTGGTGAGCAGCCCGAAGCCGACGGACCCGAGCCCCAGGCGCTGCGTGGCGTACAGCACGAGCACCGACCAGGCGGCCCCGAAGGTGATGTTGAACGTGAAGATCGTCAGCACCAGGGTCCGCACGGCGGCGTGGTGGCGCACCCAGCGCAGCCCCTCCACGATGTCCCGGCCGAGGTGCTGCCGGGCGGCCGGGTCGGGCCGGTGCGGCGGCAGGACGATCCGCGCGACGAGCACGGCCGCCGCGGACACGATCAGCGCCTGGCCCGCGGCCGGCCACGCGGCCCCGGCGGCGAACAGCGCGGCGCCCACGGGCGGGCCGGCGAGCTGGTTGAGCGTGATGAAGCCCGTCTGCAGGCGGGCGTTCGCCACGGCCAGGTCGTCGCGCGCCACGAGCATCGGCAGGAACGTCTGCGCGGCGTTGTCGGCGAACACCTCGGCGGTCCCGAGGAGGAACAGCAGGCCCAGGACGAGGCCGACGGTGGCGTGGCCGCCGGCCACCGCGACGGCGAGCGTGGCGAGGACGACCGCGCGGGCCACGTTGACGACCAGCACGATCCGGCGGCGGTCCCAGCGGTCGGCCAGAGCTCCCGCGAGCAGGCCGAACAGCAGCGGGGGCAGCCACTGCAGGGTCGCCCCGAGTGCCACGAGCCGCGCGTCGGAGGTCAGCGAGGCCACGAGCAGCGGCCCGGCGGCGAGCGCGATGCCGTCGCCCACGTTGCTGACCCACGACGACGCGAGCAGCCACCGGAACGGCACGCCGAGCCGCGGGGGCGCGACGGCGTCGACGAGGCGGCTCACAAGGGCGAGATGCTAGCCGCTGCCTGCGACACCCGGCCGGGTGGCAGCCCGCCGGGGCGGCGCCTAGCGTCGCGGGGAGCGGGTCGGGTCGGGGCCCCCGGGACCTCAGCGGGAGCAGCCATGTCCGAGACCACGCCCGGAGCCGCCACCGACGTGACCGACCCCGTCGCGTCGGCGCGCGCGACCGCCGGCCCTCCCGCGGTCCGCCCGCTCGCCGTCGTGACGGGTGCCTCCAGCGGCATCGGCCTGGAGCTCGCCCGCCGGTTCGCCGAGGAGGGGTTCGACCTGGTGGTGGCGGCGGACGAGGCGGAGCTGGCCGTCGCCGCGGACGCCCTCGGGGCCTCGGGGGCCGCCGTCCGGCCCGTCCGGGTGGACCTCGCGACCGCGGAGGGCGTCGACGCGCTGGTCGCCGAGGTGCGGGCGACCGGGCGTCCGGTGGACGCGCTCGCGCTCAACGCCGGCACCGGTCGCGGCGGCGCGTTCGTCGAGACGCCGCTGGAGGGCGACCTCGCCGTGATCGCGCTGGACGTCGTCGGCACCGTGCGGCTCGCGAAGGCGCTGGTGCCCGAGATGGTCGGGCGCGGCGCCGGCCGGGTCCTGGTGACCGCGTCGACGGCCGCGCTCGTGCCGGGTCCCTGGTACGCCACCTACGCGGCCTCGAAGGCGTTCGTGCACTCGTTCGCCCAGGCGCTGCGGCACGAGCTGTCCGGCACGGGCGTGACCGTCACCTCGCTGCTGCCCGGTCCCACCGACACCCGGTTCTTCGAGCGCGCGGGCATGGAGGACACCCCGGTGGGCCGCGGACCGCAGGACGACCCGGCCGACGTCGCCGACCAGGCGTTCGAGGGGCTGGTGGCCGGCAAGGCCGAGGTCGTCGTGCGCTCGTTCCAAGCCCGGCTGCAGGCCGTCGCGGCGGCCGTGCTCCCGGACCGGGCGAAGGTCGCCGTGCACGGCGCGTCCACCCGGCCCGCCGGGGACGACGGCGCCGTCGACGCCTGATCCCGTCCGGTGGCAGGCCGCGTCGCCCGCGCCTAGCGTCGACGGGGCCGGATGTCGGCCCCACCCGCCCCGCCCGGCCCCGCTGCCGGGCGCCCCACCAGGAGGTCATCGCATGTCCGCCTCGCAGGCCGACGAGATCGAGCGCGCCCGCGTCACCGAGGAGCAGCCCCCGCCGCCCCCGGCCGCCCGCGTGCTGCTGTTCCTGTTCTGCTTCACCCTGATGCTGGGCGGGTTCTGGCTCATGGGCTTCGCCGTCGACCACGCGTCGATCGCCGGGTTCACCGCGGGCATCGTGGTCAGCGGGCTGGGGTTCTTCCTGGCCCTGCACCGCCCCCGGCGCTGACGGTGTTCTTCACCGACCGCGGCTACGTCACGCTCGACACGGCGGTGGCGTGGGCGTCGGGGCTGCTGCGGGCGGCCGGCTGAGGAGGCGCTCCTCGGACGGGGGCGCGGCCGGGGCGCGGCGCGGTGGGGTCAGGGCACGACGGTGACCG
Source organism: Cellulomonas sp. ES6 (assembly GCF_030053835.1). Lineage (NCBI taxonomy): Bacteria > Bacillati > Actinomycetota > Actinomycetes > Micrococcales > Cellulomonadaceae > Cellulomonas > Cellulomonas sp. ES6. The sequence goes on along the minus strand of NZ_CP125655.1, from coordinate 495,583 downwards.
GCCAGCGCGCGTTCCGGACGAGCCGCACCGCCAGCGAACCGGCGACGCGGTGGCCGATGCTCGCGGACGACCCGACCACGACGCTGTCGGCGCGCACCTCGTGGGCCACGGCCGACAGCACCTGGTACGGGTCCCCGGCGCGGACGACGAGCTCGGCAGGGATGCCCTCGGCGGCGCCGAGCGCGACGATGCCCTCGACCTGACGCTGCACGTCGTCCTGGTGCAGCACGGCCGCCGCGATGCCGGTGCCCGTGCTGTCCATGAGCGACGCCAGGCCCCCGGCGGGCTCCCGCGCGTAGACCAGGACGAGCCGGCTGCGCTGGCGCCGCGCCACCCCGGCCGCGTAGGCCACCGCCCGCAGGGACGGGTCCGACCCGTCCACCCCGACCACCACGGCCGACGGTCCGTCGCGGCCGATCTCGAACCCACCCGGCACCGTGCCACCGTCCTCCCGCGCGTCCCGGCCGAGGCTATCGCCGGTGCGTGGCGCCGGGGACGCCGTCCGCGCCGCGGGACGCGCCGGTCCACGCCACGGTGTGTGGCCGGGCCGGACGCGGTCCGGCAGGGTGGGCCGGGGGAGGAGGACCCGTGGCGGACGAGACGGAGGCGGACCCGGGGCTGGTGCGCGCGGCAGCGGACCTGTACGGCGTGCCGCCCGCGCGGTTCACAGCGGAGCGGACTGCTGCCGTACGGGCGGCCCGGGCTGCCGGCGACCGCGAGCTGGCGCGCGCCGTGGCGGGGCTCCGCAAGCCGTCCACCGCGGCCGCGGCGGTGAACCTGCTGCTGCGGCACCACCCGGAGGACCTCGCACGGCTGCTGGACCTCGGGGTGCGGCTGCGCGAGGCCCAGTCCGCGCTCGCCGGTGCCGACCTGCGCGCGCTGCACGCCCAGCAGCAGCAGGCTCTGGCCTCTGTCGTCCCCGTGGCGCTGTCCCTCGCCGCCGACGGCTCCGCTCCGGGCGGTGCGGCCGCCCGCGGGCAGGTCGAGGCCACGCTGCGTGCGGCGATGGGCGACCCGGACGCCGCGGCTGCGGTCGCGACGGGGCTGCTGGTGCGCGACCTGTTCTCCTCCGGGTTCGAGCCCGTGGACGTCACCGGCGCGACCGCCGTCCCCGGGGCACCCGCGCTGGAGGGTGCGCCGCAGCGGCGCACGCCGTTGCGGGAGGTGGGCGACCCGGTGGCACCCGACGAGCGGCCGGCGCGGCCCGCGTCCCGCCGGCGCGGGCGGCTGATCACGGCGGAGGAGCCCGAGCGGCCCGGCGGCGGGCCCGCCCGGGTGGTCCGCGGGGACGGCGCCGGCTCGACGGGGCGGGGCACACCGGCCGCGCGGGGGACGGCGGGGAGCCGGCAGGCGGAGCGGGCGCGCGGGGCGGAGCGGGCCCGGGAGGCGGAGCAGGCCCGCGGGGCGGAGCAGGCCCGGGAGGCGGAGCAGGCGCGCGAGGAGGAGCAGGCGCGCGAGGCGGCGCGCGCGCAGGAGGCCGCTCGGCGCCGGGACGCGGCGCGCCGTGCCGCCGACGCGGACGTCGCGCTCGCCCGCGAGGCCGCTGCCGCCGACCGGGCGGCGCGCGACGAGGCCGACGCGCGGGTCGAGGCGGCGGATCGACGTGCCGCCGAGCTCGCGGACGAGGTCGAGTCGACCCGGGCGGAGATCGCGCGGCTGCGGGAGGTGCTCGCCGAGGCCGAGGGCGCCGCGAGGGAGGCCGGCCTGGAGCTGCGACGGGCGAGGTCCGCGCGCACGTCCGCCCACCGGGCCGCCGAGCGGTCCGAGGCGCGGGTGCGGTCGGCGGAGCGTGCCCGCGACGACGTGTGAGCGCGACGACGCGTGAGCCCGGCGACGCCGGACCGGGCCGGTCGCCCGCGTCACGGCGGCCGCGGACCGGCGGGCGTTGACACCCCTGCGGGGCGTTCCTAGCGTGAGGAGGACGGCTCGCCGCGCGAGCCGCCGCGGGGCCGGGATCCCGGTCGCCGCGTCCGTGCGGGACGCTCCGCCCCGCGCACTCCCGGGAGCCGCGATGGTCGCGAGGTCCGGTCGGGCGCCCCGCCACCGGCGGGAGGGACGGGCGAGCCTCGGACCGGCGGCGAGGGTGCTGCGCGGCACGGCGCGCGGCGTGACGGTGGTGGGCCTGGCCGTGGCCGCCGCCGCGGGCGGTGCGGGCGGCAGCGGTGGCGGCGGTGGCGGGGCGGGCACGGAGCGGGCCGTCGCGGCCGAGCGCGGCGTCACCGGCCCCGGAGGACCGCAGCGCACCGCGGGGTCGACGTCCCCCGTCCCGTCGTCGTCCCCCGCACCGTCGTCGTCCCCGGTCCCGTCGTCCGGCGGCGCCGCCGACGCGGAGGGCCTCCGGCTCGGCGCCCAGGCCCGGGCCCAGGCGCAGCGGGTGGCGACCGAGTCGCTGCTGCTGGCCCGGGCGGCGCTGCAGGCCGCCGACGGCGTCGACGCGCTGCGGATCGCCCCGGCACCCCGCCCGGGCCTCGCCGACCTCGACGACGCGGTGACCACGCTGCGCGACGCGTCCGCGCGGCTGGGCGGGGCGGTCGCCGTGGCGCACCCGGTGCCGGTGGGACGGTCGGCCGGTCCGTCTGCGCAGGTGTCCGGCCCGTCCGGCCCGTCCGGCCTGGACGGCGCTCCCGGCACGGCCAGCGCGTCCGGCGCGGACGGCGACCCCGCCCCGACGGCGGGCACGCCCGGGGAGCGCGTCGCGGTGGCGGCGGACGTCCGCGCGGCGGCGGCCGACGTCTTCCGGCTGTCGTTCGCGGTCGAGCGGGCCGGCCCCGCGCCCGGGCCGGTCGCGGTCACCGACGGGCTCACCGCCCTGGAGGCGGCCGCGGCGGACGCCGGCCGGCGCGCGGAGGCCTTCGCGCGGGCGGCGGCCCCGGGTGCCGGCTCGCCGTCAGCGGCGTCGGGGCCGCTGCGCGCCGACGGGACGCTGGACCCGGCGCTGCTGTGCCCGGTGCCGTTCGCGGAGGGCGCCCGCCTGCGCTGCGACGCGGTCGACGCGCTCGTGGCGCTCGACGCGGAGTTCCGCGCGGAGCACGGCTCCTCGCTCCCGGTGGGGGACACCTACCGGACCTTCGCGGCGCAGGTGTCCGTGCGGCAGGCCAAGGGGTCGCTCGCCGCGCCGCCCGGGCGCTCGCACCACGGCTGGGGCGTCGCGGTCGACTTCCGGGGCTTCGGAGGTGTCGGCCGGTTCGACTCGCCGCTCTACCGGTGGATGGCCGAGCACGGGCCGGAGCACGGCTGGGTCCACCCCGAGGCGATGGGTCCGGGCGGGTCCGGCCCCCAGGAGCCGTGGCACTGGGAGTTCGTGGGCACCGGGGCGGGGTGAGCGCCGCCGCCCGTCCGCCCGTCCGCTCGTTCGTTCGTTCGTTCGTCAGGACGGTGCGCAGGTCACCGCGGCCGGCGTCCGGCGCGGGACTGCCGCAGCTCGCGCCCCCGCCGGACGTCCTCCTCGGCCTTCGCGCGGCGCTTGTCGCTGGCCCGCGTGTCGCGCGGCGGGAGCTGGATCGTGCGTTCCGCCGCGATGCCGCCCTGCAGCTCGCGTCCCCGCTCCACCTCCGCGTCCATCTCCGCGCCGAACAGCAGCGCGAGGTTCGTCAGCCAGAGCCACAGCAGCAGGATGATGACCCCCGCCAGCGAGCCGTAGGTGCTGTCGTACGACCCGAAGCTCGCCACGTAGAACCCGAACGCCGCCGAGGCGAGCAGCCAGACGACCACGGCGACCCCCGCGCCGGGGCTGATCCAGCGGAACCTCGGCTGCTGCACGTTCGGCGTCGCGTAGTAGAGGATCGCGACCGCCAGCACCACCAGGACGAGCGCGACCGGCCACTTCGCGATGTTCCACACGGTGACGGTGGCGTCGCTGACCCCGATCGCGTCCCCGACGGACCGCGCGACGTCCCCGGACACCACCAGCGCCAGGACGACGGCGACCGCGAACAGCACGAGCACGAGCGTCACCAGCAGCAGGACCGGGCGCAGCTTCCAGATCGGGCGGCCCTCGTCGATCTCGTACACCCGGTTCATGCCCCGGCTGAAGGCCGCGACGTACCCGGACGCGGACCACAGCGCGAGCACGAGCGACAGCACGAACGCCAGGCCGGCGCCGGGGCTCGCGGCGATGCCGGACAGGATCGGGTCGAGCGTGTCGGCCGCGCCCTCCGGCCCGGACTCGCGGACGGTGCGCAGCACCTCCTCGACCAGCTGCTCGCCGTCGCCGACCAGGCCGAGCACCGAGACCAGGGCGAGCAGCGCCGGGGCCAGCGCGAGCACCGCGTAGTACGTGAGGGCCGCCGCGAGGTCGGCGCACTGGTCGTGCTGGAACTCCCGGACGGTCGTGCGCAGCACGTAGCGCCAGGACCGCCGCGTGAGGTCGTCGGGGGAGTCCGGCTTGCGCGGGTCGTCCGGGTCGGGCGTGGTGGTCCGCTCGCTGCTGGCGTCGTCCTGCGACACGGGTCCTCCTGCGGGTGCGCCGGGTGGACGGGGCGCTCGTCCCGCACCCCACGCCAGCGTCGCCCCGAGCGCGGGGTCCCGCCACCGCAGCCCCGGACCGCGCCGTCAGCCCTCCTGGACGCGGAGCCCGTCGATCGGGTTCAGCCGGTAGCCGACGCCGCGCACGGTCGTGATCAGCCCGTCCAGCTCCGACTTCGCGCGGACCCGTCGCACGTGGACGTCCACCGTGCGGGTGCCCTCGGCGAGGTCGCGGGTGCGCCACGCCGCCCCGTACAGCTCGGAGCGGCTGACGACCCGGCCGGCGGACCGGGCCAGGTACGTGACGAGGTCGAACTCCTGGCGGGTGAGGTCCACGGCGCGGCCGTCGACCAGCAGCCTGCGCCCGGGCACGTCGACCACGACCGCCGGTCCGACGGGGAGGGCGGCGAGCAGGGCCTCGAACCGGCGCAGGTCGTCGGACACGGCAGTGCGGGCGGGCTCGGGGACGGCCGCCCGGCGCAGGGCGCGGGGGTCGTGCGGTGCGCGGGACGGGGCGGTCGCGGGACGCGGCGCCGTCCGGGGCGCGGTGACGGGCAGGGGACGGGCGGACGGGAGGGCGGGGCTCAGGACGGACACGACGGTGCTCCTCGGGCGGGCCGCCGGCGGTGACGCGCGGCGGGCGGGACGGTGGTCCCGCGGGGTGGCTGACGGCTGGGGAGGCGGTCAGGCCCGACAGAGCGCACGCGCGCACCCGCGCCGCAGCGGGCGGCAGGCGAGGTGCGCGGTCGACATGGCGGCGAGTCTCGCACGGTGCCGGCCACCCCGTCACCGCCCGCGGCCGGTGCGTCTCACGGGCCGGACGCGCGTGTCGTGGCGGTGTCCCCGTGCCGCCGTGCGGGCGGGCGCCGGGCGCGGTCGGCGAGGACGGAACCGGGCGGCGCGGCACGCAGGGTCCGGGAGGCCCCGCAGGGAGGGAGGAGGCCGGTCAGCCGCCCGGGGGCTCCGTGACGTCCTGCGTCGGGGTGCCGGCCGGGGCCTCGTCCTCGTCGGCCTCCGGGTCGGGGTCCGGGACGACGACCGGCCAGCGCTCCCGGTCGTGGACGGTCGCGCTCGCGTCGGTCCCGATCTCGACGAGCTGCCAGTCGAGGATGCGGCGCGCGTCGGGGTCCCAGCGCAGCAGCGTCATCTCGGCTGTCCCCTTGAGGGGGCCGATGCGGGGCTCGTTCTCCTGCGCGCCGGCGGTCGACGACGAGATGTAGCGGATGCCCTCGCCGACCTGCTCCGGGTCCGTGCGCGTGTGCATGTGGCCGGACACCAGGGCGGGCACGCAGCCGTCGGCGAGCATCGCGGGCGCCGAGCGCGGGTTGTGGAACAGCACGAGGTCGACTCCGGCGCCGTCGTCGCACGCGACCTGGGACAGGCGGGCGCCGACCTCCGCGTACGACTCGTCCTGGGTCTGCTCGACGATCAGCCGGGTCGCCTTCGGGTCGTGGTCGCCGAGGATCCGCAGGCCGCGGGCCTCGATCACGGCGCCGTCGAGCACGGTGGCGCCCGCGCGCGCGTACTGCGCGGTGGTCTCGGCCGAGTCGTGGTTGCCGGGGGCGGTGATGAGGTCGACGCCGTCGGGGATCGCGCGCGCGAACGTGCTGACGCAGTACTGCTCGACGGAGGTGCCGTTCATCGTGGTGTCGCCGGCGTCGAGCACGATCTGCGCCCCGGACAGCTCCGCCATCGACGTGATGAGCGGGGCCATGCCGACGTTGCAGTGCAGGTCCGACACGACGAGCAGCGTGACCGGCTCGGCGTCGGCGTCCTGCGACGGGGACGGCGTCGGCGACGCCGGGGAGGCCGACGCCGCGGGGGAGCGGGAGGCGTCCGGCGAGCCGGAGGGTCGGGCGCTCGGGCCCGCGCTCGGTGACGGGCGGGCCGCGGCGGCCGCCTCGCGGTCCTCCCAGTCCGCCCACGCGGCGACGAGGGCGTCGTCGGCCTCCTGGTAGAACTCGTCGTTCTCGCGCAGCGCCCGCACGACCAGCCCGCCGTAGGTGTCGACGATGCCCCCGAGCCGCCCTGTGATGCGCGCGCCCTCGAGCGGCGTGCCGTCGAACACGGCGGACGCGGCCTGCGCGTCCTCCTCGGCGCGCGACCGGTCCTCGTCGCTCGACGTCAGCAGGGCACCGACGAGCACGACGGCCGTGGCGCCGCCGACGATCTGCCGCCGGTGCGGTGCGATCCGTGCCCCGAGCTCGTGCCGGCGGGCGGCCCCCAGCAGCGCCCGGCCGCCGAACCACACGGCGAGCAGGACGGCGAGCGCGACGAGCGAGCGCCGGCCGGCGTCCGCCGCCAGGGCGCGCGCCGCGTCCTCGACGGTGGCCTGCGGGCCGGTGAAGAACTGCAGGTAGGCGTTCAGGTCGCCGGTCAGCGCCTGGAGCGTGTCGACACCCTGCAGCGCGTCCACGTCGGCCGGGATCTCCTCGACCACCACCCGGGTGCCGAGCCCCAGCGGCAGCGGCGAGTCGATCCGCAGGGTGCCGAGCGGCCCGAGGTCGATCGTGATGGTCGAGTCCGTGGTGACCTCGTACCGGGCCTCGTGCGGGCCGAGGCTGAGGTCTGCGCTCGCCGTCGTCACGCCGAACCCGAGCGCGACGAGCACCGCGACCAGGCCCAGCACGATGCGCGGCAGCCACCGGCGGGCACGTCCGCCCGACGCGCCGCGGCGGGCCGGACCCGCCGGGCCGGGCACGGAGGGGGCCGGTCCCGGCTGCCGCGGACCGGAGGGCCGGTCGGCGGGGTCGGGGGTGGGGGTGCTCGGGTCGGACATCGGTTCCAGGCTAGACGCGCAGGTCCGGGCCGTCGCGGCGGTGCCGACGCCCGGGCGCTCCCGGTGCGGGCCCGGGCGGGCCGTGCTACCCCTGGGAGAGCGCCCTCCCGGCGACCGGGCGGGGCTGTCCGTGGTCCCGACCTCGCGAGGAGATCCCGTGCCCGACGCCCGCGCCACCGCCCCGCCGGCCCCGCCCGGTGCCGTCAGCCCGCGCACGCCCGTCGACCTGGGAGCGACCCGCAGCCTCGCCGTGGCCGCGCGCGTGCTCGGGCCGCTCGTCGCGCAGGGCGCCATCGTGCGCCGGCCCCGCGTGACGGCCTGGGCGGAGCGTCGGCAGACGGACCGCAGCGCGGCCGCGCTGCTGCGTGCGCTGCGCGACGAGCACGGCGGGGCGCCCGTCGTGCTCGACCTCGGCCCGCGGCGCATGGTGCTCCCGCTGCACGCCGACGACGTCGGCGCCCTGCTCGCTCGGTCCCCGGAGCCCTTCAGCCCCGCGTCGCGGGAGAAGCGGGCGGCGCTGCGGCACTTCCAGCCCGACGCCGTCCTCATCCAGCCGTCGGCCCTGCGCCCCGAGCGGCGTCTGCTGAACGAGCAGGCGCTCGACACGTCGGAGCCCGTGCACCGTGACGCCGAGGCGCTGCTCGCCGCGGTCGACCGCGAGGCGGAGGCGCTCGCCGCGCAGGTCCGGGCGGCGGGGGTCCTGGACTGGTCCGCGTTCGCCCCCGCGTTCTGGCGCATCGTGCGCAGCGTGGTGCTGGGCGCGGGCGCACGGGACGACGAGCGGGTGACCGACGTGATCTGGGCGCTGCGCGAGGACGCGAACTGGGCGTTCCTCAAGCCGCGCCGGTCCCGCCTGCGGCACGAGCTGGCCGACCGGCTGCGCGCCTACGCGGACCGGGCCGAGCCCGGCAGCCTCGTCGCGCGCGCGGCGCAGTCGCCCGCCGGTGCCGATCCGGCGGGCCAGGTGCCGCAGTGGCTCTTCGCCTTCGACGCCGCCGGCGCGGCCGTGCTGCGCGCCCTGGCCGTCGCGGCCTCCCGTCCCGACGTGCGGGAGCGGCTCCGCGAGGAGGCGGCGTCGGGCGCCGCGATGCAGCCGTACGCCCGGGGCAGCGTCCTGGAGTCGGTGCGGCTGTGGCCCACGACGTTCGTCGTGCTGCGCGACGCCACCGCCCCCACGGTGTGGGGCTCCCGGGAGCTGCCCGCGGGCACCGGGTTCGCGGTCGTGAGCGCGTTCGTGCACCGCGATCCCGACCGGCTGGCCTTCGCACACGGGTTCGAGCCCGCGGCGTGGCTGGACGGCCGCGCCGACGCCGACTGGGGCCTGCTGCCCTTCAGCGGCGGCCCGGTGTCCTGCCCCGGCAGGAACGTCGTCCTGCTCGTCGCGGGGCGGTTGCTCGCGCGCCTGGCGGAGCTGGACCTGACGTTCCCGCGGGCGCGCCACCTGGCGCACGACCCGCTGCCGGCCACCTTCGACCACTTCGGCGCGCGGTTCCTGAGCCGCTGACCTCGGGATACCCGTCCGCCGGACGGCGCCGGACGGCCGCCGGGCGCCCGCCGGAATAAACCCTGGCCCCCGTGCGCTCTACCCTGCGAGACTCGGGCTCCCGGTCCGCGCGGTGGTGGCAGCATCCCACCGCGGGAGGGACCGGCCCGGACGCGGAGCACGCTTCCCTCACGAGGGTTGGACGGACGCGGGACGGGTGGCTCGTCACCGACGGTCCTCAACGAGGCCGGGACGGTTCAGGTCGCGCGGGAGAAGGACAAGCGGGCGCGACGGACGGTGGCGTACGGATGCTGCCACCTGGCGCCGGCGGCCCCGGAGCGGTGCACCCCCAGGGTGCCGCCGCCCGGGGCCGCCGTGGTGCCGGACCCCGGCACCGGCCGGGGCGAGCGGTGGGTCAGACGTACGGCGCGACGAGCCGGCGGAGCTGCGCGGCGTAGCCGCCGCCGAAGAGCACCGCGTGCATGCCCACCGGGTACACCTGGTGCAGCGCGACCCGGCGCTGCCAGCCGCGGCGCAGCGGGTGGACCTCCTGGTACGCGTCCAGGAGCTCGTCGAGGTGCGGGCAGCCGAACAGGGCCAGCATGGCGAGGTCCGTCTCGCGGTGGCCCCCGTGCGCGGCCGGGTCGATGAGCGTCGCGCCCACAGGCGTCCACAGCACGTTGCCCGACCACAGGTCGCCGTGCAGCCGCGCAGGGGGCTCGTCGTCGTCGAGGTCCCCGCCCCGCAGCACCTCAGCCAGCCGCGCGAGCGCCTCCAGGTCCGCGGGCGGGAGCGCGCGCCGCCGCGCGGCGAGCTCCGCCATCGGCTCGATCCGGCGGTCCGCCAGGAACGCGCCCCACCGGTCGTGGTCGCCCGCCGGCATCGGCAGGGGCTGGTCGAGCGGGCCGAAGAACCCGTCGCGGTCCCAGCCCGGCGGCGGGGAGCCGAACCGCGGCGCGCCGGCGTCGTGGGTCACCGCGAGCCGCGCGCCGAGCTCACGGGCCGCGCGGCGGCTGGGCGCGACCTCGGGCAGGCGCTCCAGGTCGAGGTGATCGGCCCCCACGCCGAGCACGGGGACGACGGGCGCGCCACCGCGCACGGCCAGCCAGCGCAGCCCCGCCGCCTCGCACGCGAAGAACCCCGCCGGCGCCCCGGCGCGCTGCTTGCGGTACGTCTCCATGCGGCCGGCCCTCGTCCACCTCTAGCGTGTCGCCCGTGTCCCGCGAGTCTGGCCCGTCCGGCGCCGCCGCCGCATCCGCTGCCGGTGTGGCGCGCCCGGCCGGCGACGGCCTCCCGGCACCGGAGCTGCCGGCGGCGCTGCTCGGCGGAGCGGGCCGGAGCCCGGGCGGCGCGCAGTGGCTCGCACGGCTGCCGCGTCTCGTCGACCGCGCGGTGCGCCGCTGGGACCTGACGCTGGGGGACCCGTTCCCGTCGGGCTCCGTCTCGTGGTGCGCGCCGGCGACCGGGCCGGACGGCGCCGACCTGGTGCTCAAGGTGTCGTTCCCGCACGACGAGGCGCGCCACGAGGCGACCGTGCTGCGCGCGTGGCAGCGGGCGACGGCCGGGGGGCCGGGCGCGCACGCCGCCGGCGGCGCGGTGCGGCTCGTCGCGCACCACGAGCCCGACTGGGCGCTGCTGCTGGAGCGTGTCCGGCCGGGGACGCCGATGCGGGCGGTCCGCACGCCGGTGGCCGCGCGGCTCGCGGCGGGCGCGGACGTGCTGCGGGTGCTGCACGCGGCACCCGTGCCGGCGGGGCTGCCGGCGCTGCGTGACGTCGCCGCCGGGTGGGCCGACCTCGCGGAGCAGCGGGCGGCCGAGGCCGCCCGGGCCGGCGTCCGCGTGGACACGGGCCTGCTGCGGGCGGGCGCGGAGGAGCTGCGCCGCCCGGAACCGCCGCGGGTGGTCGCCCTGCACGGCGACCTCAACCCCGGCAACCTGCTGCGCGGGCCGGACGGCTGGGTGGCGCTGGACCCGAAGGCGCTGCGCGGCGACCCCGCCTTCGACCCGGCGCCGCTCATCGAGCAGGTGGGGGACCCGTGGCGCTCGTCGGACCCGGCGGCCGCGCTCACGGACCGGACGCGGCTGGTCGCCGACCGGGCGGGCCTCGACGCGGCCGCCGTCGCGGGGTGGGCGCTCGCCCGCGGCACCGACCACGTCTGGTGGGACTGGGCTCACGGCGCGTCCGCCCGCCGCGTGCGCGCGCTGCAGGACAGGGCCCGCGTCCGGGCGGCCGTGCGGGACGCGCTCACCGGCTGAGCGACGCCGACGGCGCCCGCGTCAGGCTCCGACCGCGCCGCGCAGGTGCTCGAACACCAGCGACGTCTCCGTGGACGCGACGTCCGGCCGGTCGCTGAGCCGCTCGACCACGAACCGCCGCAGCTCGTCGGAGTCCCGGACCGCGACGTGGAGCAGGAAGTCGTCGGCGCCGGCGAGGAAGTAGACGTCGAGCACCTCCGGCCGCGCGGCGACCGACCGGGCGAACGGCTCCAGCGCGGCCCGCGACCCGGCGGCCATCCGCACCGCGACCATCGCGCGCAGCCCTCGCCCGAGCGCCTCCGGGGCGACGTCCGCGTGGAACCCCCGGATCACCCCGGCCTGCCGCAGGGCGCGCACCCGGGCCAGGCACGTGGAGGGGGCGATCCCGGCCGCTGCGGCGAGCGCGTTGTTCGGCATCCGCCCGTCCTGCTGCAGCAGGCGGATGAGCCGGCGGTCGACGGCGTCGAGGCGAAGATCGTTCGGTCGTGTGACCGACGTCGCACCAGCGGTTGCAGGATGTTCGGCCATGGGGGCAGCGTAACGAAGCGACACACGCCGTTACGCGGCCGATACACCACGAAGTTCAGTCTGGTGCCCGCGCAGGTCCGACCGGCCCTGCGGCAGCCGCACGAGCCCCAGGAGGCGTCGTCATGAGGGTCGGTATCCCCGCCGAGATCAAGAACCACGAGTACCGCGTCGCCATCACCCCCGCCGGGGTGCACCAGCTCGTCGCCCGCGGGCACGAGGTGCTGGTGCAGGCCGGCGCCGGCTCCGGCTCGGCGATCGCCGACGCCGACTATGTCGCCGTCGGAGCCCGCATCGTCCCGACCGCCGCCGAGCTGTGGGCGTCCTCGGAGCTCGTCTGCAAGGTCAAGGAGCCGATCGCCTCGGAGTACGGCTACCTGCGTCCGGACCTGGTGCTGTTCACCTACCTGCACCTCGCCGCGGACCGCCCCCAGACCGACGCCCTGCTCGCCTCGGGTGTCACGTCCATCGCCTACGAGACGGTCCAGCTGCCCGACGGGTCGCTGCCGCTGCTGGCCCCCATGAGCGAGGTCGCCGGGCGGCTCGCCCCGCAGGTCGGCGCGTACCACCTGATGCGCAGCGGCGGCGGGTCCGGCCGGCTGCTCGGCGGGGTGCCGGGCGTCGCGCCGGCCAAGGTCGTGGTGATCGGTGGCGGCGTGGCCGGCCAGCACGCCGCGGAGGTCGCGCTCGGCATGCGCGCCGACGTCACGGTGCTGGACCTGTCGGTGCCGCGGCTGCGCGAGCTCGACGTGGCGTTCGGCGGGCGGGTGCGCACGCTCGCGTCGTCGGCCCTCGCGGTCCAGGAGGCGGTCGCCGACGCGGACCTCGTGGTCGGCGCCGTCCTCGTGCCGGGGGCGCGGGCGCCGAAGCTCGTCACGGACGAGATGGTCGCCGGCATGCGGCCGGGGTCCGTGCTGGTCGACGTCGCCGTGGACCAGGGCGGGTGCTTCGCCTCGACGCGGCCCACGACGCACGACGAGCCCACGTTCCGGGTCCACGACGCCGTCTTCTACTGCGTCGCGAACATGCCCGGTGCGGTGCCCGTGACGTCGACGCGCGCGCTCACCAACGCCACGCTGCCGTACCTGACGGCGCTGGCCGACCTCGGGTGGCGGGACGCCCTGGCGGCGGACCCGGCGCTGGCCGGGGGCCTGTCGACGCACGCCGGCGAGCTGTACCACGCCGGCGTCGGCGCGGCGCACGGGCTGCCGGTGCGGGGGCAGGCGCTCGTCGTCTGACACCCCGCGGCCCGCGCGGCGCCCAGGGGGTCGCCGCGCGGGCCGGCCGTCCCGCCGCGGCGACCCGAAACCCGGTGCGTGCCCGGCGTCGTCGCTGGCAGAGTGGCCGGATGGACCCGTTCGAGCTGACCGACGGCGTGGTGCTGCTGCGCACCCCCGGCCCGGAGGACGTCGACCGCATCGCCGAGATCTGCCAGGACCCCGACGTCCAGGAGTGGACGACCGTCCCGAGCCCGTACCGGCGCGAGGACGCCGAGGGCTTCGTCGGCGGGTACGTGCACGACGGCTGGGCGAAGGGCACCGCCTGCACCTGGGCGGTGCGGGACGCCGCCGACGGCACGCTGGTCGGCATGGTGGGGCTCGTCATGGAGGGCGCGGGCTCCGCCGAGATCGGGTACTGGCTCGCGCCCGACCGGCGCGGGCAGGGCCTCATGTCCCGCTCGGTCGACCTCGTGGTCGGGGCGGCGTTCGGCCGGCTCGGCCTCGTGCGCCTGTCGTGGCGGGCGTTCGTCGGCAACCGGCCGTCGCGGCGCGTGGCCGAGCGTGCCGGCTTCCGCGTCGAGGGCGAGCTGCGCGGCGGCGGGGTCCAGCGGGGGGTGCGCCGCGACGAGTGGGTCGGCACCCTGCTGCGGGACGACCCGCGCCCGGCGGGAGCCCGCGCGGCCTGACGTCCGACACGCCCGGCCGGGCGGCCCGGCGCGCCGCCGTGCCGGTCGGCGCACCAAGATGAGGGGATGACCTCCCTGCTCGACGCCGACAACCCGTTCGCCGCCCCGTCCTCCCTGCCCTACGGCCTGCCCGACTTCACCCGCATCCGCGTGGAGCACTTCCGCCCGGCGCTGCTCGCCGGCATGGCGGAGCAGCGGGCCGAGGTCGAGGCCATCGCGTCCTCGTCGGAGCCTCCGACGGTGGAGAACACCCTGGCCGCCCTCGAGCGGTCCGGGCGGCTGCTGCACCGCGCGGCGACCGTGTTCTTCAACCAGTCGTCGTCGGACTCCACGCCCGCGCTGGAGGAGCTCGAGGAGGAGATCGCCCCGCTGCTCGCCGCGCACAGCGACGCGATCCACCTGGACCGCCGCCTGTTCGCCCGGGTCGAGGCGCTGCACGCCGCCCACGGGTCCGGCGAGCTGGAGCTCGAGCCCGACACCGCCTGGCTGCTGCACCGCCAGCACACCGCGTTCGTGCGCGCCGGCGTCCGGCTCGACGACTCCGCGCAGGCCCGCCTGCGCGAGCTGAACGCCGAGATCACCCGCCTGGAGACGGTGTTCGGGCGGCTGCTGCTCGCCGACACCAACGCCTCGGCCGTCCTCGTGACCGACGAGGCCGAGCTGGACGGCCTGCCGGAGGACGCCCGCGCGGCCGCCGCCGAGGCCGCCGCCCGCCGGGGCCACGACGGTGCCTGGCTGATCGACCTGGTGCTGCCGACGCAGCAGCCCGCGCTCGCCCAGCTGCGCCACCGCGGCCTGCGCGAGCGGCTCCACACCGCGTCGGTGTCCCGCGGCGGGCGGGGCGGTGAGCACGACACCCGCGCCACCCTGCTGGCGCTCGCCCGGCTGCGGGCCGAGCGGGCGCAGCTCCTGGGCTACCCGCATCACGCCGCGTACGTCGCGGAGGACGCCACGGCGAAGACCCCCGAGGCCGTCGCGGAGATGCTCGCGCGCCTGGCGCCGGCCGCCGTGGCCAATGCCCGCGCCGAGGCGGCCGACCTGACCGAGGCCCTCCGGCGTGACGTGCCCGGCGCGACCCTGGAGGCCTGGGACTGGGCGTACTACGCCGAGCAGGTCCGCCAGGAGCGCCGCTCGCTCGACGAGTCCCGGCTGCGCCCGTACCTGGAGCTCGACCGCGTGCTGCACGAGGGCGTGTTCCGGGCGGCGCGCGAGCTGTACGGCCTGTCGTTCACCGAGCGCCCCGACCTCACCGGCTACCACCCGGACGTGCGGGTGTTCGAGGTCACGGACGCCGACGGCTCCGGCCTCGGGCTGTTCCTCGGCGACTACTGGACGCGCGACTCCAAGCGCGGCGGGGCCTGGATGAACAACCTCGTCGACCAGTCGACGCTGCTCGACGAGGCGCCGGTGGTGGTGAACAACCTCAACATCCCGAAGCCGCCCGCCGGCCAGCCGACGCTGCTCACCTGGGACGAGGTCATCACGCTGTTCCACGAGTTCGGGCACGCGCTGCACGGGCTGTTCTCGGCGGTGCGGTACCCGTCGCAGTCGGGCACGGAGGTGCCGCGCGACTTCGTGGAGTACCCGTCGCAGGTCAACGAGATGTGGGCGTGGGAGCCGTCGCTGCTGCGGGCGTACGCGGTGCACCACGAGATCGGTGAGCCGATGCCGCAGGAGTGGGTCGACACGCTGATCGCGACGCGGCAGGACGGCGAGGGCTTCGCGACGACGGAGTACCTGGCCGCGGCCCTGCTGGACCAGGCGTGGTACCGGCTGTCGCCGCAGGACGTGCCGACGGACGTCGAGCAGGTCGGGCCGTTCGAGGCGGCGGCGCTGGAGGCCGCGGGGGTGGCGTTCGCGCCGGTGCCGCCGCGGTACCGGACGACGTACTTCAACCACGTGTTCGGCGGCGGGTACTCGGCCGGGTACTACTCGTACATCTGGTCCGAGGTCCTGGACGCCGACACGGTGACGTGGTTCGAGGAGAACGGCGGCCTGAAGCGGGAGAACGGCGACACCTTCCGGGCGAAGCTCCTCTCCCGCGGCGGCAGCGTCGACCCGATGCAGGCGTTCGCCGACCTCCGCGGCCGCACCCCCGACATCACCCCCCTCCTCACCCGCCGCGGCCTCACCCCGTCCTGACCCACCCCCACCCACCCACCCGCTCCGGCCCCCACCCGCCCCACCCGCCGCGGACGCACTCCGAGGTCGTCAGATCCGGCCGAGGTCGTCACGCCCACCTGACGACCTCGGCCGGATCTGACGACCTCGCGCGGCCACCGGGCGTCCGGCGCGGCCACCGGGCGTCCGGGGCGGGGGTGCGCGCCGGTACGGTGGACGGCATGACCTCCGCACCCGCCCCCCAGCCGCAGGACCCGCACGACGCCTCGGCGGCCGAGGGCGAGGTGGTGCGGATCGCGCAGGAGCTGATCCGGATCGACACGTCGAACTACGGCGACGGTTCCGGGCCGGGGGAGCGGGCGGCGGCCGAGCACGTCATGGCGCTGCTGCACGAGGTCGGCCTGGAGCCCGAGCTGTTCGAGTCGGCGCCCGGCCGGGCGAACGTCGTGGTGCGGCTGGAGGGCGAGGACCGCTCGCGCCCGGCGCTGGTGCTGCACGGCCACACCGACGTCGTGCCGGCGGAGGCGAAGGACTGGAAGGTCGACCCGTTCGCCGGCGAGGAGTTCGACGGCATGGTGTGGGGCCGCGGCGCCGTCGACATGAAGGGCATGGACGCGATGATCCTGGCGGTCGTCCGCCAGATGGCCCGCGAGGGCCGGCGCCCGGCGCGGGACGTGGTCGTCGCGATGTTCGCCGACGAGGAGGCCGGCGGCCGGTTCGGCGCCCGCTACGCCGTCGACCACCGCCCCGAGCTGTTCGAGGGCGCGACGGAGGCCGTGTCGGAGGTCGGCGGGTTCTCCGTGGACGTGCAGGGGCGGCGCGCGTACCTGCTGCAGACCGCCGAGAAGGGCATCGCGTGGCTGCGCCTCGTCGCGGACGGCACCGCGGGGCACGGCTCGGCGGTGAACCCGGACAACGCGGTGACGGAGCTCGCGGCGGCGGTGGCCCGCATCGGCGCCTACCAGTGGGACGCCCGCCTGACCCCGACGGTGCTGGCGCTGCTCGAGGGCGTGGCCGACCTGACGGGTCTGCCGCTGGACGTGGACGACCCGCTGGCGATCGACCGCCTGATCGGGGCGCTCGGCCCGGCCCGCCGGTTCGTCGGCTCGTCCATCCGCACGCTCGCGAACCCGACGCAGCTCCAGGCCGGCTACAAGTCGAACGTCATCCCGGGTCGCGCGACCGCGACGATCGACGTCCGCCCGCTGCCCGGCGACCACGAGGACGTGCTGGCCACCGTGCGCGAGCTCGCCGGCCCGCACGTGCGGGTGGAGCCGGAGCACCTCGACATCGGTCTGGAGGTCCCCGCGACGGGCGCGCTCGTCGACACGATGACGGACGTGCTGCGCGCGCAGGACCCGGAGGCCGTCGTGCTGCCCTACATGCTGTCCGCGGGCACCGACAACAAGTCGCTGGCCCGCCTCGGCATCACCGGCTACGGCTTCGCGCCGCTGCGGCTCCCGGCGGACCTCGACTTCACCGCGCTGTTCCACGGCGTCGACGAGCGCGTGCCCGCCGACTCGCTGCGGTTCGGCGTCCGGGTGCTCGACGGGCTGCTGCGGGAGGCCTGAGCCCCCCGCAGCGCCCCGCCGGAGGGGTCAGTCCCCGAACGCCCCGAGCGTCGACCGGACCCGGATGATCCGGCGCCGCAGCCACACCTTGCGCTCCCCGCCGGAGTAGAGCAGCGTCCGCGCGAGCTCCCAGCGGCCGTACTCCGCCTCGTCGGTGAGCAACCGGCGGGCGTCGTTGCGGCTCGTGCTGCGGGGGATCGTGAGGACGCGGTACTCGTACTGCCGTGCCGCCTCGGGGGAGTCGGGCCGCTTCGCGCCCTGGTCCGTGCGTGCCATGCGCACCGCCTTCCGCTGACGTCGTGGGTGCCATTGTGCCTGGTGCGGCGCTACGGTCATCGCATGGCTATCGACCCGCGCGCGGCGCTGGACCGGCTGATCGCTGCCCTCGAGGCGCACTACACGGCCGTGGCGACCCGGCGGGGCGAGGACGACCCGGCCGTGGACGACGCGTACGACGTGCTCGCGGACGCCTTCGAGGCGTACGACGACGCGCTCGGCACCGTGCACGGCGAGGCCACGCCGTTCTACCT
The DNA here is from genome assembly GCF_030053835.1 of Cellulomonas sp. ES6. Classification (NCBI taxonomy): domain Bacteria; kingdom Bacillati; phylum Actinomycetota; class Actinomycetes; order Micrococcales; family Cellulomonadaceae; genus Cellulomonas; species Cellulomonas sp. ES6. The sequence goes on along the minus strand of NZ_CP125655.1, from coordinate 477,948 downwards.
CGCGGAGGAGGACGACGAGGACGAGGACGAGGACGACGACGCCGCGGAGGAGGACGACGACCTCGACGACCTGCCGGAGTACGGCTACGACGACGAGGACGACGCGGTCCGTCCCGGCTCCTGACCGCCGGTCCCGTCCGGCCCGGCGCGCGCCCGACGCCGGGCGGGTTCAGCGGCGCTCGGGGTATCCCAGGGCCGGTGCGCTGACCTCGTCGAGCGCCCGCAGGATCTCCGGCGGCAGCTCGACGTCCTCGGCCGCGAGCGACGCGCGCAGCTGCGCGGGCGTCCGCGCCCCCACCACGGCGGACGCCACCTGCGCGCGCACCCGCAGCCAGGCGAGCGCGACCTCCAGCGGCGCGCGCCCGAGCCCGTCGGCGGCCGTGACGACGGCCTCGACGACGGCGGCGGCGACCGACCCGAGGTAGGGCTCGACGAACCCGGCCAGGTGGGGGGACGCGGCGCGCGAGTCGGCGGGGACCGTGCGCCGGTACTTGCCGGTGAGGACCCCGCGGCCGAGCGGCGACCACGCGAGCACGCCGACGCCCAGGTCGGCCGCCGCGGGGAGCACCTCCCGCTCGATGCCCCGCTGCAGCAGCGAGTACTCGGCCTCGACGGCGGCGAGCCCCGGGTCGTCGCCGAGCAGCGTCGCCGCGCGGGCGACCTGCCAGCCGGCGTGGTTCGACAGCCCGACGTAGCGGGCCCGCCCCGAGTCCACCGCGCGCCGCAGGGCGCCCACGGTCTCCGCGAGGGGCGTGCGCGGGTCGGGCGTCTGCACCAGCCACAGGTCCACGTGGTCGGTGCCCAGGCGGCGCAGCGAGGCGTCCAGCGTGTCGAGCAGGGCGCCCCGGGACGCGTCCACGACGCCCCCGTCCGGGGTCCGGCGCACGCCGGCCTTGGTGCACAGCACGACGTCCTCGCGGGCGACGACGTCACCGAGCAGCGACCCCAGCAGCTCCTCCGCGCCGCCGTCCGCGTACGACGCGGAGGTGTCGACGAGGGTGCCGCCGGCCTCCGCGAAGTCACGGAGCTGCTCGGCGGCGTCCTGCGCGTCGGTGTCCCGGCTCCAGGTCAGCGTCCCGAGGCCGAGGTGGGAGACCCGCAGGCCGGTCCGTCCGAGCTGGCGCTGTTCCATGCGCCCGAGGGTAACGGGGCGCGCAGCGCCAGCCGCTATCGTGGCGCCTCGTGGCTGCGCGCATCGAGAACGGGACCGTCGCATGAACGTGTTCGAGGCGGTCGTCCTGGGGCTCGTGCAGGGACTCACGGAGTTCCTGCCCGTGTCGTCGTCGGCGCACCTGCGGATCGTCGGCGAGCTGATCGGGTCCGGCGACCCGGGCGCGGCCTTCACGGCGATCACGCAGATCGGCACCGAGACGGCGGTGCTGCTGTACTTCCGCCGCGACATCGTGCGGATCTGCACGCACTGGTGGCGGGCGGTGCGCGGCGACCTCGGGTCGGACTGGCGGTCGCGGCTCGGCGCGCCGGCGGACGGCGAGGCGGACCCGGACGCGCGCATGGCCTGGTTCATCGCCCTGGGCTCCGTGCCCATCGTGGTGCTCGGCCTGCTGTTCCAGGACGCGATCGAGAAGCCGTTCCGCAACCTGTGGCTGATCGTCCTGACGCTGGCCGGGTTCGCCCTCGTGCTGGACTGGGCGGACCGGCGGGGGCGCCGCAGCCGGCCGCTCACCGGGCTGACGCCGCGGCACGCCGTGTGGTTCGGCCTGGCGCAGGCGATGGCCCTCGTGCCGGGCGTGTCCCGGTCCGGCGGCACCATCACCGCGGGCCTGCTGCTCGGCTACACCCGCGAGGCCGCCGCCCGGTACTCGTTCCTGCTGGCGATCCCCGCGGTGCTCGGTTCCGGGCTGTACCAGGCCGCGTCGAGCGTGGGGGACTTCGGCACCCCCGGGACCCCCGGGCTCGGCGTGACGATCGTCGCGACGCTCGTGGCGTTCGTGGTCGGCTACGTCGTGATCATCGGGTTCCTGAAGATCGTCTCGACGTACTCCTACCGGCCGTTCGTGGTCTACCGGATCGGCCTGGCCGTGGTCGTGGCGCTGCTGCTCGTCACCGGGGTGCTCGACCCGCTCGCCGGCGCCTGACGCGGCGCCAGCCCCGCACCTCGAGCACGAGCGCGACCAGCAGGGCGACCAGGGCACCGGCCCACAGCACGGCCGCCGCGTCGCGCCCGGCCGGCGTCAGCGCGACGACCACGAGGGCCGCGGCGACGACCAGCAGCCAGGGGACGGGACGGGGCACGGTCGGCTCGCTTCCGGCGGGGGCGTGAGGGTGTGCCAGCGTAGCCGCGCGCCGGCTCACAGCCAGCCGGAGCGCTTGAACAGCCGGTAGAGCACGAACGCCGCGCCGGCCATGAGCAGCACCGAGAGCGGGTAGCCGGCGAGCCAGTGCAGCTCCGGCATGTGGTCGAAGTTCATGCCGTAGATGCCGGCGATCAGCGTCGGGACGGCGATGATCGCGGCCCAGGCGGAGATCTTGCGCATGTCCTCGTTCTGCCGGACGGAGACCTGCGACAGGTGCACGTTCAGCATGTCGCCGAGCAGCCGGTCGTGGCTGTCCAGGTGCCGGTCGACCTTGCCGAGCGCGGTGTCGAGCCGGCGCATCCACCGCATGGTGCGGGTCTCGCGGCGGCTGTCCTCCTGCTCGGCGACCAGCTCGGGGAACGCCGCGAGCAGCGGGACCAGGGCGCGGCGTGCCTCGGCGATCTCGCGCTTGAGGTCGTACACCACCTCGGCCGGGTCGACCGCGGCGGGCGTGAAGACGATCTGCTCGACGTCCGCCACGGCCTCGCCCACGCCCGACTCGACGTCGCCGGCGCGGCGCACGAGCGACATCAGCACCGCCGCGAACACGTGGCTGGGGACGTCCTGCGGCAGCCGGTCCGGGTCGGCGAGGTGCTCGAGCACGTCGGAGAGCAGGCCGCCGGGGCCCTCCTCCGCGGTGATCGTCACGTCGTCGACCACCAGGGCCGCCCAGGTGCCCGTCCGCACGTCACGGGTCCGGGCGTCGTACGTGAGCGTCGGGCTCACGAGGAACCGGCCACCGCCGGGCAGCCGCCGCAGCTGCGGGTGGTGCGGGTCCCGCGGGCCGCCGCCGTCCACCGACCGCCGGATCACCGAGTCCGGGACGCCCGCCTGCCGCGCGGCGTCCGCGAGACCGCCCACCGAGTCCACGTGCACCCAGGCGGCCGGCGGGTCGGCGGCCGCCAGCAGCGCCAGCAGCCCGTCCGGCGGTGTCGCCGTCCAGCCGTCGTCGCCGTGGACCCACGCATGCTCCATGCGGCGGATTGTCCCGGCGTCGGCCCGCGCGCGCCCGGCGACGCGCCGCCCCGGGGGCCGCGGTCACCCGGCCGCGCGGCCCCGGACGCGGGCGGCAGCACCGCGGGGCGCCGACTACGCTCGACGCCGTGCTCACCTGGCCCGCCCCGCAGATCCCGCAGCTCCCCGGCCAGGGAGGGCCCGTGCGCGTGCGCGACACCTCCAGCGGCGAGCTCGTCGTCGCGGCGCCCGGTGCCGACGCGACGCTGTACGTGTGCGGCATCACGCCCTACGACGCGACCCACCTGGGGCACGCGGCCACGTACGTGGCGTTCGACCTGCTGGTGCGGGGGTGGCTCGACGAGGGCAAGCGCGTGCGCTACGCGTCGAACGTGACGGACGTGGACGACCCGCTGCTGGAACGCGCCGAGGCGACGGGGGTCGACTGGCGGGAGCTCGCGGCGGACCAGACCGCGCTGTACCTGGAGGACATGACCGCGCTGGGCGTCGTGCCCCCGGACGTGTACACGGGCGCCGTCGAGGCCGTGCCGGACGTGGTGGCGGCCGTGGACGCGCTGGTGGCGTCGGGCGCGGCGTACGTCGTCGGGGTCCCGGACGCCCACGGCGAGGGGGCGGGCGACGTGTACGCCGACCTGTCGGCCGACCCGGCGTTCGGCCAGGTCGCACGGCTGGACCGGGCCACGATGCTCACGCTGTTCGGCGAGCGGGGAGGCGACCCCGACCGTCCGGGCAAGCGCGACCCCCTCGACCCGCTGCTGTGGCGGGCGGCGCGCCCGGGCGAGCCCTGCTGGGACGGCGGCGACCTGGGACGCGGGCGCCCGGGCTGGCACATCGAGTGCGCGGTGATCGCGCGCGACGGGCTGGGCCTGCCGTTCGACGTGCAGGGCGGCGGGTCCGACCTGCGGTTCCCGCACCACGAGATGAGCACGTCCCACGCCCGGCTGGTCGACGCCGGCCACGGCGCGCGGACGCACGTGCACACCGGGATGGTGGGCCTGCACGGCGAGAAGATGAGCAAGTCGCTGGGCAACCTCGTGCTGGTCTCCGAGCTGCGCGCCCGGGGTGTGGACGCGATGGCGGTGCGGCTGGCGATCCTCGACCACCACTACGCCGCCGACTGGGAGTGGACCGACGACGTGCTGGTCTCCGCGCAGGCGCGCCTGGAGCGGTGGCGCGCCGCGGTGTCGGGCAACGGCGGCCCGTCCGCCGACGCCACCCTCGCCGAGGTGCGTGCCGCGGTGGCGGACGACCTGGACGCGCCGCGGGCGCTGCGGGCCGTCGACGCGTGGGCGGACGCCTCGCTCGCGGGCGCCGAGGACGAGCAGGGGGCGCCGGGCGTGGTCGCCCGCGCCGTCAACGCGCTGCTGGGCGTGCGGCTCTAGCCCCGGCGGCGCCGCGGGCGGTCGGGCTCAGCCGCCGATGCCCTTGTCGCGGCGCCGCAGGTAGCGCTCGAACTCCTGGGCGATCGCCTCGCCGCTCGCCTCGGGGAGCTCCGCGGTGTCCTTGGCCTCCTCGAGCTGGCGGACGTACTCGGCGATCTCCGTGTCCTCGTCCGCGAGCTCGTCGACGCCCGCCTGCCACGCGGCGGCGTCCTCCGGGAGGTCGCCCAGCGGCACCGCCTCGCCGGTGAGGGCCTCGATGCGGTGCAGCAGCGCGAGCGTGGCCTTGGGCGACGGCGGGTGCGCGACGTAGTGCGGCACGGCCGCCCACAGCGACACGGTGCGCAGCCCGCGCGCGGCGGCCTCGTGCTGCAGGACGCCGACGATGCCCGTCGGCCCCTCGTACGAGTTCGCCTCGAGGCCGAGCGCGTCCCGGACCCCCGGCTCCTCGCTGGTGGCGGTCACCGGGATGGGACGGGTGTGCGGGACGTCCGCCAGCAGCGCGCCCAGCGTGACGACGGTGGTCGCGCGCAGCCCCTGGGCGATGTCCAGCAGCTCGCCGCAGTAGCGCCGCCACCGCATCGAGGGCTCGATGCCGTGGACGAGCACGATCTGGCGCCGGGACCGCGGGGCCGTGGCGACGGCGACCGCGGTGCTCGGCCAGGTGATCTCGCGGCGGCCGTCCGCGCCCGCGGCGATCACGGGGCGGTTGACCTGGAAGTCGTGGTACTCCTCCGGGTCCAGCTCGTCGACCTGCTCCGCGCCCCACACCTCGTGCAGGTGCTCGAGCGCCTGGCTCGCAGCGGAGCCCGCGTCGTTCCAGCCCTCGAAGGCCGCCAGGAGGATCGTCTCCTGCTCGGGGAGCCCCGCGGGGCCGCTCGCCTGCTCGGTCATCGTGCCAGCGTAGGACGTGCACGGCCCGGGTGTCGGACCGTGCAGCGAGAATGGACGGCGTGCCGTTCGTCCTCGTCGCCGCCGACCCCGACCGGCCCGGTGGCGCCGTGCTGCGGGAGGTCGCCGGCGCCGCCGAGGCGGTCGCGGGGGAGGCGGGCCCCCCGGAGCGGGTCGCCGGACCGGACCTGCCGGCCGCGGTGGCGGACCGGGAGCGGACCCGCCCGCGGTGGGTGTGGGACGACACGGAGCACTGGTACCCGGCGCTGCTCGCCGCCGGGGTGCGCGTGGAGCGGGCGCACGACCTGCGCCTGTGCCACGTCGTCCTGCGCCGCAGCACCCGCTGCGCGGGGACGGCGTTCGCCGCGGAGCCGGACGGCCCGTGGGACCGCGCCGCGCCCGCGGCCGAGCAGCAGGACGCCGCGGAGCCCAGCCTGTTCGACGACCTGCCCGGACCGGAGCCCGCCGACGCGCCGGACGTGCCGGGCGAGCTCGGCCGGCAGCTCCGCGCGCTGCAGGAGTGCGGGGACGACGGCCGGCTGCGGCTGCTGCTCGCGGCCGAGTCGGCGGGGGCGCTCATCGCGGCGGAGATGCGGCACGACGGGCTCCCGTTCCGCGCGGACGTGCACGATGCCCTGCTGACGCAGCTGCTCGGTCCCCGGCCGCGCGACGGCGAGCGCCCGGCGCGGCTGGCGGAGCTCGCCGGGCAGGTCGCCGCGGCGCTGGACCGTCCCGGTCTCAACCCGGACTCCCAGCCCGAGCTGCTGCGGGCGCTGCGCGCGGCCGGGCTGGACGTCGAGTCGACGCGGACCTCCGAGATCCGCGCGCAGGACCACCCCGTGCGCGAGCCGCTGCTGGAGTACAAGAAGCTCGCCCGGCTGCTGTCCGCGAACGGCTGGGCGTGGATGGACCGCTGGGCGCGCGACGGCCGGTTCCGCCCCGACTACGTGCCCGCCGGCGTGGTGACCGGGCGGTGGGCGAGCAGCGGCGGCGGCGCGCTCCAGCTGCCGGCGGGCATCCGGGCTGCCGTGCGCTCCGACCCGGGCTGGCGGCTGGTCGTGGCCGACGCCGCGCAGCTCGAGCCGCGGGTGCTGGCGGCGATGTCGGGCGACGAGGCGATGGCGGCCGCCGGCCGGCACGCGGACCTGTACGCGGGCGTGGTGGAGGCGGGCACGGTCGCGGACCGGCAGCAGGCCAAGTACGCGATGCTCGGGGCCATCTACGGCGCGACCACCGGCGCGAGCGCGGTGCTCATGCCGCAGCTCGCGCGCGCCTACCCGCGGGCCGTCGCGCTGGTCGAGGAGGCCGCGCGGGCGGGGGAGCGCGGCGAGCAGGTGACGACGTGGCTCGGCAGGTCCTCGCCGCGCCCGCCGGCCGCGTGGCTGGCGGCGCGGCAGGCGGCCTCGGCGGAGGGTGCGGCGCCGGAGGACGTCCGCGAGGTCCGCCGGCGTGCGCGCGACTGGGGCCGCTTCACGCGGAACTTCGTCGTGCAGGGGACGGCGGCGGAGTGGGCGCTGTGCTGGATGGCGGAGCTGCGGCGCCGGCTGCGCGAGCTGCCCGGCCGGCCGCACCTGGTGTTCTTCCTGCACGACGAGGTGATGGTGCACGCGCCCGTCGACGTGGCGGAGCAGGTCGCCGTGATCGTCCGGGAGGCCGCGGTGGAGGCGGGCCGGCTGCTGTTCGGGCCGACGCCGGTGGAGTTCGCACTCGACGTCTCGGTGGTGGACACGTACGCCGACGCCGTGTGACGATGCGGCGGTGGGTAGACCGATCTACCTACTGACGGCGCGACGGACGGAGGCGGGGCGATGACGGGGACCGGGCACGCGGCAGGCCCGACGGTCGGCGTCCGGCGACGCCCGGCACGGGACCGGCTGCTGGCGGCGGCCGCGCGCCGGTTCTACGCCGACGGCATCGCCGCCACCGGCATCGACGCGATCACGGCCGACGCGGGCGTCGCCAAGATGAGCCTCTACAACAACTTCGCCTCCAAGGCCGAGCTCGTCGAGGCGTACCTCGTCGCCCGGCACGCCGAGTGGCTCGCCCTGTACCGCGCCCGGCTCGCGCGGGCCGGCGACGACCCGCGCGCCGGCGTGCTCGCGGTCTTCGACGCCTACGCCGACCACGCGCACGCGGGCTACGTCCACGGGTTCCGCGGCTGCGGCCTGCTCAACGCCGCCGCCGAGCTGCCCGTCGGCGACCCCGGGCGGGCGGCGGTGCGCGCGCACAAGGAGGAGGTCGAGGGCATCGTCGCCTCCCACCTCGCCGCGCTGCTCCCGGACGACCCGGGGCGCGTCGCGGACCTCGCGGAGCACCTCGCGTTCCTGCTCGAGGGGTCGATGGCCCGCGCGGGCCTCGAGGGCGACGACCACCGGCTGGGCCGGGCGCGCGCCCTGGCGTCGGACCTGCTGGCGGGTCTGTGACGGGGGCGGTCGCCGCGCGCACGGGGCTCGGGTCCCTCGCCGTGTTGGCGGCCTCCGTGCTGTGGGGCACGACCGGGACGGCCGCGACGTTCGCGCCGCAGGTCGGCCCGCTGGCGATCGGCGCCGCGGCGATGGGCGTCGGCGGGCTGCTGCAGGCCGCGCTGGCCGGCCGGCTGCTGCGCGTGCACGCCGGGGCGCTGCGCGCGCGGCACCGGCTCGTGCTGCTCGGCGGGCTGGCGGTGGCCGTGTACCCGCTCGCGTTCTACTCGTCGATGCGCCTGGCCGGGGTCGCCGTCGGCACGGTGGTGTCGCTCGGGTCGGCCCCGCTGGCGTCGGCGCTCGTCGAGCGGGTGGTGGACCGGCGACGGCTGACCCGGCGCTGGGTGCTGGCGGCGGGGGTGGGCCTCACGGGCGTGGTGCTGCTCTGCGCCGCGGAGGCCGTGGGGACCGCCGATGCGTCGCCCGGGGCCCCGGGCGCGGGGGCGTCGGCCGCCGGCGTGGGGCTCGGCCTGGTCGCCGGCGCGACGTACGCCCTCTACTCCTGGGTCGCGCACCGGCTGATGCGCGCCGGGGTACCGTCGCGGGCGTCGATGGGTGCCGTGTTCGGCGTGGGCGGGACCCTGCTGCTTCCGGTGCTGGCGCTGACCGGGGCGCCGCTGGTGGCGTCGTGGCCGAACGCCGCGGTCGGCGTCTACATGGCTCTCGTGCCGATGCTCACCGGGTACGTGCTGTTCGGCTGGGGGCTCGCGCACGTCGCGGCCAGCACGGCGACCACGCTCACCCTGCTCGAGCCCGCCGTCGCGGCGGTGCTCGCGGTGCTCGTGGTCGGTGAGCGGCTGCCCGCCGCCGGCTGGGCCGGGGTCGCCCTGGTCGTGGCCTGCCTCGCGGTGCTGACGGTGCCGGCCGTCCCCGGCCGCGCGGCCGGGCGGCGCCTGCGGTCGCGGGGCCTCCTACCCTGGACGTCGTGACCGCCACCGCCCTGCCCGACCCCGCGCCGCCGACCGCGCCGCAGGTCGTGGACGCCGCCGCCTGGCGGGCGGCCGCGGACGCCCACGCGGCACGCGCCGACGCGCTCACGGCGGCCCACCGCGACCGCCGGGCGCGCGGGGAGCGGCACGCGGTCGAGGACTTCCTGTTCGAGTACTACCCGGCGAAGCCCGCGCAGCTCCGTCGCTGGCACCCCGGAGCCGGTGCCGGACTGGCCCCCGGTGCCGACGGCCCCGCGCCGCACGCCGGCTGGCGCTGGTACCGCGCGGACGGCGACGGCGTCGTGACGCTCGACCTCGACGCGTTCCTCGCCGACCGCGGCGACACGGTCCGGTACGTGCACGCGCTGCTGTCCGCGACGGCGGCCCGCCCCGCCGCGACGGGCTGCTTCGGGCTGCACGAGTGGGCGATGGTCTACCGGCAGGACGGTGCCGGCCGGCGGCACGCTCTCCCGCTGCGCCTCGGGTCCGCCGGGACGGACGCGGTCGTCGAGTCGCACCGCATCCGGTGCACCCACCTCGACGCGTTCCGGTTCTTCACGCCCGCGGCGCGCCCCCGCAACGCCACGCAGCCGACCCGCGAGTCCCAGGTGCGCGACGAGCAGCCCGGGTGCCTGCACGCGAACATGGACCTGTACAAGTGGGCCCTGAAGCTCGGCCCGCTGGTGCCGGGCGCCCTGCTGCTCGACGCGTTCGAGCTCGCCGCGGAGATCCGCCGGACGGACATGCAGGCGTCCCCGTACGACGTCACGGCGTACGGGCTGGAGCCCGTGGCGATCGAGACGCCCGAGGGCAAGGCGGAGTACGTCCGGCGGCAGCGCGGCTTCGCCGAGCGGGCGGCGGGGCTGCGGTCGGCGCTGGCCGCCGTGGCGGGGGCGGCCGTCGCCTGATCCGCCCGGAGCGCCGGGCCGGCAGCTCCCGCGTCAGGCGATGCGCGACTCGACCAGCGCGTCGACCGCCTCGGGCGCGAGCACGTGGTCGACCGCCATCGCGGAGGCGCCGAGGATGCCGACCTGCGACCGCGCCTGCGACGTGACGATGCGCAGGTGCTGCGTCGCGAGCGGCAGGGAGCGCTGGTAGACGACCTCGCGGATGCCGGCGATGAGGTGCTCGCCCGCCTCCGCCACGACGCCGCCGATGACCACCAGCGACGGGTTCAGCAGGCTGACGCACGCCGCGAGCACCGAGCCGATCTCGCGGCCGGCCTGCCGCACGGCGCGTCCCGCGGCGAGGTCACCGGCCCGGACCAGGGCGACGACGTCGGCGCCGTCGCGCGCGGGCAGCCCGGCCGCGGCGAGCTGCTCGGCGAGCGCCCGCCCGCTGGCGACCGCCTCGAGGCAGCCGAGGTTGCCGCACCGGCACGGCACGTCCGCCGCACCGGGCACCGCGATGTGGCCGATGTCGCCCGCGGCCCCCTGCGCGCCGCGGCGCAGCCGGCCGTCGGAGATGATCCCGGAGCCGATGCCGGTGGCGACCTTGACGAACAGCATGTCGTCGACGTCCGGCCACGCGGAGCGGTGCTCGCCGAGGGCCATGAGGTTCACGTCGTTGTCGACCAGCACCTGCGCCCCGAGCTGCGCCGCGAGGATGCCGGGCACGTCGACGTCGTCCCAGGCGGGCATGATCGGCGGGTTGATGGGCCGGCCGGTGGAGTGCTCGACGGGCCCGGGCAGCCCCACGCCGACGGACACGAGGTCGTCGGGCTCCCGGCCGGCCTGCGCGAGCAGCGTGCGCCCGTGCTCCACGACCCAGCCGAGCACGACGTCCGGGCCGTCGGCGATGGGCAGCGGCGCCTCCGCCTCGGCCAGCACGGTGGAGGCCAGGTCGGTGACGGCCATGCGGGCGTGGGTGGCACCGAGGTCGACGGCGAGCACCACCCGGGCGCTCGGCCGGAACGCGAAGGTGGTCGGCGGCCGCCCGCCGGTGGACGACGCCTCCCCGGCCGGCGCGATGAGCCCGGCGGCCAGCAGCTGGTCGACCCGGGTCGTGACGGTGGAGCGCGCCTGGCCGGTCGCGGCGGCGAGGTCGGCGCGGGTGCGCGGCGCCCCGTCGCGGAGCAGCTGGAACAGATCGCCCGCGCCCGTGTGCCGCTGGGGGAGCCTCACGACGTCCTGCATGGCGCTTAGTGAACCACGAACTCGGCCCACTTCTGCGCGTCACGGTTCGGTAACTCCGACGATAGGCGTCGCACTTATGATTGACGGGCGACAAAAGTGGGCCTACGTTCGCCCCATGGTCAACGAGGACCCTCCGCGGGAGGACCCGCAGCCGCTGCTGCGGATGCGCGGCATCGTCAAGCAGTTCCCCGGAGCCCGGGCCCTGGACGGCGTCGACCTCGACGTGCTGCCGGGGGAGGTGCACTGCCTGCTCGGGCAGAACGGTGCCGGCAAGTCGACGCTCATCAAGGTGCTGGCCGGCGCCCACCAGCCCACCGAGGGCGAGGTCCTCGTCGACGGGCAGGTCGTCACGATCCCGCACCCCGTGGCCGCCCTGCGGCTCGGCATCGCGACGATGTACCAGGAGCTCGACGTGGTCGGCGGCCTCACCGTCGCCGAGAACGTGTACCTCGGCCACGAGCTCGCGACCGCCGGCGTCTCCCGGCTGCGCGACGCCCGCCGCCGCACCCGCGAGCTGCTCGCCCGGCTCGGCCACCCGGAGATCTCGCCCGGGCAGGAGGTCGGCTCGCTGCCCGCCGCCGCCCAGCAGGTCGTCTCCATGGCGCGGGCCCTCTCGCACGACGCCCGGGTCATCGTGATGGACGAGCCGTCCGCGGTGCTCGACTCCGACGAGGTGCAGAACCTGTTCCGGGTGGTGCGCGAGCTCACGGCGTCCGGCGTGGCCATCGTCTACATCTCGCACCGCATGGAGGAGATCCGCGCGATCGGCGACCGGATCACGGTGCTCAAGGACGGCCGGACGGTCGCCCGCGACCTGCCGGCGCGCGAGACGCCCACCCGGGACCTCATCCGGCTCATGACCGGCCGGGCGGTCGAGTACGCGTTCCCGCCCGCGCCCGGGGTCGCGCCCGACGCACCCGTGGTGCTCGACGTGCAGGGGCTCGCGCTGCGGGGGGCGTTCGAGGACGTGACCTTCCAGGTCCGCGCCGGGGAGATCCTCGGGCTCGCGGGCCTGGTGGGGTCGGGCCGGTCGGAGATCCTGGAGACCGTCTACGGGGCGCGCCGGGCGACGGCCGGGAGCGTCGAGGTCGCCGGCCGCCGGCTGCGCCCCGGGGCGGTCCCGGCCGCGGTGGCCGCCGGCGTCGGGCTGGCCCCCGAGGAGCGCAAGGCCCAGGGCCTGCTGCTGGACGAGCCCGTCTACCGGAACATCACGCTCTCGACCTTCGGGCGGTTCGCGCGCGGCGGCCTGCTCGACGAGCGCGCCGAGCGGGCGGCGGCCCGGGAGCAGGCCGAGGCGCTCGACCTGCGTCCCGCCGGCGTCGACCGGGCCATGCGCACCCTGTCCGGCGGCAACCAGCAGAAGGCGATGCTCGCGCGCTGGCTGGTCCACGGCTGCCGCGTGCTGCTGCTCGACGAGCCGACCCGCGGGGTGGACGTCGGCGCGCGCGCCGAGATCTACGGCCTCGTGCGCCGGCTCGCCGACGAGGGCGCGGCCGTCGTCGTCGTGTCCAGCGAGATCCCGGAGGTGCTCGGCCTGGCGGACCGGGTGCTCGTCGTCTCCGAGGGGCGGGTCGTCCACGAGGGCCCCGCCGCCGCCATCGACGAGCACGCCGTGCTCGACCTCGTCATGGAAGGGAGTGCCGCGTGAGCGAGCACCAGGTCTCGACGCCGACGGCGGACGAGTCGGTCCGGGTCGAGCGCGCGGCCCCGTCGCCCGGCCGGACCCGGCGCGGCCCGGCCTCCGGCGGCGCCGCCCGCACCCTCGGCCTCGTCATCGCGCTCGCCGCGATCGGCGTGGTCGGCTACGTCACCGCCGGCAGCAGGTTCGCCAGCGTCGACAACCTCCTCGTCGTCCTGTCGACCGCCTCGATCATCGGGGTGATCAGCATCGGCATGACGTTCGTCATCACGGCCGGCGGCATCGACCTGTCGGTCGGGTCGGTGCTCGGCCTCGCGTCGGTGTGGGCGACCACGCTCGCGACCCAGACCATGGCCGAGCAGTACGGCTGGATCGTCATGGTCGGCTGCGCGCTGCTCGTCGGCGTGGCGGCCGGCCTCGTGAACGGCGTGCTCGTCGCCTACGGGAGGGTGGTCGCGTTCATCGCGACGCTCGCCATGCTCGTCGCCGCCCGGGGGCTCGCCGAGCTCATCGCGCAGCGTCGCACCCAGCTCGTGACCGTGTCGTCGTTCTCGTCCACGTTCAAGGGCGACCTGCTCGGCGTGCCGAAGATCGTCTGGATCTTCGCCGCCGTCGCGGTCGCGGGCTGGTTCCTGCTGAACCGCACGACGTTCGGCCGCCGCACGGTCGCCGTCGGCGGCAACCCGGAGGCCGCCCGGCTCGCCGGCATCGCGGTCCGGCGGCACACGATGCTGCTGTACGCGCTGTCCGGCCTCGCCGCCGGGATCGCGGGGGTCATGATGCTGGCCCGCACCGGCGCGGGGTCCTCCACCAACGGCCAGCTCTACGAGCTGGACGCGATCGCCGCGGTGGTCGTCGGCGGCACGCTGCTCGCCGGCGGCCGCGGCACCATCGTCGGCACCGTCCTGGGCGTCCTGATCTTCGCGACGCTCACGAACATCTTCGTCCAGAACAACCTGGACTCCTCGGTCCAGGCCGTCGCCAAGGGCGCGATCATCATCGCCGCCGTCCTGCTGCAGCAGCGCTTCACGACGCGCTCCGCACCCCGCACGACCTAGCCGCCGGCGGCCCGGCGCACCGCGTCGCGCCCGCTCGGAGGCCCACCGCACGACACCCACCCGCCCGCTGGACATCGTCGAAGGAGATCCCATGTCCGCTCGCCCGACCCTGCGCCGCCGCCGCACGCTGGCGTCCGTCGCCGTGCTGTCCGTCGCCCTCCTGACCGCCTGCACCTCCAACACCCCGGCCGAGGAGGACGACGGCGACGCCGACGGCGGCACCACCTCCCAGCAGGCCGTGTCCGACAACGACGAGGCCGGCGAGGAGGTCGTCATCGGCTTCTCCGCCCCGGCGGCCGACCACGGCTGGATGGGCGCCATCACCACCGCCGCCCAGGAGGAGGCCGAGAAGTACTCCGACGTCGAGCTCCGCGTCGCCGAGGGCACCAACGACGTCAACCTCCAGATCAGCCAGATCGAGCAGTTCATCAACGACGGCGTCGACGCGATCGTGCTGCTGCCGTTCGACGGGGCCGCGCTCACCGACGTCGCGACCAAGGCGATGGATGCCGGCATCCCGGTCATCAACGTCGACCGCGAGTTCTCCAGCCCGTTCGCCTCCCGCGCCACCGTGCTGGGCGACAACTACGGCATGGGCGTCTCCGCCGGCACGTACATCTGCGAGCAGCTCGGCGACGACCCGGGCGCCGTGGTGGCCGAGATCGCCGGCATCGACTCGCTGCCCCTGACCCAGGACCGCAGCCAGGGCTTCGCGGACGCGCTCGACGGCTGCGGCCTCGAGGTCAGCAACCGCGTCGCCGCGGACTTCACCGTCCAGGGCGGGGAGCAGGCGGCGGCGAACCTGCTGCAGGCGGCGCCGGAGATCGACGCCATCTGGAACCACGACGACGACCAGGGGGTCGGCGTCCTGGCCGCCATCGAGAACGCCGGCCGCGACGAGTTCTTCATGGTCGGCGGCGCGGGCTCCGCGAACGTCATGCGGGAGATCCAGTCCGGCGACTCCGTCCTGCAGGCGACCGTCATCTACCCGTCCACCCAGGCGGCGGACGGCATCCGCCTGGCCCGGCTCGTCGCGCACGAGAAGTCGCTGAGCGACCTCGCGTCCTCCGGAGTGCCGCGCACGGTGCAGCTCTACGCACCCGTGGTGACCGCGGACAACGTCGACCAGTACATCGACTCGGCGTTCGAGTCCTGACCGGCGGGCGACGGGGCCGGGCGCGTGCCGGCCGGCCCCGTCGCCCCCAGCAGAGGAGGGTCTCGTGACGGACGGGACGACGACGGCGCCGCTGCGCGTCGGGATGGTCGGGTACGCGTTCATGGGCGCGGCGCACTCGCAGGCGTGGCGGACCGCGCCCCGGTTCTTCGACCTGCCGCGGACGCCGGTGATGCGGGTGCTCGGAGGCCGCGACGCGGGCGCGGTCAAGGCGGCCGCGGACCGGCTCGGCTGGGAGGAGTCCGTGACCTCGTGGCAGGAGCTGGTCGCCCGGGACGACGTCGACCTGGTCGACATCTGCACCCCCGGCAGCACGCACGCCGAGATCGCGGTCGCGGCGCTGGAGGCCGGCAAGCACGTGCTGTGCGAGAAGCCGCTCGCGAACACCGTCGCGGAGGCCGAGCTCATGGTCGCCGCCGCGGAGGCCGCCGCCGCGCGGGGAGTGCGCTCGATGGTCGGCTACACCTACCGGCGCGTGCCGGCGGTGCAGCTCGCCCGCACCCTCGTCGAGCAGGGTCGCATCGGCACGGTCCGCCACGTGCGGGTGCAGTACCTGCAGGACTGGCTGACCGACCCCGAGGCGCCGCTGTCGTGGCGGCTCGACAAGCAGGCCGCGGGCTCGGGCGCGCTCGGCGACATCGCGTCGCACGCGGTGGACCTCGCCCAGTACGTGACCGGTGAGCGGCTGACGGGCGTCTCCGCCCTGCTCGAGACGTTCGTGCGGGAGCGCCCGGTCGCCGCGGACTTCTCCGGTCTGCACGGCACGGCGGGCACCGAGCGGGGGCCGGTGACCGTCGACGACGCCGCGGTGTTCCTGGCCCGGCTCTCCGGCGGCGGGCTCGGCGTCTTCGAGGCCACCCGGTTCGCGACCGGGCGCAAGAACGCCCTCCGGCTGGAGGTCAACGGCGAGCGCGGGTCCCTCGCGTTCGACTTCGAGGACATGAACGTCCTGCACGTCCACGACGCCACCGAGGACGCCGCCGTCGCGGGGTTCCGCCGCGTGGTGGTGACCGAGCCGCAGCACGCCTACATCGCGCACTGGTGGCCCGCGGGCCACGGACTCGGCTACGAGCACGCGTTCACGCACCAGGTGGTCGACCTGGTCGGCGACATCGCCGCCGGCCGCGACCCCCGTCCGTCGTTCGCGGACGGGCTCGGGGTGCAGCGCGTGCTCGAGGCCGTGGAGCGCAGCGCCGCCGACGACAGCCGCTGGGTCCCGCTGCCCTGACCCCTGCCCTCGTGGATCGCCCTCGCCGCGACCCACCGCGACCCCGCCACCCGAGAAGGAGCGCGCACCATGGCACGACCCGTCACGCTGTTCACCGGCCAGTGGGCCGACCTGCCGTTCGAGGAGGTCGCCCGGCTCGCCTCCGAGTGGGGCTACGACGGCCTCGAGATCGCCTGCTGGGGCGACCACCTGGACCCGTGGCGCTGGGACGACGACGCCTACGTGCAGAGCCGGCTCGACGTCCTCGAGCGGTACGGCCTGCAGGTCTGGGCGATCTCGAACCACCTCAAGGGGCAGGCGGTCTGCGACGACCCGATCGACCAGCGCCACCGCGACATCCTCCCGGACGTCGTGTGGGGCGACGGCGACCCCGAGGGCGTCCGGCAGCGTGCCGCGACGGAGATGCAGCACACCGCCCGGATGGCCGCCCGCCTCGGGGTGAAGACGGTCGTGGGCTTCACCGGGTCGTCCATCTGGAAGTACGTCGCGATGTTCCCGCCCGTCTCCCAGGAGGCCGTCGACGCCGGGTACCAGGACTTCGCCGACCGCTGGAACCCGATCCTCGACGTCTTCGACGAGGTCGGCGTGCGGTTCGCGCACGAGGTGCACCCGTCGGAGATCGCCTACGACTACTGGACCACCGTCCGGACGCTGGAGGCCATCGGGCACCGCGAGGCGTTCGGCCTCAACTGGGACCCCAGCCACATGGTCTGGCAGGACCTCGACCCGGTGGCGTTCCTGTGGGACTTCCGCGACCGGATCTACCACGTGGACTGCAAGGACACGAAGAAGCGGATGTCCAACGGGCGCAACGGCCGGCTCGGGTCGCACCTGGCGTGGGCGGACCCGCGCCGCGGCTGGGACTTCATCTCCACCGGGCACGGCGACGTGCCGTGGGAGGACGCGTTCCGGGTGCTCAACACCATCGGGTACGACGGGCCGATCTCCGTGGAGTGGGAGGACGCCGGGATGGACCGGCTGCTCGGCGCGCCCGAGGCGCTGGCGTTCGTGCGGCGGCTCGCGTTCGACGCCCCCGACGCGGCGTTCGACGCGGCGTTCTCGCAGCGCGGCTGAGGGCCGGGGCCGGGCGGGCCGGCGGGCGTCCGGGGCGCCGGCCCCGGGCGGGGTGCGCGCGGTCGGCCTAGGCTCGCCGCGTGCGCCACGTCCGCCTCCGCCCCGCCGCCGGGGACGCCCGTGCGCGACGCGTCGACGCCGCCGTGCGGGCGGGGCTCGCCGCGCTGCGGGACGAGCTCGACGTGCCGGGGGAGTTCGCCGCCGCCGTGCTCGCCGAGGTGGACGAGGTGCTGGCCGCCGGGCCGTCGGACCGCGGTCCCGAGCGGGAGGACGCGCGGGACGTGCCGTTCGTGACGATCGACCCGGCCGGCTCGCGCGACCTCGACCAGGCGCTGCACCTCGAGCGGCGCGGCTCCGGGTACCGCCTGCGCTACGCCATCGCGGACGTCGCCGCGTGGGTGCGGCCGGGCGGCGCGGTGGACGCGGAGGCCCGGCGCCGCGTGGTCACGCTCTACGGCCCCGACGGTCGCGTGCCCCTGCACCCGCCGCGGCTCTCCGAGGGAGCGGCGAGCCTCCTGCCGGACCAGGACGCCCCCGCGCTGCTGTGGGACCTCGACCTGGACGCCGACGCCGAGCCCACGCGCGTCCGGGTGCACCGGGCGGTCGTCCGCAGCAGGGCGCAGCTCGACTACGTTGGCGTGCAGCGCGCTCTCGACGCCGGCACGGCGGACGGCACGCCGGAGCTGCTCCGGGAGGTCGGGCGGCTGCGCGTCGCCGCCGAGGTCGCACGCGGCGGGCTCACGCTGCCGACGCCGGACCAGGAGGTCGAGGTCGACGGGGCGGACCGGTGGACGCTGACCAGCCGGGCGACCCTGCCGGTCGAGGACTGGAACGCCCAGGTGTCGCTCCTCACCGGCATGGCGGCCGCCCGCCTCATGCTCGACGGCGGCGTGGGCGTCCTGCGCACCCTCCCGCCGGCCGACCCCCGGGACGTCGAGCGGCTGCGCCGGACGGCGCACGCGCTCGGGGTGCCGTGGCCCGACGGCGCCGGGCACGCCGAGGTGGTGCGCGGGCTCGACGCCTCGGTGCCGGCGCAGGCGGCGCTGCTCACCGAGGCGACCACCCTGCTGCGCGGCGCGGCGTACGTGGCGTTCGACGGCGAGGCCCCCGAGCAGCCGCAGCACGCCGCGATCGCCGCGCCGTACGCCCACGCGACCGCGCCGCTGCGCCGGCTGGTCGACCGGTTCGTGGGGGAGACGTGCGTCGCGCTGTGCGCGGGGACCGACGTGCCGTCGTGGGTGCGCGAGGCGCTGCCGTCGCTGCCGGACGTGATGGCGGGCGGCGACCGGCGTGCCGCGGCGTACGACCGGGGCTGCGTCGACCTCGTCGAGGCGGCGCTGCTCAGCGGCCGGGTCGGGGAGGTGTTCGGCGGGGTGGTGGTCGACGTGCGCGACGACGGGACGTCGGGCGTCGTGCAGCTGCGCGAGCCGCCGGCGCGGGGGCGCGTCGAGGGGGACGCGCTGCCGCTGGGGACGGACGTGCGGGTGCGGCTGGCCGAGGCGTCCGTCGACCGGCGCACCGTGCGCTTCGCGCTCGACACGGGACGCTGACCGCCCCGCGCCGGTCGGACCCGCCCGCCCGCGGCGTGGGCGGACGGGAGTCCGGGGGGCAGGTCAGGCCGGGTCGCCCGGGCCGGGCGCCGGGGTGACGGGCGTGGGCGGTGCCGCCACGGCCTGCGACTGCCGGAGCGCGGCCTCCCGGCGGTCGACCTCGCGCGCGTCGAGGAACCCGTCCCGGACGGCACGGCGGACCACGAGATACAGCACGAACAGCAGCACCGCCGGCACCAGCACGTACACGAGCAGCACAAACGCGGTCATCGAGGCCATGGCCCGACCGTACCGGCCGACGTCGCCCCCGCGGAGGTGCTCCGCGGGCCTCACCGGCGAGGAGCCGCTGTCACGGGCTCCGGCCGCCGGCGGACGGATCGCGCGGTTCCCACAGGAACGTCGAGGCCCCGTTGACCCGCCTCGCGCCCGGGGTCATCCTGGCTGCCACAGGCACCACGGCAGCGTCGCCGAGCACGGTCGCCTGTGTGTGCAGCAGTGCCGGGCGCCGCACCCGGATCGGATGGCATCAGTCGTCCGCGGTGCTCGCCCCCGGCACGGGGGACGCCTCGGCGGACGGCTCGATGACGAGTCGTTCGAGGAGGAACGGTGCGAGACGGAGCTCACCAGGGCCGGGGCGGGGACTCACAGGACCGAGGAGTCCACCGGAGAGGGAAGCGGCTCGTCGCGGTCGGCGCGGCGGTCGCCCTCGCGGGGTGCGGGGTCCTCCTGGCACCACCCGCGACGGCGGCTCCGACGCTGCTCGACCGCGACGGCGACGGGGTGCCGGATGCCGCGGAGGCCCTGACCGGCATCGTCTGGACGAACGACGGCAGCTCGACCACCGTCACCGAGTCGGATCGGGCGGGCGGCTTCCTGCCCGGCCCCACGGTCGACACGACGGACGTCGTCGACGCCGGCATCGGGCCCACCGAGCACTCCGGGCTGGCCGACTTCGACGGTGACGGCCTCGACGACCTGTTCTGGGGCGGCGACGCCACGGGCACGGTCAACGACAGCTTCTCCGTCCAGCTCCAGGAGCCCGGGTCGACGTTCGCGGCGGCGGTGGTCTCGAACATCCCGAACTCCGGCATCGGGACGAGCGCGACGGACTCGACCGTGCTCGCGGACGTCACCGGCGACGGGATCCCCGACGTCGTCCTGCTCAAGGCGTCGGCCAACCCCGACGCGGTCACCGTCTACCCGGGCACGGCGGCCGGGACGTTCAGCGTCGCGACGCGGACCACCGCGACGCTCGGCGGGAACCAGGACTTCGGGTCCTCGACCACCGACGTCACCGGACTCGCCGACGCGAACGGTGACGGTGCGCTCGACGTCGTCAACGCCCGCGCCAACAGCGTCGCGTTCTACGCCGGCGACGGCACGGGCGGGTTCGCCGCGACGCCGACCGTGTCGAGCGTGACGGGCGTGCTCGGTGCGACCGGTTCGGCCGCGACGACCGGGTTCGGCGACGTCGACGGCGACGGTGACGCGGACGTCGTGTCTCAGACGACGAGCTCTCCGTACCGCATCGTGGTGACGCTGGCCTCCGGCTCCGGCGCGTTCGGCCCGGTGGTGTCGACGTCCCTCTCGGCGGGCGGCTTCGGGTTCGACTCGAACCACGCCACGATGGTCGGCGACGTCACCGGCGACGGCCTCGCCGACGTCGTCGTCGCCGACGCGTCGGGCTCCCGCGTGGTGGTGCACCCGGCCACGACGGGCGGCCAGTTCGCGACGACCCCGACCACCACGGCCGGCGGCCCCGCGTTCGACGCCGGCATCACGACGTCGGAGTTCACGGGGCTCGCCCGGATCGGCACCGACACCGACGGCGACGGGACCCCCGACGTCTCCGACGCCGACGACGACGGCGACGGGGTCCCCACCCTCGACGAGGACCTCGACGGCGACGGCGACCCCCGCGACGACGACTCGGACGGGGACGGGCTCCCCGACTACCTCGACACCGTCGTGCACAGCGCGGACGCCGACGGCGACGGCGTGGGCGACACCCTCGAGTGCCGCGCCGACATCCTCTGGGTGGCCGACGGGTCGACCTCGGTCTACAGCGGCGTGGGCGTCGCCTCCAGCTACCGGTCGAACGGGGACGGCACGTTCCAGCAGGCGGTCGACGACCGCGGGAGCGCGCTCTCCTTCGTCGACCTCGGGATCGGCACGAACGAGAACACCCTCGTCGCGGACGTGACCGGCGACGGGCAGGACGACGTCGTCTACGCCAGCAACACGGGCAACCTGGCGCGGGTGTACCCGCGTGACGCGGTCGGGCGGAGGTTCAGCTCGGTCGTGCAGACCCCCGGGCTCGCCGCCCCGTTCGGGTCGGGACCGCAGCAGGCGACGATGGTCGGCGACGTGAACGGCGACCGGTTCGCCGACCTCGTGCAGGCCGACGAGGCGGGCGACCGGATCTGGGTCTACCCCGGTGCCGCCTCCGGGGTGTTCAGCTCCACGCCGGTCGTGACCACGGTCCCCGGGTCCGACTTCGGGCAGGACGCGGAGGTCCAGACGACGCGTCTCGCGGACGCCGACGGCGACGGCGTGCAGGACATCGTGTTCGTCTCCCGCGGGACGACGTACCGCTACGCCGACACGTACCTCGGCAACGGGGACGGGACGTTCGCGGCCGCCGTGCGCACACCGAACCCGAACTTCGCGGTCGGGTCGGACACGTCCTCCACGCGGCAGACCCTCGTCGCCGACGTCACCGGCGACGGCCTGGCCGACATCGTGTCGGTCGACGACGGGTGGGCGTACACCGTCGTCTGGAAGGCGCTCGGTGGCGGGAGGTTCTCGTGGAACCAGATCCGCGGGCCCCTCGCGTCGGCAGTCGGCTGGGGGTCGTCGGCGAGCGAGTCGACGCTGCTGCGGGACGTCGACGGCGACGGCCTCGCCGACCTCGTCTACGCCAACGCGACGAGCGACACGTCGCGGACCCACCTCGCGATCGGCCGGGGCGCGTTCTCGCCCACCGGGATCGTGACGTCGCTCGCCGGCTCCGACTTCGGGGCCAGTGCCGTCGAGATGACCGCGATGGCGACCTCGGGCGCCGACACCGACGGGGACGGACTCGTGGACTGCGCGGACGTCGACGACGACGGCGACGGCGTCCTCACGCGCGACGAGCTGACCGCGCTGGGCGTCGTCCACGACCTGGACGGCGACGGCACCCCCGACTACCTCGACACCGACGACGACGGCGACTCGCTGGCGACGGCCGACGAGGACGTCGACGGCAGCGGTGACGTGCGCGACGACGACACCGACGGTGACGGCGCCGCGAACTACCTCGACGCGGACGACGACGGCGACTCGCTGGCGACGGCCGACGAGGACGTCGACGGCAGCGGTGACGTGCGCGACGACGACACCGACGGTGACGGCGCCGCGAACTACCTCGACGCGGACGACGACGGCGACGGCATGCCGACCGCCTGGGAGGCCGACCACGGCCTGGACCCGCTGGACCCGGCGGACGCCGGGCTCGACCTCGACGGCGACGGGCTGACGAACCTGGAGGAGTACGGCCGGGGGACCGATCCGCAGGAGGCCGACACCGACGGCGACGGGATGCCCGACGGCTGGGAGGTGGACCACGGCCTCGACCCGCTGACGGACGATGCCGGGCTCGACGCGGACGGCGACGGCCTGACGAACCTGGAGGAGTACGGCCGGGGGACCGACCCCCAGGAGGCCGACACCGACGGTGACGGGATGCCCGACGGGTGGGAGGTCGACCACGGCCTCGACCCGCTGGACCCGGCCGACGCCGGGCTCGACGCGGACGGCGACGGCCTGACCAACGCCGAGGAGCACGCCGCCGGTACCGACCCCCAGGACGCGGACACCGACGGGGACGGCCTGCCCGACGGCTGGGAGGTCGACCACGGCCTGGACCCGCTGGACCCGGCCGACGCCGGGCTCGACCCCGACGGTGACGGGCTGACAAACCTGGAGGAGTACGGCCGGGGGACCGATCCCCAGGAGGCCGACACCGACGGCGATGGGATGCCCGACGGGTGGGAGGTCGACCACGGCCTCGACCCGCTGGACCCGGCCGACGCCGGGCTCGACGCGGACGGCGACGGCCTGACCAACGCCGAGGAGCACACCGCGGGCACCGACCCCCAGGACGCGGACACCGACGGCGACGGCCTGCCCGATGGCTGGGAGGTCGACCACGACCTGGACTCGCTGGACCCGGCGGACGGTGCGCTGGACCCGGACGGGGACGGCCTGACGAACGTCGAGGAGCACGCCGCCGGCACGGACCCGGGCGCGGCCGACACCGACGGCGACGGGATGCCCGACGGGTGGGAGGTCGACCACGGCCTGGACCCGCTCGACCCGGCCGACGCCGCGCTGGACCCCGACGGCGACGGTCTGACGAACCTGCAGGAGCTCGGCCTGGGGACCGATCCGCAGGACGCCGACACCGACGGTGACGGGGCCGGCGACGGCGCCGAGGTGGCGGCGGGGACGGACCCGCTCGTCGCGAACACGGGGGACACCGACGGTGACGGCCTGCCCGACGTCGACGAGATCACCGTCCACGGCACCGACCCGAGCTCGCCCGACACGGACGGTGACGGGATGCCCGACGGCTGGGAGGTCGACCACGGCCTCGACCCGCTCACGGACGACAGCGGGCTCGACCCGGACGGTGACGGTCTGACCAACGCCGAGGAGCACGCCACCGGCACCGACCCGCAGGACGCCGACACCGACGGTGACGGCCTGCCGGACGGGTGGGAGGTCGACCACGGCCTGGACCCGCTGGACCCGGCGGACGGCGCGCTGGACCCGGACGGGGACGGCCTGACGAACGTCGAGGAGCACGCCGCGGGCACCGACCCCCAGGCCGCGGACACCGACGGCGACGGCCTGCCCGACGGGTGGGAGGTCGACCACGGCCTCGACCCGCTCGACCCCGCGGACGCCGCGCTGGACCCCGACGGCGACGGCCTGACCAACGCCGAGGAGCACGCCGCCGGCTCGGACCCGGGCTCGCCCGACACCGACGGCGACGGGATGCCCGACGGGTGGGAGGTCGACCACGGCCTGGACCCGCTGGACCCGGCGGACGGTGCGCTCGACCCGGACGGTGACGGCCTGACGAACTACGCCGAGCACGGTGCGGGGACGGACCCGCAGGACGGCGATACCGACGGCGACGGGATGCCGGACGGCTGGGAGGTCGACCACGGCCTCGACCCGCTGGACCCGGCCGATGCCGCGCTGGATCTGGACGGCGACGGCCTGACCAACGCGGAGGAGCACGCCGCGGGCACCGACCCCCAGGCCGCGGATACCGACGGCGACGGGATGCCGGACGGCTGGGAGATCGACCACGGCCTCGACCCGCTCGACCCGGCCGACGCCGCGCTCGACCTGGACGGCGACGGCCTGACCAACGCCGGGGAGCACGCCGCCGGCACCGATCCCGGGGACCCGGACACCGACGGTGACGGCGCGTCCGACGCCCTGGAGAGCGTCGACCTCGACCAGGACGGCACCCTCGACGCGCTCGACGACACGCTCACGGTGGCGCGGAACGCGGTGGGGGACGGCGTCGTGGCGGTGGCGGTCGACGCGTGCACGATCGATCGCGCGGGCCACGCGACCGAGGCGGGCACCGGCACCGACGATCCCGCGTACGCCTACCCCGTGGGGGTGTTCGACTTCCGGCTGGCGTGCGTCACCCCCGGGGAGTCGGTCGGCGTCACCCTCTACCTCGCGACGGTCGCGGATGCCTCCGGCTGGACGTCGCGGAAGCTCGTCCACGCCTGGGGCGACGGGCCGTCGCTGGTCGCCGGCACCACGACGGCCGCCACGGGCACCGTCACGACGCTGTCGTACACGATCACCGACGGCGGGCCGTGGGATGCGGACGGCGCCGTCGACGGCGTGATCATCGACCCGCTCGGACCGGGTGTGGCCGAGGTGCCGCCCGACGGCGGCCCCGGAGACGGCGGGACGACCGGTGGCGGTGGCGGGGGAGCCGGCGCCGGTGGCGGCGGGACGGACGGCGGCCCGGCAGCGCGCGGCGGTCCGGGCCTCGCCGTGACCGGCGGGACCGTCCTCGGATGGGGATTCGTCTCCGTCGCGGTGGCGCTGATCGTCGCGGGAGGGCTGCTGGTGCGGCGGCCGGGGAGTCGCGGCTCGCGAGGCTGACTGCGTGCCGGCGCGCGGGGCTGACTGCGTGCCGGCACGCGGTCGACCGGGCACGGGTCGTCCGGGCGCGGTTCGGGCGCGGGTCGCGCGTACGGACCGCGGCGGACAGGCGCCCGGACGACCGCCGTTCACCGCCCGGCCTCCCCGGCCGGTTAGCCTCGAGGGACTGCCGCCCGGCACCTCGACGACAGGAGCACCTCGTGACCCGCCACACCGACCTCCCGGCCGCCGTCCTCTGGGACATGGACGGCACGCTCGTCAACACCGAGCCGCTGTGGATGGCCGCCGAGACCGAGCTCGTGGAGTCGTGGGGCGGCACGTGGACGCACGAGGACGGGCTCACCCTGGTCGGCAACCCCATGAAGGTCTCCGCGGAGATCCTCCAGGGCCGCGGCGTGGGCCTGCCGGTCGACGAGATCGTGGACTTCCTCAACAAGCGGGTCGCCGCCGCGGTCGCGGAGCAGACGCCGTGGCAGCCGGGGGCACGCGAGCTGCTGTCCGCGCTCGCCGAGGCCGGCGTGCCGCAGGCGCTCGTGACGTCGTCCTACCGCGAGCTCGCCGAGCCCTTCGCTCAGGTGGCGGCGGTGTTCGCGGCGGTCGTGGCCGGTGATGAGGTGCAGCGGCCGAAGCCGGACCCGGAGCCGTACCTGCTGGCCGCCGAGCGGCTGGGCCTGGCGGTCACGGACTGCGTGGTGGTGGAGGACTCCCCGGCGGGCATCACGTCGGGCGTCGCGTCCGGCGCCCGGGTGCTGGCCGTCGAGGTCTTCCGTGAGCTGCCGGACCTGCCGGGTCTGAGCACGACGTCGTCGCTCGAGGACGTGACCGTGGCCGACCTGGTGCGGATCGCGCAGGGCAGCGTGCTCGACCTGCTGCGCTGACCGGGCTGCCCGGCGCTGACCGGGAGCCCGGCGCTGTCCGGGCTGCCCCGCGCTGACCAGGACGCCCCGCGGTCGCCCGCGGTCAGGAGGCGCGGGCGACCGGGGTGATCCCGATCGCGCGCTCGACGGCGCCCTCCGGGATCTCCGGCGGGGTGCCGCCGAACGCCGGGCACACGGCCTGGTGCGCGCACCAGTCGCAGAGCCGGGACTTGCGGGGCCGCCACTCGCCGGTGCGCGCCGCCTCCTCGATCTGCGCCCACAGCGCCCGGAGCCGCTGCTCGAGGGTGCGCATCTCCGCCTCGGACGGCGCGTGCCGCAGGATCTGGCCGTCGCCGAGGTAGACGAGCTGCAGCAGCGCGGGCAGGACGCCCCGCTCGCGCCAGAGCACGTAGGCGTAGAACCGCATCTGGAACAGCGCGGAGCCCTCGAAGCCCGGGTTCGGCGACTTGCCCGTCTTGTAGTCGACGACCCGCAGCGCGCCGTCGGGGGCGACGTCCAGCCGGTCGACGATGCCGCGGAGCTGCGGGCCGTCCTCCAGCAGCGTCGTGACGGCGAGCTCGCGGTCGCCCGGCTGCAGCCGGTTCGGGTCCTCGAGGGTGAAGTACGTGTCGAGCAGCAGCCGCGCGCTCCCGAGCCACGCCTCCCGCTCCTGCTCGTCCGCGAACAGCGTCACGACCTCGGGCGAGCGCTCCAGCAGCCGGTCCCACGCCTCGGGGACCAGCGCGTGCGCGGCCGCCGGCGTCCGCTCGCCGAGCGGCAGGTCGTACAGCCGCTCCAGCACGCTGTGCACCAGCGTCCCGCGGGCGGCCGCGGAGCTGGGCGGCTCGGGCCGCTTGTCCACGACGCGGAGCCGGAACAGCAGCGGGCACTGCTGGAAGTCGTTGGCGCGCGACGGCGACAGCCCGGGCACGCGGGGCTCGGGCGCGACCTCGACGTCGCCGGCGTCGGAGCCGTCGACGGACACGGGCGCGAGCAGCTGCGGGTCGGTCGTCGTCACGCGGACGAGACTACGGCCGACCACCGACACCCCCGGTCAGCCGCGCCCCGTAACCTGTCGCCCGTGGCAGACAGAACGCGGGGCTGGGTGATCGGCCGGGTCGCCGGGTCGCCGGTCGTCCTGAGCCCGAGCAGCCTGCTGGTCGTGGCGGTGATCGCGGTGGTCTTCGCGCCCTCCGTGCGGATGCGCGCACCGGGTCTCGGCACGGGGTCGACCTACGTCGTCGCGCTCGTGGTCGGCCTGCTCCTGCTGCTGTCGGTGCTGGTGCACGAGCTCGCCCACGGCCTCACGGCGCGCGCCCGCGGCCTCCAGGTGCGCGAGTACGCCCTGACGCTCATCGGCGGGCACACGGCGTTCGGCGGCCGCATCACCCCGGGTACGCAGGCCCTCGTCGCGGTGGTCGGCCCGATCGCGAACCTGCTGCTCGCGGGGCTGTTCTGGGTCGCCGGCGGCCTGGTCGACCCGCGGGGGCTCGCCGCGCTCGTGCTGTACGCGGCGGCGTACTCCAACGCCTTCGTCGGCCTGTTCAACCTCGTGCCGGGCCTCCCGCTCGACGGCGGCATGGTGCTGGAGGCCGCCGTGTGGGGCGCGAGCGGCGACCGCCGCCGGGGCGCGCTGGTCGCCGGCTGGTCGGGCCGCGTGGTCGCCGTCGGGTTCGCGGTGTGGGTGGTGGCGCTCCCGCTGACGCGCGGCGCCACCCCGGACCTGTGGTCCGTGGCGTGGGGGGCGCTGATCGGCGCGTTCCTGTGGACGGGCGCGTCCGAGGCGATCCGCGGCGCGCGCCGGGGGCGTGCGGTCGACGCGCTGCACGTCGGCTCGGTCGGGGTGCCGGCCGTCGCGCTGCCGGCGACGGCGGTGCTGGCCGAGGCCGACGCGGCGCGCGGGCGGACGGGCGCGAACGCGGTGGTGCTGCTCGCACCGGACGGGCGACCGGCCGCGTACGTCGACCCGCAGGCCGCGAACGCGGTGCCCCCCGCCGAGAGGGCCGGCGTGCCGCTGACGGCCGTGGCGGTCACGCTGCCCGCCGGGGCCGTCGTCGACGCCGGGCTGCACGGTCCCGCGCTGGTGCAGGCCGTCGCGGCGGTGTCGCGGTTCGCGCCCGTGATGGTGGCCGTCCACGAGGGACGTGTCGTGGCCCTGCTGCGCAGCGCGGACGTCGCCGCCGCCCTGCGCTCCTAGACTCGACCCCCGTGACCGACGACACCGCCCCCGCGACCGCCCCCCAGCCGACGGGCGCCGACCAGCGCCGCGGCCTGCTCCGGGTGGGGGAGCGCGTCCAGCTCACCGACCCGCGCGGGCGGCTGCACACCATCACGCTCGCGCCGGGCGCGACGTTCCACACCCACAAGGGCTACTTCCGCCACGAGGAGCTGATCGACGCGCCGGAGGGCACCGTCGTGACCAGCAGCGGCGGCGTCGAGTACCTCGCCCTGCGGCCGCTGCTGTCCGACTACGTGCTGTCGATGCCGCGCGGTGCCGCCGTCGTCTACCCGAAGGACGCCGGGCAGATCGTGCAGATGGCGGACATCTACCCGGGCGCCCGGGTGGTCGAGGCGGGCGTCGGGTCCGGCGCGCTGACGATGTCGCTGCTGCGCGCGGTCGGCGACGGCGGGCGGCTGCACTCCATCGAGCGGCGCGAGGACTTCGCGGCCATCGCCCGGGGCAACGTCGAGACGTTCTTCGGCGGCGCGCACCCCGCGTGGCGGCTGTCGGTCGGCGACCTGGCGGACGTGCTCCCGACGGCGGAGGCGCCCGGCGAGGTGGACCGCGTGGTGCTCGACATGCTCGCGCCGTGGGAGAACCTCGACGCGGTCGCGACCGCGCTGGCGCCCGGCGGCGTGCTCATCGCCTACGTCGCGACGGCCACGCAGCTCTCCCGCCTCGCGGAGGACGTGCGGGCCGACGGCCGGTACACCGAGCCGCAGGCGTGGGAGTCGATGGTCCGGGGCTGGCACCTCGAGGGGCTGGCCGTGCGGCCGCAGCACCGGATGATCGGCCACACCGGGTTCCTGCTGACCACCCGCCGGCTGGCCGACGGCGTCGAGCCGCCGCTGCGCAAGCGCCGGCCCGCCAAGGGCTCGCAGCCCGGCGAGGCCGCCCTGGTCGACGAGGTGGGGGACGTGGTCAGCAGCCGGTCGTTCCAGGACGTGCCCGACGCGGAGTGGACGCCCGAGGCCCTGGGCGAGCGGGCGGTGTCCGACAAGAAGGTGCGCCGGGTGCGCCGCGACGTGGGCCAGGCCCCCGAGGCGGACTGACCCGCCCGGCCCGACGTGCCCGACCTCCCCGACCCGGGCGCCCCCGGCGAGGCGTCCGCCCAGCGATTGACACGGGTGGTTAGGGTCGGTCCACGAATGCCGCACAGCGCCGTGGGGTCGACACGGATCGGAGGCACCGCGATGACCGAACCGACAGCTCGCGACCTGCAGCGCGAGCTCGCCCTGCTGGGCGCGAAGAACGAGCGGCTGTCCGACGCGCTCGTCGCCGCGCGCGACCAGATCATCGAGCTCAAGCGCCAGATCGACGACCTCGCGAAGCCCCCGGGGACGTTCGCGACGTTCCTGACCGCCCGCGAGGACGGCACGGTCGACGTCGTCTCCGCGGGTCGCAAGATGCACGTCGGCGTCAGCCCGGCGCTGGACGTCCACCGGCTGCGGCCGGGCCAGGAGGTCATGCTCAACGAGGCGCTCACGGTCGTCGAGGCCGGCGGCTACGAGCAGGTCGGCGAGCTGGTGACCGTCAAGGAGCTGCTGGGCCGGGACCGCGCCCTGGTCGTCGGACGCGGCGACGAGGAGCGGGTCGTCCGGCTCGCGGGCCAGGTCATGGACGGCACGGTGCGGGTCGGTGACGCGCTGACCGTCGAGGCGCGCAGCGGCTTCGTGTTCGAGCGGGTGCCCCGGGCGGAGGTCGAGGACCTCGTGCTCGAGGAGGTCCCGGACATCGACTACGCCGACATCGGGGGCCTCGGGCCGCAGATCGAGCAGATCCGCGACGCCGTCGAGCTGCCGTTCCTGCACCCGGAGCTGTTCCGCGAGCACGGCCTCAAGCCGCCGAAGGGCGTGCTGCTGTACGGCCCGCCCGGGTGCGGCAAGACGCTCATCGCCAAGGCCGTCGCCCACTCCCTGGCGGCGACGGCGGCGGTCGCGCGCGGCGAGGAGGTCACGGAGGCGAAGTCGTACTTCCTCAACGTCAAGGGCCCCGAGCTGCTCAACAAGTACGTCGGCGAGACGGAGCGGCACATCCGGCTGATCTTCTCCCGGGCCCGAGAGAAGGCGTCCCAGGGGCACCCGGTCGTCGTGTTCTTCGACGAGATGGAGTCGCTGTTCCGCACCCGCGGCACCGGCGTCTCCAGCGACGTGGAGACGACGATCGTGCCGCAGCTCCTCGCGGAGATCGACGGCGTGGAGCGCCTGGAGAACGTCATCGTCATCGGCGCGTCCAACCGCGAGGACATGATCGACCCCGCGATCCTGCGGCCCGGCCGGCTCGACGTGAAGATCAAGATCGAGCGCCCCGACGCCGAGGGCGCCCGGGAGATCTTCGCGAAGTACCTCACCCCGGACCTGCCGATCCACGCGGACGACCTGCGCGAGCACCACGGCTCGGCCACGGACGCCGTCGAGGCGATGATCTCGCGGGCCGTCGAGCGCATGTACTCCGAGAACGAGGAGAACCGGTTCCTCGAGGTCACCTACGCCAGCGGCGACAAGGAGATCCTGTACTTCAAGGACTTCAACTCCGGCGCGATGATCCAGAACGTCGTGGACCGCGCCAAGAAGTCCGCGATCAAGGACCTGCTCGCCACCGGCCAGCGCGGCCTGCGCGTCGAGCACCTGCTGACGGCCTGCGTGGACGAGTTCAAGGAGAACGAGGACCTGCCGAACACCACGAACCCGGACGACTGGGCGCGCATCTCCGGCAAGAAGGGGGAGCGCATCGTGTTCATCCGCACGATCGTCCAGGACAAGAAGGGCGAGGAGGCCTCGCGCCGCATCGAGAACGTGACGAGCACGGGGCAGTACCTGTAGCGGCTCGCGCGGGACGCCGGACGGCGCCGGTCGAGGAGTTCTCGACCGGCGCCGTGCCGCGTGTCAGGCTCGCTCGCGCCGGTAGAGCGCCCGCGACCAGGCGTACCCGGCCCCGCCGACCACGACGCACCAGCCGAGGGCGAGCAGCGTCGTCGGGGTGTCGGGCGCGGTGCCGGTGAGCAGGGCGCGCGTGGTCTCGATGACGGGGGTGAACGGCTGGTACTCGGCGAACCAGCGGACGGCCGCCGGCATGGTGTCGACCGGGACGAACCCGCTGCCGAAGAACGGGAGCACCGTCAGCAGCATGGGCGTGTTCGACGCGGTCTCGACCGAGCGGGCGGACAGGCCGAGCGCCACGCACAGCCACGTGAAGGCGGCGGTCGCCACCGTCAGCAGGCCGGCCAGCGCGAGCCAGCCGAGCGGCCCGGCGTGCGGGCGGTAGCCGATCGCGACCGCGATGCCGAGCACGAGCGCGACGGCGAGCAGGCCCTGGACGACCGTGCCGAGCACCGGCCCGCCGAGCACGGCGCCGGGGGACACGACCATCGTCCTGAAGCGCGCCATGATGCCGCTGGTCGCGTCCATGGCGGAGGTGATGGCGACGCTCTGGGCCGCCCCGACGACGGCGAACAGCAGGATCGCCGGGGTGATGTAGTCGAGGTACGCCGCGCGGCCTTCGGCGCCCGGCGCCGCGCCCGGGACGACGCCCGCGCCGAACGCCCCGCCGAACACGTAGACGAACAGCAGGAGCAGGGCGACCGGGATCGCGACGGTGAACCCGGTCAGGCCCGGGTAGCGCACCGCGCGGAGCAGGTTGCGGCGCAGCATCGTCAGGGTGTCGGCCACGGGCCGGGTGGTGGGGGCGACGGACGGGCGCGGCGCGTGGGCCGCAGCGGTCGCGGCGGTCATCACGCCACCTCCGTCGCGGCGGTCGGCTCGGTCAGGCGCAGGAACACGTCGTCGAGGGACCCGGCGTCGTGGGCGGACTTGAGCTCGGCCGGCGTGCCCTCGGCGACGACGCGCCCGCCGTCCAGGACGGCGACGCGGTCGGCGAGCAGGTCGGCCTCCTCGAGGTACTGCGTCGTCAGCAGGATGGTCGTCCCGCCGGCCACGAGCGCGCGGACCTCGTCCCACAGCGCCCGGCGGCTGCGCGGGTCGAGGCCGGTCGTCGGCTCGTCGAGGAACACCACGGCCGGGTCGCCGACGAGGGTCATCGCCAGGTCGAGCTTGCGGCGCATGCCGCCCGACCAGGTGGACACGGGCTTGCGCGCGGCGTCCGTCAGCCCGAACCGGGTCAGCAGCGCCCCGGCGCGCTCCCGGCCCTCGCGGCGCCCGAGGTGGTGCAGGGCGGTCATCAGCCGCAGGTTCTCGGTCCCGGTCAGCAGGTCGTCGACGGCGGAGACCTGCCCCGTCACGCCGATGGCGGCCCGGACGGCCTGCGGCTCGGCGACGACGTCGTGGCCGGCGACGCGGACGGTGCCGGCGTCCGGCGCGAGCAGCGTCGCGAGGACGCCGACGGTGGTGGTCTTGCCGGCGCCGTTGGGCCCGAGCAGGGCGGTCACGGTGCCGGCGGGGACGGCCAGGTCCACGCCGTCCAGGACGACGTGGTCGCCGTAGGACTTGCGCAGGCCGCGGACGTCCACGGCGAGGTCGGTGTGCACGGCGGTCTCCTTCCGGGTCGGGTGGTGCGGTGAGCGGTCGCGGGTCGCGCCCGTCACGGACGGCGGACGACGACGTCGCCGTAGCCGGTGGACGCGTGGACCTCGGCGGTGGCCTCGTCCTCGACGGGGCCGGCCGCGGGGGTGAGCTGGTTGCGCACGGCGCCGTGCTGGGACGCGACGTCGAGCCAGGCGGCCGTCCCGTGGGGGACCCCGACCTCGATCGACCCGTAGGACGTGCTGAGGTCGACGCTGCCCGACTCCACGCGCTCGACGCGGATGCCGGCGTGGGCGGAGCGGGCGGTGAGTGTCCCGGTGACGCGGCCGACCGCGATGTCGCCGTGGGCGCCGACGACCTGCAGCGTGCCGGTCACGGCGTCGACGGTGGTGGTGCCGTTGCTCGCACGTACGGTGCCCTCGCCGGCGACGTCGGCCAGGCGGACCGAGCCCGCGCTCGCGCGGACGGCGACCGGGCCGGTCACCCGGCGCACGACGACGGTGCCGGCGGCGGCGCGCAGGTCGACCCGGTGCGCCTCGTCGACGCGCGCGTCGCCGGCGCTCAGCGCCAGCTCCACGGCGCCGAGGCGGCCCTCGGTCAGGACGCTGCCGGCCTTGCCGCGCACGTCGGAGCCCTCCGGGAGCTCGACGGTGACGGACGCGGTGCCCGCGCTGAACGGCAGCAGGTACTGCTTCCAGGCGCCGGGCCAGTCGACCGTGACGGTGCCGTCGTCGTGCTGGACCCGGACCTCGGCGGCCGCGCGGCGGCTGCCGGAGGACGACGGGTCGGCGGGCAGGACGGTCACGACGACGTCGTCGCGCTCGCCGGCGACGACGTGCAGGGCGGCGACCGGGACGTCGACGGCGAGGACGACCGGGGCGGGTGCGGGGAACGTGGGCATGACGGCTCCAGGGGCGGTGTGCGGGGACGACGACGGGCGCGACGGCCGGGCCTGACGGGCCGGCCTCGCGGTGGGGCGAGGGAGCGGGTGGGCGGGGGTCCGCCGGTCAGCGCACCCAGCCGGTCAGCCGGGTGCTGCCTGCCGGGTCGGGCCGGGGTCGCAGGGAGGGTCGGTCGGGCTGCGGCTCGAGAGCGGCGGCGACCGCCCGCACGAGCCAGGAGTTGACGGAGAGGCCGTCGCGGGCGGCGGCGACCTCGACCTGCGCCTTGAGGTGGTCGGGCAGGCGCAGCGTGGTGCGGGTGGTGGTGCCCTCGTCCGCCTCGGGGGCCACGGGGCCCGGCGCGGCGGCCGGCGGGACCACCGGCGCCGGCGCGGACGGTGCCGGTGCGGCGGGGGAGTCCACGACGAACTCCGGGTCGCCGCCGCGCAGCCGGACGTCCACGGAGCCAGGCGCGAGCTCCGCCGAGATCTCACCGGCGGCGGTCGACAGCGCGTCGAGCAGCACCAGGCGCACGGCGGCGTCGAGCGGTGCGGTGAGCTGCTCGGCCAGCCGGCGGGCGTCGTCGCCGGCGGTCCCGGCGGCGGTGGCGAGGCGGTCCCGGAGGTCCTGGACGTACGGGTCGAGGTGCATGACGTCAGCATGACACCATCGGTGGTGTCATGCAAGGGCCATGTGGTGTCACACGTGGTGTCGCGGCACGACGAGGCAGCGCGTCGTGTTCATCCGGCCCGGCCTCGCTCGGCGCTGGTGTCAGTCGTGCCGGACGGCGAGCGCGGGGCTGATGCGCGACGCGCGGGACGCGGGGTGCAGGGAGGCGACCACCCCGACGGCCAGCCCGAGCGCCGGCGCGGGGAGCGCCCACGTGGGATCCAGGTCGACGGACCACGAGCTCGCGGCCGCGACGACCACGACGACGGAGAGCCCGACCGCCGTGCCGGCCGCGCCGCCGAGCAGTCCCGTCAGGGCGCCCTCGGCGACGACGACGCGGGTGACCTGGCCGCGGGAGGCTCCGAGCGCGCGGCGGAGCCCGATCTCCGGTGTCCGGGCGGTGACGGCGCTGGCCGTCGAGTTGGAGATGAGCAGCGCCGTGATCGCGAGCAGGAGGGCCCCGATCCAGGCGACGAGACGGGCGAACTGGGCCGACACGCCCTGCCGGAGGGACTCGAGCGCGACCACCGGTGACGTCACGAGCAGGTCGGGTCGGTCCGGTCGCACGACGGCCCGGACGACCTCCGCGACGGACGGGCCGCCGCCGACCTCCGAGCGGACCAGGAGCGTGGCGCGCGCGTCCGAGCCCAGGCGCTCGACCCCCTGGAGGTACGGCACGACGATGCTCGCGGCGAGGGCCTCGTCCCGGGTGGTGAGGTAGCCCACGACCTGCACGGTGGCCCCGTCGATCTGCACCGTGAGGCCGGTCGGGTCATCGACCACGGGGACGCCGAGCGCGTCGGCGGCAGCCAGTCCGAGCAGGGCCACGGGCTCGGAGCCGTCGAGGAGCCAGACGGGGGCCTGGCCCGCGCTGCTGTCGCGTGCTGCGAGGTACCCCGACGTCGCGGCGAGGACCGGGACGTCCACGGGTCCGGTCCCGGGCAGCCGCGTGACGAGCCCGTCGACGAGGCCGTCGAGCTCGAGGACGCGCCCTGCCTCCCGGACGAGCGTGAGCTCCCGGACCCGGGCCTCGGTGTCGTCCGGGAAGACGTCCTCGGCACCACCGGCGCGCGCCGACGCCGCGGCGGAGACGGTCAGCGAGTCGACGGTCGAGGCGGCGAGGTCGGCGGCGATCTGGTCCCGCGCGGTCGCCGAGATGCCTGCCGACGACACCAGCGCGCCTGTCGACAGCGCGACACCGACCAGGATCGTCACCGCTCGCGACCTCGCGACCACGAGCTCGGCCGTGACGTCGTCCACCAGGTCGGTCCAGGAGGTCCGCAGCCGGCTCACCGGCGGTCACCTGGGTCCGTGTCGTCCGACGGGAGCAGCTCCCCGTCACGGAGCCGCAGCGCGCGGTCCGCCCAGCGCGCGACGCGGTCGTCGTGGGTGATGACGACGACGGCGACACCGTCCTGCGCCTGGCTGTCGAACAGGTCCAGCACGGACGAGGCGTTGTCCGGGTCGAGGTTCCCGGTCGGCTCGTCCGCCAGGATCACCGCCGGTCGGGAGACGAACGCGCGGGCGAGGGCGAGGCGCTGCTTCTCGCCCCCGGAGAGCAGGCGTCCCTCGGCGTGCGCGCGAGCGGAGAGTCCCACCCGCTCGAGCGCCGCGGCCACCTGCTGCCGGCGACCGGAGCGGTCCGTGCCGAGGACGGCCAGCTTGAGCGCGACGTTCGCGGCGCACGAGCGGCGGCCGAGCACGTGGTGGTCCTGGAAGACGAAGCCGAGGTGGACCGCGCGGAACGTGTCGCGCTCCCGCCGGGAGAGCGAGGTCGTCTCGCGACCGAGCAGCGAGAGACGCCCGGCGGTCGGCTCGTCGAGCAGTCCCAGCAGGTTCAGGAGGGTCGACTTGCCGGCACCGGATCGCCCGGTGATCGCGACCCGCTCGCCGTGGTGCACCGCGAGGTCGACGCCCGTGAGCACGGGGACGGGAGGTGAGGCGTCGTAGGTCTTGGCCAGGCCGGCCGCGTGCAGGGCGGGTGCCGTCACGGTGCCCGACCGAGCAGGACGTGGTCGCCGACCTCCAGCGCGCCGTCCTCCGGGAGCTCGAGCAGCGCGAACCCGTCAGCCGTCCGGCTGACGACGACGGGCACCGCCCGGGTCTCGGGCACGTCGGGATCGGCGGGACGCGGCTCGACCAGGAGCACGAACGACCCGTCGCCCTCGCTGCGGACCGCCACGATCGGCACCGCCGGGCCGGACTCGATCTCGGGGACGCCGTCCGGCACCGCGACCACGGCGGCTCCCGGGTCGATCGTGACCGGGGCGTCTGCCGGGAAGGCCAGGGTGACGTCGAACCCGGGCACCCGGTCGTCGTCCTGGTCGGAGGTGAACTCGCCCCGCGCGACGACCGTGGCGGGCATGCTCGCTCCGGGGTCGTCGACGGCCTGCACCTCCACGCTCGTCCCGACCGGGAAGGCGTCGTCGTGCTCGACGCCGACGCGCAGCACCGCGGACGGTGCCCCGGCGCGCAGCCGCACGGCGGGGGTGGTGGTGTCCACGAGCGTGTCGGGCGCCGCGGCGTGCACCACGGTCGCCGTCCCGGTGGGGATGCGGACGATCTCGGCCGCGGGCAGCGGCGTGTCCGCGGCGGCGGCCGTGTCGGCGGCCTCCTGCCGCGCCGAGGCGACGAGGGCGGCAGCGGCAGACAGGTCGGCCTCGGCCTCGGACGTGGCCCCGCTCGTCCCCGCCTCTCGGACGACGTCGTCCCGGATCTGCCTGGCTCGTCGTTCGGCCGCGACGGCCGCCTCGAGCGCGATCCGGGCGTCCTGCGCGGCCAGCACCAGGTCGTCGGCGGCACCGGGCGGGTCGGCCCCGGCCTGCCGGTACAGGTCCCGGACGGCGGCGGACGTCCGGGGCCCGAACTGGCCGTCGGCTCCCCCGGAGTACAGGCCGAGGCCCGTCAGCGACTGCTGGAGCGCGGCGACGTCCGCCCCGCTGTCGCCCGGGACGAGGTCGCGGTAGAGGCGGAACGGCAGCTCGAGCACGAGGACGGGTCTGCCCGAGACCTCGGCGACGCGCGCGCCTGCCGGCACCACCTGGCCGGCCTCGACCGGTGCCGCGGTCACGACGGCGACGGAGTCCCCGTGGCCGGACGGTGCGTCCACGATCGCGCCGACCTCGAGCGTCCCCACCGCCTGCGGACGATCGACCGGGAACTCCCGCCACTCGACCTCCAGCGTGGTGGTCGAGGCGCGCTCGGAGTTCGCCGAGGCGGCCTCCCACGGCGACCGCACCAGCGAGCCGACGACGAAGGCGCACAGCGTGACGGTGAGCGAGCACACCAGCCACCACAGCAGCCACCCGCGGCGTGGCGGCGCTCCGTCGGAGGCGGAGGGACGGCCCGGCATCCTCACCGGGACGCCTCCGACAGCAGGGTGGCCGCGAGGTCGAGCGCCTCGTCGACCGATCCCCGCTGCTCCGCGAGCTCGTGCGCGTACCGGCGGATGATCGGCGCCTGGAGGCCCGCCTCGATGTCGGCCATGCGGCGGGTGAAGTCGACGGAGTCCTTGCAGCGCACCACGGAGACGGCGAGCTCGATCTGCGCCTGCGTGATCTCTCTCCCGTTCGCCCCCTCCGGCAGCCACGGTGCGTCGTCCGCCGGTTCGAGGCCCTCGGCGGCGTAGCAGCGCGCGAGCTCGTCGATGAGCGCGCGGGCCCCGTCCTCGTCCGGCAGACCGTCCCGGACCGCCTCGACGGCGTCCGTCCAGGAACCGGTGACGATCGTGGCATCCAGCAGGGCCTCCACGTCGTCGTCCGCGTTGCAGGCGTCGATGACGGCCCAGTCGTCGTCGGTCAGCTCGTCGTCCGCTCCGGCCCCGGGCGCGACCTCGGTGGCGCCGGCGGGCTCGGGCGCGCCGGCGATCTCGTTCGCCGCCATGTCACGCAGCGACATCGGTGGCACGAAGGCGAACCGCGCGGCCTGGTCGGCCGTCCACGGTCCGAAGTAGTGCTCCGACGCGTAGACCGGGTCGTCGCTCAGGGGCGGCGGGTCGAAGGTGACGCCGGAACCCGCGGCGCACAGCGCCACGGCAGCGGACGCGCCTGTCGCCAGGATGTCGTTCTCGTAGAAGTCCGGGACCAGGCGGTCGAAGGGGAGGACGACGGCACCCGACGCGGGGTCGAGGTCCACGGTGAGGTCGATCCCGAGCGCCGCGACGTCCTCGCTCGTCGCGTCCGGCGCACCGGCGCAGGCGGCGAGCGCCAGCACGAGGCTCGTCGCCGTCAGGTACCGACCAGGTGATCTGCGCGAGTCCGGCACGGCGGGCTCCCTCTCCTGTTCGTGATCGATGGGGACGGCTCGCGGGGCGGCGGCGCGCGCACGCGGCCGCCGCCCCGCGGGTCCCGTCAGCAGCCCGTGAAACGCGTCGCGTCGATGTTGTCGTCGAACGAGACTCCCGGCTTGTCGCCGGCGCCGTTGCGCAGATCCGGGTCGCGGTAGTTCGTCTTCATGAGCGTCCGCGAGAACAGGCGGAACGTCCCGCCGCCCGGCGAGTTCGTGAGGATGTTCCAGCTCGTGTAGAAGTCCGTGTACTTGCACGTGCCGCCATTGACCGAGACGGACGTCGCACGATTGTGGAAGCCCTGGGACGCCCAGTTGGCGGTGACCTTCTGGGTGCCGAACATCGCGCCGTCGAAGTCGAGGTGCTCGTACCCGCAGACGTATCCCTTGGCGCACAGGCCGTCACCGGCGCTCGCCGGGACTGCCATCACTCCGAGTGCCGCCGCTGTGGCGATGGCGATCATCGTCGTGCGGATAGTGCTCGTGCGCAGCATCTCCTGCTCCGTCCTCCTGCCGGACCCCCCGGTGGGCGACGATAGGGGCCTGCGCTTCCGCTGAGTGGTCCGGTCGTCGCGATGGGGTGGAGTGCGCGGTTCCGGTGAGTGGCCTGGTCGTCGCGATGGGGTGGAGCGCGCGGCTCGCTGAGTGGTCGGGCGGTGGTGACCGGGTGGCGCACGCGGCCTGACCGGGCGCTCGTGCGAGCGAGCGGCTGAGCGGTCGCCCCGACCGGTTCCCGAACCCAGGGGCCAGGATCCACACGGCGTCCTGGCGCCGTCCACAGCAGCGGCACAGCACTGCGCTGCTGGATGGTCGTACCCGGTTCACCGGGTGTTCACCCCCGACCCGTGAGGTGCCTGTGCTCCCCGAGACCCTGCCCGTCGCCGTCCTGTTCGTGGCCGACCTCGTCGCGATCGGCCTGCTGACCTTCGCCGTCTACTTCCCCCGGCACCGCCGGCGCGACCTGGTGGTCGCGTTCCTCGGCGTGAACGTCGGCGTGCTGGCGGTCGCCGGTGCGCTGGCCGGCGCGACCGTCGGAGCCGGCCTGGGTCTCGGCCTGTTCGGCGTGCTGTCGATCATCCGGCTCCGGTCCTCCGAGATCGACCAGCGCGAGGTCGCCTACTACTTCGCGTCCCTGGCGCTCGGGCTGATCGGCGGGCTGGGCGGCTCGCTCGGCGGGACCGCCCTGGTGCTCATGGCGCTCGTGGTGCTGGCGCTCGTCGTCGGCGACCACCCGCGGCTGCTGCGGCGCTACCGGCAGCAGGTCGTCGTGCTGGACCGGGCGGTCCCGGACCACGACGCGCTGGTGGCGCACCTGGAGGGGCTGCTCGGTGCACGGGTGCACGGCGTGACCGTGCAGCGGCTCGACCTGGTCGACGACACCACGGTGGTCGACGTGCGGTTCTCCGAGAACCGGGCGCGCGCGGCCGGTGCGTCGGGCGGCGCGGCGTCCTGGGCGGTGCGGCGCGGCTCCGCGGCGGAGGGCGGCGCACAGCCGCAGCCCGCCCCGCAGCAGGCCTGGTCCGCCGCCTCCGACTCCGCCGGTGCCTCCGGTGCCTCGAGCCTGTCGGAGGTGGCCCGGTGACCACGGACCTGACGACCGCGGACCCGACGACCCTCGACCACCTGCCCGGTGTGGGGCTCGACGAGCTCCAGCTCACCGCCGCGCTGCAGACGCGGGTCGACCGCAAGTACGTGCTCCCGGTCGCGGCGCTGCCCGACCTGCTCGGCGCGCTCCCCGCCGGCACCCGGCGACTCGTCATCGACGGCCGCGACGCGTTCGGGTACGAGTCGGTGTACTTCGACACCCCGGAGCTCGACGCGTTCCACCTGGCGGCCGGGCGCCGGCGCCGGCGGTACAAGGTACGGACCCGCACCTACCGGGACACCGGCGGCTGCTGGCTCGAGGTGAAGACCCGCGGCCCGCGCGGCACGACCGTCAAGGAGCGTCGCGAGCACGACGCGGCGGCCGCCGGCGCGGTCGGCGACGCCCTCGGCTTCGTCGAGGACACGCTGCGTCGGCAGGGTCTGCGGGCCGACGGGCTCGACCTGCACCCGACCCTGACCACCCGCTATCGCCGCCGGACGCTGCTGCTCCCGGACGGTGCCCGGACCACGGTCGACACCGGCCTGGAGTGGCACGGGCTCGAGCTGCACCGGGCCGCGGGCGCCTCGGCCGCCGTGCCGGAGCATGTCGTCGTCGAGACCAAGAGCGTCGCCGGGGCCTCCGCCGCGGACCGCGCGCTCTGGTCGCTCGGGCACCGGCCTTCCCGCATCTCCAAGTACGCGACCGGGCTGGTGGTCCTGGACCCCACGCTCGCCGGACGCCCCTGGCGCCGCACGCTGCGCCGCACCCTCACCCCCTGACCCGACCCGCGGCGACCTGCGCCGGCCCGACCGGCTGCCCGCGTCCGCCGTCCCCACCCGACCCCGGAGGTTCCCATGCGCCGACCCCACCACCGCGTCCTCGCCCTCGCCGCCCCGGCCGTCCTCGTGAGCCTGCTCCTCGCGGGCTGCTCCGTGGACGCGCTGGCCGGCTCCGGCACCACGACGACCACGACCACCGCCGAGGACGGCACCGCGACGACGGTCACGGACGTCGCAGCCGGCTCGACCGCCGAGCAGGTGCTGGCCGCGGACGCCGAGGTGCACGAGGTGGCCGACGCGGGGAGCGCCGCGGCCTCGATCACGCTGGACGGCAGCTCCGCGAGCGTCGACGGCGACTCGGACGGCGTCACCGTCGACGGCTCGACGGTGACGATCACCGCGGGCGGCACCTACACCCTGAGCGGCACGCTGTCCGACGGCCAGGTGGTCGTCGACGCCGGCGACGAGGTCGTGCACGTGGTGCTGGACGACGTCGACGTCACGTCCACGACCGGCTCCGCGCTGGCGGTCGTGTCCGCCGGCTCCGTGGTGGTCGTGCTCGCGGACGGCTCGCAGAACGCGCTGACCGACGCCGCCACGTACGCCGACACGTCGGACGACGCCCCGAACGCGGCGCTGTTCAGCAGCGCCGACCTCACGATCACCGGCGACGGCTCGCTCACGGTCGCCGGCAACGCGAACGACGGCATCACCTCGAAGGACGGCCTGGTGGTCGAGGGCGGCACGATCACCGTCGACGCCGTGGACGACGGCATCCGCGGCAAGGACTACCTGGTCGTGGACGGCGGCACGCTCGACGTGACAGCCGGCGGCGACGGGCTGACGTCCGACCAGGACTCCGACGCCGCGAAGGGCTTCGTCGTCCTGGCGGGCGGCGACGTCACGCTCACCACCGGGGGCGACGGCGTGGACGCGGCGACGGACGTGGTCGTCACCGGTGGCACCGTCACGGTCGAGGCCGGCGGCGGCAGCGGCACCGAGCCGACCGACGAGACGTCGACCAAGGGCCTCAAGGGCGGCGCGTCGGTCGTCGTCGGCGGCGGCACCGTGACCGTCGACTCCTCCGACGACGCCCTGCACTCCGACGGCATCGTGTCGGTCACCGACGGCGACCTCACGCTGTCCACGGGCGACGACGGCGTGCACGCCGACCTGGCGCTCGACGTCAGCGGCGGCACGCTCGAGGTCGTCACGTCGTCCGAGGGCCTGGAGGCCGAGGCGATCACGATCGCGGGCGGCGACCTGGCCGTCACGGCCTCGGACGACGGGCTCAACGCCTCGGAGGCCGGCAGCAGCACCGCCGAGGGCGGTGGGGGAGCCGCGGGCGGTCCGCAGGGCGAGGCCGCGGGCGCCGCGACCCTCACCATCACCGGCGGCACGCTCGCCGTCGACGCGGGTGGTGACGGGCTCGACTCGAACGGCTCCCTGACGATGTCGGGCGGCGTCGTGGTCGTGAACGGGCCCACGAACGACGGGAACGGCGCCCTGGACTCCAACGGCACGCTCGCGGTGACGGGCGGCACGCTCGTGGCGGCCGGCTCGTCGGGCATGGCGGAGGCCCCCGACGCGGACGGTCAGGGATGGGTCTCCGCGACCTTCGACAGCGCGCAGCCCGCCGGTACCACGCTGGCGGTCGTCGACGCGGACGGCACGGTCGTCGCGACCTTCACCCCGGCCAAGGCCCTCAGCTCCCTGGTGGTCTCGTCCTCGGCGATCACCGCCGGCGAGACGTACACGGTCGTCTCCGGGGCGCAGTCCTCGGGCGACGTGGTCGCGGGGTACAGCGAGAGCGGGGACGCCTCGGGCGCCACGGAGCTGCTGACCGTCACCGCCGGCGAGCACACCGCCGGCAGGGGCGGCGGGGCGATGGGCGGGGGGCCCGGCGGCGACGGCGCCACCCGCGGCGGCGGGATGCCCGGCGGCGGCGCGGACGCCTGAGGGGACCGGCCCGCCCGAGGGCCCGGGGCCGACGGCTCCGGGCCCGTAGGCTGGCAGGCGTGACCGTGCGCCGCGTGATGGGGATCGAGACCGAGTACGGCGTGCTGCAGCCCGGCCGCCCCACCGCCAACCCCATGCTGCTGTCCAGCCACGTGGTGGCGGTGCACGCCGCCGCCCGCGGGGCCGGCCGCACCAGGGCCCGGTGGGACTACGACGACGAGGACCCGCTGCAGGACGCACGCGGTTTCCACCTGCAGCGCGCGGCGGCGCACCCGTCGCTGCTGACGGACGACCCGGCCCGGCCCGCACCGTCGGGCGACGGCCCGCAGGAGGTCGCCCGCTCGCTGGTGGAGGAGTACGAGGACCCCGGTGCGGCGAACGTCATCCTCACCAACGGCGCGCGCCTGTACGTCGACCACGCCCACCCCGAGTACTCGTCGCCGGAGGTGACCAACCCGCTCGACGCCGTGCGCTGGGACCGGGCGGGCGAGCTCGTCATGCTGGCCTCGGTGCGCGCCCTGGCGTCGACCGCCGCGCTGCCCGACGTGGCGCTCTACAAGAACAACGTCGACGGCAAGGGCGCGACCTACGGCACCCACGAGAACTTCCTCGTCGACCGCGCGGTGCCGTTCGCGGACCTCGCCGCGCGGGTGATGCCGTTCCTGGTGACCCGCCAGGTCTTCACGGGCGCCGGCCGCGTCGGCCTGGGCCAGCGGGGCGAGGAGGCCGGGTTCCAGCTCTCCCAGCGGGCGGACTACATCGAGGCGGAGGTCGGCCTCGAGACGACCCTGCGCCGCCCGATCGTCAACACCCGTGACGAGCCGCACGCCGACCCGGACCGCTGGCGCCGGCTGCACGTCATCATCGGGGACGCGAACCTGCTGGAGGTGCCGACGTACCTCAAGCTCGGCACGACGTCCCTGGTGCTGTGGCTGGTCGAGCGCATCGCGTCCGGCGCCGCCGCCGACCTGGCGACCGCGCTGGACCGCCTGGCGCTCGCCGACCCGGTGCGCGCCGTGCACACCGTCAGCCACGACCTCACGCTGACCGCGCGCCTGCCGCTCGCCGACGGGCGCCGGCTGACCGCGCTCGAGGTGCAGCGCGAGTATCTCGCGGCCGTCCGCACCGCGCTCGGGCGGGGCGCCGCGGAGGTCGACGCGCAGACCGCGGACGTCGTCGCGCGCTGGGGCTCGCTGCTGGAGCGGCTGGGGTCGGACCCCGCGTCGTGCGCCCGGGAGGTGGAGTGGCTCGCCAAGATGCGGCTGCTCGAGGGGCTCCGGCGGCGCGACCACCTGGACTGGGACCACCCGCGCCTCGCCGCCGTCGACCTGCAGTGGTCCGACGTGCGACCCGAGCGCGGGCTGTACCACCGGCTCGTCGGCGCGGGAGCGGTCGAGCGCCTCGTGACGGACGAGGCGGTCGCGTCGGCCGTGTCGCACCCGCCGGAGGACACGCGCGCGTACTTCCGCGGCGAGACGATCGCCCGCTTCGGCACGCACGTCTCGGCGGCGTCCTGGGACTCGGTCGTCTTCGACGTCCCCGGGGCGCCGACGCTCCGGCGCGTCCCCATGCGCGACCCGCTGCGCGGCACGCGGGCGCACGTCGAGGGCCTGCTGGCGGGCTCGCCGGACGTCGCCAGCCTGCTGGAGGCGCTCGG
The DNA here is from genome assembly GCF_030053835.1 of Cellulomonas sp. ES6. Lineage (NCBI taxonomy): Bacteria > Bacillati > Actinomycetota > Actinomycetes > Micrococcales > Cellulomonadaceae > Cellulomonas > Cellulomonas sp. ES6. Next base: position 433,583 of record NZ_CP125655.1, on the reverse strand, counting down.
CTCCTGACGCCCCCGCCGGCCGGTGCGGGGCGGCGGCCCCGTGGCGCACGCGAACCCGCGCCGACCAGGGCCTAGGGTGGTGCCACTGCGGTGCCCGGTCCAGCTCTCCGGGCCCCGTCCGGACTACCGCCGGAGGTGGACGATGGCCGACCGATCAGGTCAGGAACGCGCTCGGGACCGCCGCGAGGACGACGAGCCGGTCGACGGCCCGGACGTCGAGCAGGCGACCGCGGCGGCGCAGCAGCGCGACGCGGAGGTCGACGCGCTCCTCGAGGAGATCGACGACGTCCTGGAGACCAACGCCGAGCAGTTCGTGCGCGGGTTCGTGCAGAAGGGCGGGCAGTGACGCGTGCCGACCGACCCGCTGAGCCCCGCGGGGCGGCTGCCCGGCGCCTTCACGACGCCCGGGTCGTCGTCCTTCGTCGACTTCCTGTCCCAGCACGCCCCGGACCTGCTGCCGGGCCGGCGCCCGGCGCTGCCGGTCGGTGAGGTGCCCGCCCCGCACGCCACCACGATCGTCGCGCTGACGTTCGACGGCGGGGTGGTCATGGCGGGCGACCGGCGCGCCACGATGGGCTCGCAGATCGCCTCGCGGGACATCGAGAAGGTCTTCCCGGCCGACGACTACTCGGCCGTCGGGATCGCCGGCACCGCCGGGCTGGCCGTCGAGCTGGTCCGGCTGTTCCAGCTCGAGCTCGAGCACTACGAGAAGATCGAGGGCACGCTGCTCTCGCTCGACGGCAAGGCGAACCGGCTCGCCACGATGATCCGGGGGAACCTCGGGCTCGCGATGCAGGGGCTCGCGGTGGTGCCGCTGTTCGCCGGGTTCGACCTGGACCGCGGCAGCGGACGGATCTTCTCGTACGACGTCACCGGCGGGCGCTACGAGGAGCACCAGCACCACAGCGTGGGCTCGGGGTCCGTGTTCGCGCGCGGCTCGCTCAAGAAGCTCTGGCAGCCGGGGCTCGACGCCGACGCGGCGGTCCGCGTGGCGGTGGAGGCCCTGGTGGACGCCGCCGACGACGACTCGGCGACCGGGGGACCGGACCAGGCGCGCCGCATCTGGCCGGTCGTGGCGACCGTGACCGCCGCGGGCTACCTGCGGGTGCCGCAGGACGCGCTCGGCGAGGTGGTGGCCCGGGTGCTGGCCGACCGCGCCGAGCAGCACGCCCGGGCCCGGCAGGAGGGTGACCCCGCATGAGCATGCCGTTCTACGTCTCGCCCGAGCAGCTCATGAAGGACCGGGCGGACTACGCGCGCAAGGGCATCGCCCGCGGCCGGTCCGTCGTGGTCCTCGCCTACGAGGACGGCATCGCGTTCGCGACCGAGAACCCGTCCCGGGCGCTGCACAAGGTGTCGGAGATCTACGACCGCATCGCCTTCGCGGCGGTCGGCAAGTACAACGAGTTCGAGAACCTGCGGGTGGCCGGCGTGCGGTACGCCGACCTGCGCGGCTACTCCTACGACCGCCGGGACGTCAACGCCCGCGGGCTCGCGAACGCGTACGCCCAGACGCTCGGCACGGTCTTCACCACGGAGTCCAAGCCGCTGGAGGTCGAGCTCGTCGTCGCGGAGGTGGGCGCCGACGCCGCCACGGACCAGATCTACCGGCTGTCGTACGACGGGTCGGTGGCGGACGAGCGCGGGTTCGTGGTCATGGGCGGCCAGGCCGAGCGGCTGCGCGACGAGGTGGCCGGCGCGTGGGTGCCGGGCATGCCGCTCGCCGACGTGCTCGGTCTCGCGGTGCGCGTGCTCGGCACGCCGTCCGACGGCGCCGACGAGGACGACCGCCGCGTCATCCCCGCCGCGCAGCTGGAGGTCGCGGTGCTCGACCGCACCCGGCCGCGGCGGGCGTTCCGGCGCCTGTCCGGCGTCGTGCTGGAGGACCTGCTGGCGTCCGCCGGCGGGGCCTGAGGCCGGGAGGCGAACGTGGACCGACGGATCTTCGGCCTGGAGACCGAGTACGGCGTGACGTGCGCCGCCGACGACGGGCGGGGCCTGTCCGCCGACGAGGTCGCCCGCTACCTGTTCCGCAAGGTCGTGGCGTGGGGCCGGTCGTCGAACGTGTTCCTGCGCAACGGCTCGCGGCTGTACCTCGACGTCGGCTCCCACCCCGAGTACGCCACGGCGGAGTGCGACGACTGGCGCCAGCTGGTCACGCACGACCGGGCGGGGGAGCGGATCCTCGAGGGGCTGGTCGCCGACGCGCAGCAGCGCCTGGAGCACGAGGGCCTGTCGGGCCGGATCCACCTGTTCAAGAACAACACCGACTCCGCGGGCAACTCCTACGGATGCCACGAGAACTACCTGGTGCGGCGGCAGGGCGACTTCTCGCGGCTGTCCGACGTGCTCGTGCCGTTCCTCATCACCCGGCAGGTCCTGACGGGCGCGGGCAAGGTCCTGACCACCCCGCGCGGCGCGGTGTTCTGCCTGTCGCAGCGGGCGGACCACATCTGGGAGTCCGTGTCGTCGGCCACCACGAGGTCGCGGCCGATCATCAACACCCGCGACGAGCCGCACGCCGACGCCGAGCACTACCGCCGGCTGCACGTCATCGTCGGGGACTCCTCGATGTCCGAGACGACCACGATGCTCAAGGTGGGGTCGACCGACCTGGTGCTGCGCCTGGTCGAGGCCGGCCTGCCGATGCGGGACCTCACGCTGGAGAACCCGATCCGCGCGATCCGGGAGATCAGCCACGACGTCACGGGCATGCACCCGGTGACGCTCGCGAACGGCCGGACGGTCACCGCCGTCGACCTGCAGGAGGAGTACCTGGGCCGGGTGCAGGACTGGGTGACGTCCGAGTCCGACCCGACGCCCGAGGTCAAGCAGGTGCTCGACCTGTGGGAGCGCGGGCTGCGGGCGCTGCGCACCGGGGACCTCTCGCTGGTGGAGCGGGAGCTGGACTGGGTCATCAAGTACCGCCTCATCGAGCGGTACCGGGCGAAGCACGGCCTCGACCTGTCGGACGTCCGGGTCGCGCGGATGGACCTCGCGTACCACGACATCTCCCGCACGGAGGGCCTGTACAACCTGCTCGCGCAGCGCGGGCTGGTCGAGCGCGTCACCACGGACGTCGAGGTGTTCGAGGCGACCTCGGTGCCGCCGCAGACCACCCGCGCCAAGCTGCGCGGGGAGTTCGTGCAGGCCGCGCAGGAGGCCCGGCGGGACTACACGGTCGACTGGGTGCACCTCAAGCTCAACGACCAGGCGCAGCGCACCGTCCTGTGCAAGGACCCGTTCCGCAGCGTCGACGACCGCGTCGAGAGGCTCATCGAGTCGATGTGACCGTCCGGGAGGCGGTCCGCGGCCCCGTACAGTGGGCGGCGGATCGTGCAGGACGCTGGGAAGGAACGACGTGCGACGTCTCGTGGCCGCGTGCGCCGCTGCGGCACTGCTGCTCGCGGGGTGCGCCTCGCAGGAGCCCGAGCCCCCCGAGGTGGTCGTGTCCGGTGACGCCGGGCAGGCGCCGACCGTCACCTACCGGACGCCGCTGCGGGTCGCGGAGCCCCTGCACGAGGTGGTCTGGGAGGGCACGGGCCCGGAGCTCGAGGACGGCCGCCCGGTGCTGCTGGACTTCTGGCTCGAGGACGCCTCCGACGCCACGCTCGTCAAGGAGTCCTACAGCTCCAGCCCCACCCCGCGGCTCCTGACCGAGGAGGACCTCGGCAAGGACCTGTACGCCACGCTGTCCGGCCAGCGCGTGGGTGCGCGGCTGCTGCAGATCAGCCCCGCGTCCGACACCGGCTCCTCGTCCTACCCGACGGTGACCGTGCTGGACGTCCTGCCGGTGCGGGCGGACGGCGAGCCCGTCGAGCCGCGCGAGGGTGTCCCCGCCGTGCAGCTCGACGCCGACGGCGCGCCGTCGATCACGCCGACCGGGACGGAGCCGCCGCCCGACCTGGTCGTCCAGCCGCTGCTCCGCGGGACCGGCCCCCAGGTGTCCGAGGGCGACGTCGTGACGGTGCAGTTCACCGGGTTCGTCTGGGCGACCGGCGAGCCGTTCGACTCGACGTGGACCACGGGCAGCCCCTCGACGTTCTCGCTGGACGACGTCCCGGCGTGGTCGGAGGCGCTGGTCGAGCAGACCGTCGGCAGCCAGGTGATGCTCGTCGTGCCGCCGGCGTACGCGCTCGGCGCGACGCAGAGCGAGGAGCTCGCCGGGCAGACCATCGTCTTCGTCATCGACCTGCTCGCGACCCGCGCGCCCGCGTCCGACGACGCCGGCGACGACGCGACCGGGGGGGAGTGAGCCGTGTCCGTCGCGCTGCGGGTGGTCCCGTGCCTGGACGTCGACGCCGGCCGGGTGGTCAAGGGCGTCAACTTCGAGAACCTGCGGGACGCGGGCGACCCCGTCGAGCTCGCCCGCCGGTACGACCGCGAGGGCGCCGACGAGGTGACGTTCCTCGACGTGTCCGCGTCGTCCTCGGACCGCGAGACGACGTACGACGTGGTGCGCCGCACCGCCGAGCAGGTGTTCGTGCCGCTGACCGTCGGCGGCGGCGTGCGCTCCGCGGACGACGTCGACCGGCTGCTGCGCGCCGGCGCCGACAAGGTGGGGGTCAACACCGCGGCGATCGCGCGGCCGGAGCTGATCGCCGAGATCGCCGAGCGGTTCGGCTCCCAGGTGCTCACGCTCTCGGTGGACGCGCGGCGCGTGACCGGGGACGTCCGCACCGACTCGGGGTACGAGGTCACCACGCACGGCGGGCGCCGCGGCACGGGCATCGACGCCGTGGCCTGGGCCGCCCGGGCCGCGGAGCTGGGCGCCGGGGAGATCCTGCTCAACTCGATGGACGCCGACGGCACCACCGCGGGCTTCGACCTGGAGATGCTGCGGGCGGTCCGGCGGGAGGTGCGGGTGCCGCTCATCGCCAGCGGCGGCGCGGGGACCGTCGAGCACTTCGCGGAGGCGGCCGCGACGGGCGCCGACGCCGTCCTCGCGGCCAGCGTGTTCCACTTCGGCACGCTGACGGTCGGCGCGGTCAAGGCGCACCTGCGGGAGCGGGGCTTCGAGGTCCGCTGACGCCCGGCCGCCCGGACGCCGGGGCCGACCCCGGGTGCGGCGAGGCGTCGCGGCACGGCACGATGGGGTCATGCAGCGCATCGGCCTGACCGGAGGGATCGCCGCGGGCAAGTCCGTCGCCGCGACGCGGCTCGAGCAGCGCGGGGCGGTCGTGATCGACTACGACGTCCTGGCCCGGGAGGCGGTGGCGCCGGGCACGCCCGGCCTCGCCGAGGTCGTGGAGGCCTTCGGCGACGGCGTCCTGGCGCCGGACGGCACGCTCGACCGCCCCGCCCTCGCGACGGTCGTGTTCGCCGACCCGGAGGCCCGCGAGCGGCTCAACGCCGTCGTGCACCCCGTGGTGCGGCGGCTCGCGGCGGAGCGCGAGGCGGCGGCCGCCGCCGCGGACGCCGGCGCCGTGGTCGTGCACGACATCCCGCTGCTCGTGGAGTCGGGGTACGCGGGGTCGTTCCACCTGGTCGTCCTCGTGCAGGCGCCCGCGCTGCTGCGGGCGGAGCGGCTCGTGCGGACGCGGGGCATGGACCGGGCGGAGGCCGAGCGGCGCATCGCCGCCCAGGCGACGGACGCCGAGCGCGAGGCCGCCGCGGACGTCGTGCTCGACGGCTCGGGCGCCCCGGCGGACCTGGAGGCCCAGGTCGACGCCCTGTGGGACCGGCTCGCCGCGGAGCGCCGGGACGAGCGCGAGGTCGACGCCCCGTGACCGCGACGGTCCTGCTGACCGGGTTCGAGCCCTTCGAGGGACAGCCGGTGAACGCGTCCTGGGCGGCGGTCCGCGCGGTCGCGGGCGGCTGGTCCGAGACCGACGAGGGGGCCGTGCTCGTCACGGCGCTGCTGCCGGTGTCGTTCGCCCGGGCGCCGCGGCGGCTCGCCGAGCTGCTCGCGCAGGTCCGGCCGGACCTCGTCGTGTGCGTGGGGGAGGCCGGCGGGCGGTCGGCCGTCGGGGTGGAGCGCGTCGCCGTCAACGTGCAGGACGCGCGGATCCCCGACGAGGACGGCGACCAGCCGGTGGACGTGCCGGTCGTGCCCGGCGGGCCGGTCGCGCACCTGTCGTCGCTGCCGGTGAAGGCGTGCCTCGCGGCGGTGCTGGAGGCCGGGGTGCCGGGCGAGGTGTCGAACACCGCGGGGACGTACGTGTGCAACACGGTCGCGTACGCGCTGGCCGACCAGCTCGCCGGGGGCCGGGTGCCCGGGGCGCGCGGCGGCTTCGTGCACGTGCCGCGGCTGCCCGAGCAGGTGCCCGCCGGGAGCGCGTCGCTCGACGCGGGCAGCGCCGCGACGGGCCTCGGGGCCGTGGTGCGGGCCGCGCTGCGGACGACGCAGGACGTCCCGATCGCGGCGGGCACGCTGGCCTGAGCCGTCCGGCGCGGCCGCGCGGGGTGCGTCGCGACCGCACGCCCTGCGCGAACCCGGCGCCCCGGCCGGGGCGCGTGTCGGACCCCGGACGTACGGTGGACGCATGCGTCCCGTGACCGACCTGCAGCGCACCGTCGCCCCCTTCGAGGTGGTGTCCGACTACCGCCCCTCCGGCGACCAGCCGGCCGCGATCGACGAGCTCGCGCGCCGCATCCGGGCGGGGGAGAAGGACGTCACCCTGCTCGGCGCCACGGGTACCGGCAAGTCCGCCACGACGGCCTGGCTGATCGAGCGGCTCCAACGCCCGACGCTCGTCATGGCGCCCAACAAGACGCTCGCCGCCCAGCTCGCGAACGAGTTCCGGGAGCTGCTGCCGAACAACGCGGTCGAGTACTTCGTCTCGTACTACGACTACTACCAGCCCGAGGCGTACATCGCGCAGACGGACACCTACATCGAGAAGGACTCGTCCATCAACGACGAGGTCGAGCGGCTCCGGCACTCCGCGACGTCGTCCCTGCTGACGCGGCGCGACGTCGTGGTCGTCGCGTCGGTGTCCTGCATCTACGGCCTCGGCACCCCGCAGGAGTACGTCGACCGCATGGTCACGCTCGACGTCGGTGACCAGGTGGACCGCGACCAGCTGCTGCGGCAGTTCGTGTCGATGCAGTACGCGCGCAACGACATGGCCTTCACGCGCGGCACGTTCCGCGTGCGCGGCGACACCGTGGAGATCATCCCGGTGTACGAGGAGCTCGCGATCCGCATCGAGTTCTTCGGCGACGAGATCGAGGCCATCCAGACGCTGCACCCGCTGACCGGCGACGTGGTGCGCGAGGAGCGGCAGGTCCACGTGTTCCCCGCGACGCACTACGTCGCGGGTCCGGAGCGCATGGAGCGCGCGATCAGCGGCATCGAGCTCGAGCTCGAGCAGCGTCTGGCGGAGCTCGAGCGGCAGAACAAGCTGCTCGAGGCGCAGCGCCTGCGCATGCGCACGACCTACGACATCGAGATGATGCGGCAGATCGGGTCGTGCTCCGGCATCGAGAACTACTCGCGGCACATCGACGGCCGTGCCGCCGGCACCGCGCCGAACACCCTCCTGGACTACTTCCCCGAGGACTTCCTGCTCGTCATCGACGAGTCGCACGTGACCGTCCCGCAGATCGGCGCGATGTACGAGGGCGACATGTCGCGCAAGCGGAACCTCGTCGACTTCGGCTTCCGGCTGCCGAGCGCCATGGACAACCGCCCCCTGCGGTGGGAGGAGTTCGTCGAGCGCATCGGGCAGACGGTCTACCTGTCCGCCACCCCGGGCGACTACGAGCTCGCCCAGTCCGACGGGGTCGTCGAGCAGATCATCCGGCCCACCGGGCTGGTCGACCCCGAGGTCGTCGTCAAGCCGACCAAGGGACAGATCGACGACCTGCTCGACGAGATCCGCCAGCGCGTCGAGAAGGACGAGCGCGTGCTGGTCACGACGCTCACCAAGAAGATGGCCGAGGACCTCACGGACTACTTCCTGGAGAAGGGCGTCCGGGTGCGGTACCTGCACTCCGAGGTGGACACGCTGCGGCGCGTCGAGCTGCTGCGCGAGCTGCGGATGGGCGAGTACGACGTGCTGGTCGGCATCAACCTGCTGCGCGAGGGCCTGGACCTGCCCGAGGTGTCGCTCGTCGCGATCCTCGACGCCGACAAGGAGGGCTTCCTGCGCTCCGGCAAGTCGCTGATCCAGACCATCGGCCGAGCGGCGCGCAACGTGTCCGGCCAGGTGCACATGTACGCCGACAAGATCACGCCCGGCATGGCCCTCGCCATCGAGGAGACCGAGCGCCGGCGCGAGAAGCAGATCGCGTACAACACCGCGCACGGCATCGACCCGCAGCCGCTGCGCAAGCGCATCGGCGACATCACCGACCTGCTCGCGCGCGAGGACGCCGACACCGCCGAGCTGCTCGGCGGCAACGGCCGGCAGTCCAGCCGCGGCAAGGCGCCCGTCCCCGGGCTCGGCTCCAAGGCGCAGCCGGCCACCGAGCGCACGAAGCTCGCCGGTGCCGCCGCGGGCGAGCTCGCGGACCTCATCCAGGAGCTGTCGGACCAGATGCACGCCGCGGCGGGGGAGCTGCAGTTCGAGCTGGCGGCCCGGCTGCGGGACGAGATCTCGGGGCTCAAGAAGGAGCTCCGGCAGATGCACGCCGCGACGGCCTGACCCCGTCCGCCCCACCCGCCCGTCCTCGGAGGCCGCCATGTCCCTGCAGGTCCAGGTCGTGATCGACTGCCACCACCCCAGCGCGCTCGGCCGGTTCTGGATCGCCGCGCTCGACTACGTCGAGGAGCCGCCCCCGCCGCCGTTCGCGAGCTGGGACGAGGCGATGGACGCGTGGGGGATCGGCCCGGACGACGACCGGGACCCCGCCTACGCGATCGTCGACCCCGCCGGGGCCGGCCCCCGGGTGTTCTTCCAGAAGGTCCCGGAGGACAAGGTCGTCAAGAACCGCGTGCACCTGGACGTGCGCTGGTCCGACGCGCAGGGCGTGGACCGGCAGGACCGGGCGGCGAAGCTCGCCGCGGCGCGGCAGCACGCGGAGGCGCTGGTGGCCGCCGGCGGGATGGTGCTGCGCGAGGTCGACGACCCGCGCGAGGGCGCGTGGGTGGTCATGGCGGACCCCGAGGGGAACGAGTTCTGCGTGGCGTGACGCGCCGCACCCCCGTCCCGTGCTGTGCGTGTGGGACTGATGACCTATGCTGGCGCACGCAGTGGAGGGGAGTATCCCGACACGACGCCCCCGTCATCACGGTCGCCTCCGTAGCCGGCCCGGGGCCGTCGGCCCGGTCAGCACCGGGTGGGAGAGACCTCCGGTACTCAGTCGTCTGTACCGGAGGGTGATCCATGTCCGTGGACCTGTGGGTCTGGATCGCGACAGGTGTCGCGATCGTCGGGATGCTCGTGTTCGACTTCTTCGCGCACGTCCGCACGCCGCACGCGCCGTCGTTCCGTGAGGCCGCGACGTGGTCGACGGTCTACATCGTGCTGGCGATCGTGTTCGGCATCGGGCTCGGCATCGTGTGGGGCTGGGACCACGGCACCGAGTACTTCGCCGGGTACGTGACCGAGAAGAGCCTCTCGGTCGACAACCTCTTCGTCTTCCTCATCATCATGACGAAGTTCGCGGTGCCGCGGGAGTTCCAGCAGAAGGTGCTGCTGGTGGGCGTCGCGATCGCGCTCGTGCTGCGCACCGTCTTCATCCTCGTGGGTGCCGCCGCGATCGAGCAGTGGTCCTGGGTCTTCTACCTGTTCGGCGCGTTCCTGGTCTACACCGGCATCAAGCTCGCCCGGGAGAAGCACGACGAGGACGAGCTGTCCCACGCCGGCGAGCGCAAGGACGGCCTGGCGGTCACGCTGCTCAAGCGGGTCCTGCCGACCACCGAGGAGTACCACGGCGACCGGCTGACCACGCGCATCGACGGCAAGCGCCTCATCACCCCGATGCTGCTCGTCATGGTCGCGATCGGCGCCACCGACGTGCTGTTCGCGCTCGACTCGATCCCCGCGATCTACGGCCTCACGCAGGAGCCGTACATCGTGTTCACGGCCAACGCGTTCGCGCTGCTGGGCCTGCGGCAGCTGTACTTCCTCATCGGCGGCCTGCTCGAGCGCCTCGTGTACCTCAACAAGGGCCTCGCGTTCATCCTGGCGTTCATCGGCGTGAAGCTCGTGCTGCACGCGATGCACGTCAACGAGCTGCCCTTCATCAACGGCGGCGAGCACATCGACTGGGCCCCCGAGATCCCCACGTGGCTCTCGCTGCTCGTGATCCTCGGTACGCTCACCGTCGCCACGATCGCGAGCCTCGCCAAGACCCGGCGCGACCGCGACGCCGCGCCGGCCGCCGTGACCGCCGCGCAGGAGCCCGCCAGCAAGGAGCACTGACCCGTTGGACGTCTCGCCGCTCGTCTGGTGCGTGTCGCTCGGCCTCGCCGCCGCCGTCCTGATCGTGGACGTCGCGGTGGTGGGCCGGCGGCCGCACATCCCGTCCACGGCCGAGTGCCTGCGCTACCTCGGGGTGTACGTGGGGCTGGCGGTGGCGTTCGCCGTCCTCGTGTGGGCCGTGTGGGGCGCCGACCCCGCCGGGGAGTTCGTCGCCGGGTGGCTGACGGAGTACTCGCTGTCGGTCGACAACCTGTTCGTGTTCCTGCTGATCATGTCCCGGTTCGCCGTGCCCCGGCAGTACCAGCAGACCGCGCTGCTCGTCGGGATCATCCTCGCCCTGGTGTTCCGGGGGATCTTCATCGGCATCGGGGCGGCGGCCATCGCGTCGTTCTCGTGGGTGTTCTACCTGTTCGGGGCGTTCCTGGTGTGGACGGCCGTCAAGGTCGCCCGGGAGGGCGTGGGCGACGAGGAGGAGGCGGAGGACTACCGGCCGCCGGCGCTCGTGCGCCTCGTGCAGCGCGTCCTCCCGACGAGCAGCGAGTACCACGGCGTGCGGCTCACGGCGAAGGTCGACGGCCGCCGGCACGTCACGCCGATGCTCCTGGTGCTCGTGGCGATCGGCGCGACCGACCTGCTGTTCGCCTTCGACTCGATCCCGGCGGTGTTCGGCCTCACGCAGGAGCCGTACCTGGTGCTCATGGCGAACGTGTTCGCCCTCATGGGGCTGCGCCAGCTCTACTTCCTGCTCGGCGGGCTGCTCACCCGGCTGCGGTACCTCAACATCGGCCTGGGGGTGCTGCTCGGGTTCATCGGCGTGAAGCTGGTGCTCCAGGCGCTGCACGAGAACGCGCTGCCGTTCGTGAACGGCGGGGAGCCGGTGCCGTGGGCGCCCGAGCTGCCGACGTGGGTCTCGCTGGCGGTCATCGTGGTGACGCTCGGGGTGACGGCCGTGACGAGCATCGCGGCCTCCCGGCGGGACGAGCGGCGCGAGGCCGTCCGGGCGGACTGACCCGGCGGCCCGCCGCGGCGGCCCGCGCCCGGGGAGGTGCTCAGCCCGCCAGGCCGGCCGCCCACGGCCCGATGACCGGGTTCCACACCCGGACCTCCACGTCGGCGATCACGCCGGCCGCCGCGAACGGGTCGTCGGCGAGCACGGCGTCCAGCGCGGCGCGGTCGGCGACGCGGAGCACGAGCAGCGCCCCCGGCGCGCCGTCCGTGAACGGGCCGGAGCCGAGCAGCTCCCCGCGGTCCGCGACCTGCTGGAGGTAGCCGCGGTGCCGCGGACGCACCTCGTCCTGGACGTCGGTGCGCGAGTCGTAGGTGTACCGGACGGCGAAGACGGTCATGGGGCCATCCTGCCCGAGCGCCCCACGGTCCGGGACCGGCGTCCACCCCGCGGCGCGGCCGTGCCACAGTGGGGCCATGAGCCGCACGTGGTGCCTCCCCGTCCCGAACGTCCCCGGCCGGCGAGCGGGTGGTGCGTGATGGTCGCGCGCAGCCTGCTGACGGACGCGCTGCTCGCCGGGGTGGCCGAGCGCGCCCCGGTCCACGACCGCCAGAACACGTTCCCGCACGAGGACCTCGCCGAGCTCCGCGCGGCCGGGTACCTCGCGGCGTTCGTCCCCGAGCGGCTCGGCGGCGCCGGCCTGACCCTCGAGGAGGTCGCCCGGGAGCAGACCCGTCTCGCGGCGGCCGCGCCGGCGACCGCCCTCGCCGTGAACATGCACCTGGTGGTCACCGGCATGGCGAAGGTGCTCGCCGACCGCGGCGACGACTCGCTCGCGTTCGTGCTGCGCGAGGCCGCGGCGGGGGAGGTGTTCGCGTTCGGGAACTCGGAGGCCGGCAACGACCTGGTGATGTTCGGCTCGCGGACCCGCGCGGAGCGCCAGCCGGACGGCGGCTACCGGTTCACCGGGACGAAGATCTTCACGTCCCTGGCGCCGGTGTGGACCCGGCTCGCCACGTTCGGGCTGGACGAGGCCCACCCCGAGGGCCCGCGCCTGGTGCACGCGGTCGTGGCGCGCGAGGACGGCGGCGTCGAGACCCGGGACGACTGGGACACCCTCGGGATGCGGGCGACGCAGTCCTGCACGACGGTGCTCGCCGGCGCGTACGCGGCTCCCGGCCGGGTCGTCCGCGCGCTCCCTCCGGGACCGAGCGCGGACCCGTACGTGTTCGCGCTGTTCGCGGTGTTCGAGATCCTGCTGGCCGCCGTGTACACGGGCATCGGGCGGCGGGCGCTGGAGCTCGCCGTCGCGGCGGCGCACCGCCGGACGTCGATGAAGCACGACGGTCGCAGCTACGCGCAGGACCCGGACATCCGGTGGCGCGTCGCCGACGCGGCCATCGCGCAGGACGGCATCGAGCCGCAGGTGTGGGCGCTCGCCCGGGACGTCGACGAGCGGGTGGACCACGGCTCGCTGTGGTTCGCCAAGGTCGTCGGCCTCAAGGTCCGGGCGACGGAGACGGCCCGCGAGGTCGTGGACCGGGCGGTGCGGGTGTCCGGCGGCGGCACGTACGTCAGCGGCGACGAGCTCGGGCGGCTGTACCGCGACGTGCTCGCCGGGATGTTCCACCCCTCCGACGACGAGTCGGCGCACGCGACCGTGGCCACCGCGTGGCTGGGGCCGGTCGAGCGCTGAGGTGCCGGACGGACGAGGGCCCGGGGCGTGACGCCCCGGGCCCTCGGTCACGGCCGTCCCGTCGTCAGGACGTCGCCATCAGGTCCTCGCAGATCGCGTAGGAGTCGGAGCGGTTGCCGCAGGTGCCCCCGAAGTCCTCGTACTCGGACCCGCTCGGTGCGGACCAGTAGAGGTCGTCGCACGCCCCGGCGTCGCCGGCCTCGCACGCGTCCCACAGGGCGTCGAGGTCCGGGTCGTCCCCGTACGACTTGGCCCCGTCGACCGTGCCGCCCGTACCGGTGTCGCACAGGTCGCCGCCGGTGGTCTCCCCGCCGCACGTGTCCCCGAACTCCTGGTAGTCGGTGCCCGAGCCGGACGAGAAGTACAGCTCGTCGCACGCGGCCATGTCGCCGCCGTCGCAGGCGTCCCACAGCGCGTCCAGGTCGGGGTCGTCGCCGTACGTGAACGCGCCGATGTCCGTGCAGCCGCCACCGCCCTGCGTCCGGCCGCCGCACGTCCAGCCGAAGTCCTCCTCGTCGGTGCCGACGTTCGACTCGTCGTACAGGTCGTCGCACGCCGCCATGTCGCCCGCCGCGCAGTCGGTGCGCAGGTCGTCCATGCGGGCGTCGTAGGAGCGGACCGCCACGAGCACGATGATCGCGATCGCGATCGCTCCGAGGATCTCCAGCGCGCCCAGGACGATGCCGGCGATGGCGAGCCCGCGGCCCTGCGTGCCGTTCTTCTTGGTGCGGTTCAGGCCGAGGATGCCCAGGACGATCGGCACGACGCCCATCATGAGCACGCCGGTGACGAGCGCCGCGATGGAGACGCCGTCCGTCCCGCGGGCCTGCGGTGCGGGGTACTGCCCGCCGCCGTACGGGGCCTGCGGGTAGCCGCCACCGGGGGGCGGCGGGTAGCCGCCCGCCCCCGGGCCGGCCGGGAACCCGCCTGCGGGCTGCGCGGGACCGGTCGGCTGCGGGTACCCGCCGTACCCGGGCTGGCCGGCCGGGCCGTACCCGGGCTGCGGTGCCGGGGGCTGCTCGCCGCCGGGCTGCGGGTACCCCGCCTGCGGCGAGCCGGGCTGCCCGTACCCGGGCGCGCCGTACCCGGGCGCGCCGTACGCAGGCGGGCCGTACCCGCCGTCGGGGCCGGAGCCCGGCTGCTCGGCGGCCGGATCCCCGGCGGGCGGAGTCCCGGGGGCGGAGGGCCAGGACGCCGTCGGGGCCTCGTAGCCGGAGGGGGCCGGTCCGGCGGCGGCGTCCGCCTCGTAGCCGGAGGGGGCGGGCGCCGCGGGGCGCTCGTCACCCGCCCCCGGTGCGGACCACGGGGACGGCTCGGGGCCCTCCTGGCCGGGCGTGGCGGTGCCGTCGTTCGACATGGGTGTCCCTCCGGTGCTGCTGACGATGCCGTCGGTCACTATCGCAGACCACGACGCGGCCGGGACGCCGGGTTCGTACCGATTGTGCACCGTGGTCCACGCTCCCGGCAGGGGGTCCGCGGGTCGGGCCGGGAACCGGCCGCCGCGCTCACCAGCCGCGTGCGCGCCAGGCCGCCAGGTGGGGACGCTCGGCGCCGAGCGTGGTGTCGCGCCCGTGGCCCGGGTACACCCACGTGTCGTCCCCGAAGCGGCCGAACACCCGCTGCTCCAGGTCCGTCATGAGCGCCGCGAACGCCGCCGGGTCCGCCGTGCGGCCGGGGCCGCCCGGGAAGAGCGAGTCCCCGGTGAGGAGGTGCACGCGGCCCGGCACCGCACCGTCCGCCCGCACCCGGTCCGGCTCCCGGTAGGCCAGCGCCACCGCGCCGGGCGTGTGCCCGCGCAGGGCCACCACCTCCAGTGCGACGGCTCCGACCGCCAGCACGTCGCCGTGCCGCAGCGGCCGCGGGGGCGTCGTGCCCGCCCCCGCGGCGACGGCGGCGGCGTCGTCCGCCCCGGCGGCGTGCGCCGCGCCCGTGGCGTCCAGCACGGCGGCGAGGGCCCCGAGGTGGTCGGCGTGACGGTGGGTCGTCACCACGAGGTCGAGCCGTCCCGCGGGCGAGCCGTCCCGCACGAGCGCGAGCAGCCGCCCGGGCTCCGCGGCCGCGTCCACGAGCAGCTGGGCGCCCGTGCGGCGGCAGACCAGCGTGTAGGCCGCGTTGTCCATCGGCCCGACCGACACCTTCCGCAGCACGACCTCGTCGAGCACCCGCACGTCCGCCGGCCCGCCGGTCACGACGTCGCCCGTGTAGCCGGACGCCGCCACGGGCCCGGTCACGGCCGGTCCGCCGTCCCGGACGGCTGCGCGGACGCGCCCCGGACGAGCGCCTCGTCCAGGCTGTGCGCGGCGCGGACGAGCGCGAGGTGCGACAGGGCCTGGGGGAGGTTGCCCATCATCCGCCCGGTCCCCGGGTCGAACTCCTCGGCGAGCAGCCCGAGGTCACCCGGCAGCGAGGTCAGCACGTCGAGGACCGCCGTCGCCCCCGCCACGTCCCCCTGCCGGGCGAGGGCGTCGGCGAGCCAGCCGGAGCAGGCGAGGAACGGGTGCTCGCCGCCGCGCAGGCCGTCGTCCGTGCGGTCCGTCCGGTACCGGTGCAGGAGGCCGGGTGCGACCTCGAGCTCGTCGCGGACGGCGGTGACCGTGGCGAGCAGCCGCGGGTCGTCGGGCGGCAGGAACCCGACCTGGACGAGCTGGAGCAGGGAGGCGTCCGTGTGCTCGGCGCCGTAGTGCTGCACGAACGTGCCGCGGCCGGCGTGCCACCCGTGGGCCAGCACGTCGGCGTGCACCGCGTCGCGCTCGCGCCGCCAGCGCTCCACCGGCCCCGGGAGCCCGTGCTCCTCGACGGCGCGGACCGCCCGGTCGAGCGCCGCCCACGCCATGACCTTGGAGTGCGTGAAGTGCCGCGGCGCGCCGCGCACCTCCCAGATCCCGGAGTCGGGCCGGCGCCACGCGCCGCACAGGTGGTCGACCAGGCGGACCTGGAGCGACCACGAGTCGGCGCTCTCCTCGACCCCCGCGGCCCGGGCGAGGTGCAGTGCGCACATCACCTCCCCGAGCACGTCGTTCTGCACCTGCCCGACGGCCGCGTTGCCCACGCGCACGGGACGCGAGCCGGCGTAGCCCGGCAGGTGGTCGAGCGTCCGCTCGGGCAGATCCCGCGAGCCGTCCACCCCGTACATGATCTGCACGTCCTCGGGGTCGCCCGCGACGGCGCGCAGCAGCCACTGCCGCCACGCCTGGGCCTCGGAGCGGTACCCGTGCTCGAGCAGGGCCTCGAGCGTCATCGCGGCGTCGCGCAGCCAGCAGTACCGGTAGTCCCAGTTGCGCTCGCCGCCCAGGTCCTCCGGCAGGGACGTCGTCGCGGCGGCCACGATGCCGCCGGTCTGCGCGTCGGTCAGCAGGCGCAGCACGAGCAGGGACCGGACCACCGCGGCCCGGTAGCGCCCCTCGTACCGGGCGGCGCGCGCCCACGCACCCCAGCGGTGCTCGGTCGCCTCGACGCGGTGCTCGAGGCGGGGCGCGCGCGGCACGGGCAGCCACGACGGCGCCCACGTGAGCGACAGCTCGAGGCTCTCGCCCTCGGACATGTCCACCTCGTCGACGTGCGCGCGGTGGCCGCCCGCCGTGCGCTGCGGCCGGGGCAGCCGGTCGCCGCGCAGCAGCAGGCTGTCGGGGCCCGCCACCGCCTGGACGGCCTCGCGCCCGTCGGGGTCGGTGACGCGGTGCACCCACGGCGTGACCGCCCCGTAGCCGTAGCGGACCACCCACTCGTGGCGCACCCGCACGGTGCCCTCCGTCACGGTCAGGTGGCGCACCAGGTCGCACCGGCCGTCTCCCAGCGGCATCGCGTCGAGCAGCACCGCCGTCCCCGTCGGCGTCCGGAACGTCGTCTCGAGGACGAACGAGTCGCCGAGGTAGCGGCGCCGCACCGACGTCGCGTCCGGTGCCGTGAGCAGCCAGCGCCCGTGCTCCGGGCCGCCGAGCAGCGCCGCGAACCCGGCGGGGGAGTCGAACCGCGGGGCGCACCACCAGTCGACCGACCCGGATCGGGAGACCAGCGCCGCGGTGCGGCCGTCGCCCAGGACGGCGTACTCCGCGAGGGGGGTCGCCGGGTCCGGCGGCGCGGCGGGGGCGAGGGGGGCCCGGGGTGTCGGCTCGGGCGTGGCGTCGGTCACGGCGGGGGGCTGCGCGGGCACCGCCCCATCATGCGGCGACCTGCGACGTCGCGCGAGCACGCTGCCGCACGCCGTTCGAACACATGTGCGGTTGTCGGAGGTCCGCCGTAGCATGGCGCGCGTGAACGATCGACTGGTGGTCCAGGGGGCCCGCGAGCACAACCTGCGCAACGTCGACCTGGACCTCCCGCGCGACAGGCTCATCGTCTTCACCGGGCTGTCGGGGTCGGGCAAGTCGTCGCTGGCGTTCGACACGATCTTCGCGGAGGGCCAGCGGCGGTACGTCGAGTCGCTGTCCGCGTACGCCCGGCAGTTCCTCGGGCAGATGGACAAGCCCGACGTCGACTTCATCGAGGGGCTCTCGCCCGCGGTGTCGATCGACCAGAAGTCGACCAACCGCAACCCGCGGTCGACCGTCGGCACCATCACCGAGGTCTACGACTACCTGCGCCTGCTGTTCGCGCGCGCCGGGACGCAGCACTGCCCGGTCTGCGGGGAGCGGGTGACCGCCCAGACCCCGCAGCAGATCGTCGACCGGCTGCTCGAGCTGCCCGAGGGCACGCGGTACCAGATCCTGGCGCCGGTGGTCCGCGGCCGCAAGGGCGAGTACGCGGACCTGTTCAAGGAGCTGCAGGCGAAGGGCTTCGCCCGTGCGCGCGTGGACGGCGAGGTGGTCCAGCTCGCGTCGCCGCCGACGCTCGAGAAGAAGCTCAAGCACGACATCGAGGTGGTGGTCGACCGCCTCGTCGCCCGCGAGGGCGTGCAGCGCCGGCTGACCGACTCCGTGGAGACGGCCCTCGGGCTCGCCGGCGGGCTGCTCGTGGCCGAGATGGTGGACCTCGACGCGGACGACCCGGAGCGCGAGCGGCGGTTCTCCGAGAACCGCGCCTGCCCCAACGACCACCAGCTCACGCTGGAGGAGATCGAGCCGCGGACGTTCTCCTTCAACGCGCCGTACGGCGCGTGCCCGGAGTGCACCGGCATCGGCTCGCGCCTGGAGGTCGACCCGGAGCTCGTGGTCCCGGACGAGGACCTCTCGCTGCGCGACGGGGCGGTGGCCCCGTGGGCGCAGATCTCCTCGGAGTACTTCGAGCGGGTGCTCTCCGCGCTGGCGGACGACCTCGGGTTCTCGATGGACAAGCCGTGGCGCGCCCTGCCGGAGCGTGCGCGCAAGGCCGTGCTGTACGGCGAGAACCACCAGGTGCACGTGAAGTACCGCAACCGCTGGGGGCGCGAGCGGCAGTACTCCACCGGCTTCGAGGGCGTCGTGACGTTCCTGGAGCGCCGCCACTCCGAGACCGAGTCGGAGTGGAGCAAGGAGAAGTACGAGGCCTTCATGCGGGAGGTGCCGTGCCCCGTGTGCGAGGGCGCGCGCCTCAAGCCCGAGGTGCTCGCGGTGCTCGTCGGCGGCAAGTCCATCGCCGACGTCTGCGCCCTGCCGATCCGGGAGGCGAAGGGGTTCCTCGACGCCCTCGAGCTCGGGGTGCGCGAGCGGCAGATCGCCGAGCAGGTGCTCAAGGAGATCCAGGCGCGGCTCGGCTTCCTGCTCGACGTCGGCCTCGACTACCTCTCGCTCATGCGCGCCGCCGCCACGCTGTCCGGCGGCGAGGCGCAGCGCATCCGGCTGGCCACCCAGATCGGCTCCGGCCTGGTGGGCGTGCTGTACGTCCTGGACGAGCCGTCGATCGGCCTGCACCAGCGGGACAACCGCCGCCTCATCGACACGCTCACCCGGCTGCGCGACCTCGGCAACACGCTCATCGTGGTCGAGCACGACGAGGACACCATCCGCACCGCGGACTGGATCGTCGACGTCGGCCCGGGCGCGGGGGAGCACGGCGGCCGCGTCGTGCACTCGGGCGACCTGAAGGGCCTGCTCGCGTCGCGCGAGTCGGTCACGGGGGCGTACCTGTCCGGCCGGCGGTCGATCCCGATGCCCGCCACGCGCCGGAAGGTGGACAAGAAGCGCCAGGTGACCGTGCACGGCGCGCGCGAGCACAACCTGCAGAACGTCGACGTGACGTTCCCGCTCGGGACGCTCACGGCGGTGACCGGCGTGTCCGGCTCCGGCAAGTCGACGCTGGTCAACTCGATCCTCTACACCGTCATGGCCAACGAGCTGAACGGCGCGCGCCGGGTGGCCGGGCGCCACAAGCGCGTGTCCGGTCTCGAGCACCTCGACAAGGTCGTGCACGTCGACCAGGGCCCGATCGGCCGCACGCCGCGGTCGAACCCCGCGACGTACACCGGCGTCTGGGACCGGATCCGCAAGCTGTTCGCCGAGACCACCGAGGCGAAGGTGCGCGGCTACACGGCCGGGCGGTTCTCGTTCAACGTCAAGGGCGGCCGCTGCGAGGCGTGCTCCGGGGACGGCACCCTCAAGATCGAGATGAACTTCCTCCCGGACGTGTACGTCCCGTGCGAGGTCTGCCACGGCGCCCGGTACAACCGCGAGACGCTCGAGGTGCACTTCAAGGGCAAGACCGTCGCCGACGTGCTCGACATGCCGATCGAGGAGGCCGCGGAGTTCTTCGCCGCGGTGCCGGCGATCAGCCGCCACCTGAGCACGCTGGTCGACGTCGGGCTCGGCTACGTCCGCCTCGGCCAGCCGGCGCCCACCCTGTCCGGCGGCGAGGCGCAGCGCGTCAAGCTCGCGACCGAGCTCCAGCGCCGGTCGACCGGTCGCACCGCGTACGTCCTGGACGAGCCGACGACCGGCCTGCACTTCGAGGACATCCGCAAGCTGCTGGGCGTGCTGCAGGGCCTCGTCGACAAGGGCAACTCGGTGATCGTCATCGAGCACAACCTCGACGTCATCAAGAACGCCGACTGGATCATCGACATGGGCCCCGAGGGCGGGTCCGGCGGCGGCACGGTCGTCGCCGAGGGCACCCCGGAGCACGTGGCGACCGTGCCGGCCAGCCACACCGGCCGGTTCCTGGCCGAGGTGCTCGAGCCGGCGCGCGAGGCCGTCAGCGCGTGACGTCCGCGGCGCCGGCGGCCTCCAGGACCGCCGGCGCCGGGTCCGTGCGCACCGGGAAGCTCACGGACCGCGCGATGAAGCAGTGCTCGTGCGCGCGCCGGTGCAGGTCCGCGAGCTGCGCGTCCAGGCCGGACGGGTCCTCGTCCGCGGGCACGGCGCCCCCGGGCCGGATCGTCACCTGCGGCCGCAGCACCACCTCGGTGAACTGGCCGTGCCCGGCCGCCTCCACGCGCATCGTGCCGCCGGCGCGGTCCGTGTAGGCGACCACGACGACGCCGGCCGCCGACGCCAGGTGCAGGAACCACAGCATGTGGCACTGCGCGAGCGCCGCGACCAGCAGCTCCTCGGGGTTGTGGCGGGCGGGGTCGCCGCGGAACGCCGGGTCCGACGAGCCGAGGATCGGCGCCTTGCCGTCGACCCGCACCTCGTGGTCGCGCGCGTAGGCGCCGTACCCCGTGGTGCCGGTCGCGCCGGCCCCCGTCCAGACGACGTCGGCGGTGTATGTGTGCAGCAGGCCCATGCCTCAGCGTAGGCGAGAGCCCCGGCGCCTCCGCCACCAGGTGACGCCCGCCACCGCCGCCACCACGGCGCTGCAGCCGGCCCGCAGCAGGTCCCGGGCCGGCGCGGGGGTGGCACCCCGCGGGGTCCGGCCGGGGGCGGTTCGTGTCGGTGGGCCGAACTAGGCTGCTGCATATGGCTGATCCCGCGACCTACCGCCCCGCCCCGGGCGAGATCCCGGACTCGCCGGGCGTCTACCGGTTCCGCGACGAGCACGGCCGGGTCATCTACGTGGGCAAGGCCAAGAGCCTGCGGCAGCGGCTGAACAGCTACTTCCAGGACGTCGCCGGCCTGCACCCCCGCACGCAGCAGATGGTCACCACGGCCGCGTCGGTGCAGTGGACCGTCGTCGGCACGGAGGTCGAGGCGCTCGCGCTGGAGTACTCCTGGATCAAGGAGTTCGACCCCCGGTTCAACGTGAAGTACCGCGACGACAAGTCGTACCCGTACCTGGCGGTCACGCTCGCGGACCAGTTCCCCCGGGTGCAGGTGATGCGGGGCGCGAAGCGGCCCGGCACCCGGTACTTCGGCCCGTACGCGCACGCGTGGGCGATCCGGGAGACGGTCGACCTGCTGCTGCGCGTGTTCCCGGTGCGGACCTGCTCGGCGGGCGTGTTCAAGCGCGCGCACCAGCAGGGCCGCCCGTGCCTGCTGGGGTACATCGAGAAGTGCTCGGCGCCGTGCGTCGGACGGATCTCGCAGGAGGACCACCACGTGCTGGCGGAGGAGTTCGCCGACTTCATGGCGGGCGACACCGCGCGGTTCACGCGGCGGCTCACCGCGCGGATGAAGGAGGCCGCGGCGGACCTCGACTTCGAGCGCGCCGCGCGCCTGCGCGACGACATCGCGGCGCTCGAGCGGGCGACCGAGAAGAACGCCGTCGTGCTGTCGGACGGCACCGACGCGGACATCTTCGCGCTCGCCGGCGACGAGCTCGAGGCCGCGGTGCAGGTGTTCCACGTGCGGGACGGGCGGATCCGCGGTCAGCGCGGCTGGGTGGTCGAGAAGGTCGAGGACGTCACCGACGCCGAGCTCGTCGAGCACCTGCTCCAGCAGGTCTACGGCGACGCGCCGGGCGGCGAGGCGGGCGCGACCGCGGGCGCCGTCCCGCGCGAGGTGCTCGTCCCGGTGCTGCCGCCGGACCTCGACCAGGTGCAGGCCTGGCTGTCCGGCCTGCGCGGGTCGCGGGTGCACGTGCGGGTGCCGCAGCGCGGGGAGAAGCACGAGCTCGCGGGCACCGTCCGGAAGAACGCCGAGCACGCCCTCGCCCTGCACCGCACCCGCCGCGCGGGCGACCTCACCACCCGGAGCCAGGCGCTGCGGGAGATCCAGGAGGCGCTGGGCCTGGAGTCCGCGCCGCTGCGCATTGAGTGCTACGACGTCTCGCACAACCAGGGCACCTACCAGGTGGCGTCGATGGTCGTGTTCGAGGACGGCCTCGCGCGCAAGCCCGAGTACCGGCAGTTCAGCATCCGCGGCCCGGAGGGCGACGGCGCGCGCGACGACACCGCGGCGATGCACGAGGTCATCACGCGGCGGTTCCGGCGCTACCTGGCGGAGCGCGAGCAGTCCGGCGACCTCGAGCTGGGGCTGGGGGAGGACCAGGTCGCGGAGGCGCTGGCCGACACGGACGCCGGGCCCGTGCGCTCGGGCCCGGTCGACGCGACCACCGGCCGGCCGCAGCGGTTCGCGTACCCCCCGAACCTGGTCGTGGTCGACGGCGGTCCGCCGCAGGTCGCCGCGGCCGCGGCGGCGCTGGCCGAGCTCGGCATCGACGACGTCGCGCTCTGCGGCCTGGCGAAGCGGCTCGAGGAGGTGTGGCTGCCGGGGGAGGAGTACCCGGTGATCCTCCAGCGGTCCTCCGAGGGGCTGTACCTGCTGCAGCGGGTCCGCGACGAGGCCCATCGGTTCGCCATCAACGCGCACCGCAAGAAGCGCAGCAAGGGCATGACGACGTCGGCGCTGGACGACGTGCCGGGTCTCGGGCCCGCCCGGTCGGCCGCGCTGCTCAAGCACTTCGGGTCCCTCAAGCGGCTGCGGGCGGCGAGCGTCGAGGAGATCGCGTCCGTCCCGGGGATGGGCGCGCGCACCGCCGCCGCCGTCGTGGCCGCGCTCGGTGGGGCGGCACCGTCCGGACCGGGCGCCGTCGCGCAGGCGGAGGCGGGGGCCGGGCGCGGTGCCACCCCGGAGGGTGCCGCCGCCGACGGCGCCGCGCCCGATGCCGCCGACGGCGCCGCGCCGCAGGTGCCCGCCCCCGCTGCCGGGACCGACCCGGCTGGCATGCTGGGGTCATGAGCGACGAGACCTCGCCGATCACGGTCCCCAGCGGCATCCCGGCCATCGAGGCGGCGGCGGAGGCGCCGCGCGTCCGCCAGCCCCACCTGCTGATCATCACCGGCATGTCCGGCGCCGGGCGCACCCGCGCCGGCGCCGTCCTCGAGGACATGGGCTGGTACGTCGTGGACAACCTGCCCGCGCAGATGCTGACGCACCTCGTGGGGATGCTCACGCACGGCGGGCCGCCGAGCGCGGACCTGCGCCTCGCGGCGGTCGTCGACGTGCGGGGCCGGGAGTTCTTCGCCGACCTGCTGGCCGTGCTCGCGCAGCTGCGGGAGTCCGGCGTGGACTACCGGATCCTGTTCCTCGACGCCTCCGACGAGGTGCTGGTGCGGCGGTACGAGCAGGTCCGCCGGCCGCACCCGCTGCAGGGCGAGGGGCGCATCCTCGACGGCATCGCCGCCGAGCGGACCCTGCTGTCGGACATCCGCGAGCGGGCGGACGTGCTCATCGACTCGTCGGAGACGAACGTCCACGAGCTCGGCCGCATCGTGCGGTCCGCCGTGACGTCCGGCGAGCAGGACGACGTGCTGCGGGTCAACGTGGTCTCGTTCGGCTTCAAGTACGGCATCCCGCTCGACGCCGACCACGTGGTGGACGTGCGGTTCCTCGCGAACCCGTACTGGATCACCGAGCTGCGCCACCTGTCCGGCCGGGACGCCCCGGTGCGGGACTACGTGCTGGGCCTGCCGGGCGCGCGCGAGTTCGTGGAGCGCTACGTCGACGCGCTCGAGCCCGTCCTCGCGGGGTACCTGGCGGAAGAGAAGCGGTACGTCACCGTCGCGGTCGGCTGCACGGGCGGCAAGCACCGCTCGGTCGCGATCAGCGAGGCCATCGCGGAGCGGCTGCGCGCGCGGGGGCAGCGGGTGACCGTCGCCGCGCGCGACCTCGGCAAGGAGTGAGCCGGTGAGCCCCGTCCGCGACGGGCAGCCGGCCTTCGTCGCGCTCGGCGGGGGCCACGGCCTGTCCGCGACGCTGTCGGCGCTGCGCCGCGTCACCGACCGGCTGACCGCCGTGGTCACGGTGGCCGACGACGGCGGCTCGTCGGGCCGGCTGCGCGACGAGCTCGGCGTGCTCCCGCCCGGGGACCTGCGCATGGCGCTGTCGGCGCTGTGCGACGACTCCGACTGGGGCCGCACGTGGCGCGACGTCCTGCAGCACCGGTTCACGTCCAGCGGCGACCTGGACCGGCACGCGGTCGGCAACCTGCTGATCGTCGCGCTCTGGGAGCTGCTGGGCGACACCGTGGACGGCCTGGACTGGGTGGGGCGGCTGCTCGGCGCCCGCGGGCGGGTCCTGCCGATGGCGGCGGTGCCGCTGGAGATCGAGGCCGACGTCGAGCGCCCGGACGGGTCCGTGGGCGTGGTGCGCGGCCAGAGCCACGTCGCGTCCTCCCGGGACCGCATCACGCACGTGCGGCTGCTCCCGGAGGAGCCCCCGGCGCTGCCGGAGGCGGTCACGGCCGTCGACGAGGCCGACTGGGTCGTCCTCGGGCCGGGGTCCTGGTACACCTCGGTCATCCCGCACCTGCTCGTGCCCGACCTCGCGGCGGCGCTGCACCGGACGCCCGCCCGGCGCATCCTCGTGCTGAACCTCAGCCCCGACGCCGAGACCGCGGGCATGGGGCCGTGCGAGCACCTGGACGCGCTGCGGCAGCACGCGCCGGACCTGCGGGTGGACGCCGTCATCGCGGACCCGGGCTCGGTCGACGACGTCGACGAGCTGGAGGAGCGCACCCGCGCGGCCGGCGGGCGGCTGCTCATGCGGCAGGTGCGGCGGGGCGATGGCACGCCGCGCCACGACGCCCTGCGCCTGGCCGCGGCGATCAGCGACGTGGTGGAGGGGTACCTCGGCGACGTGGGCGCCGCGCGCCGCCGCACGCCGCCCCCGGCGACCCGGCCGTGACCCGGTCGTGAGCGAGGGCACCTCCCGGTCCGGGCGTCCCGGCGCGCCCGGGATGGCAGGATGGCCCGCATGGCTCTGACGGCACAGGTGAAGGACGAGCTTGCGCGGCTCCAGGTCGACAAGACGTCCTGCCGGAAGGCGGAGGTGTCGGCCACGCTGCGGTTCGCGGGCGGTCTGCACATCATCTCGGGGCGCATCGTCATCGAGGCCGAGCTGGACACCGGCGCGGCCGCACGTCGCCTGCGGGCGGCCATCTCCGAGGTCTACGGGCACACGTCGGACGTCATCGTCGTGCAGGGCGGTGGCCTGCGCCGCGGCAACCGGTACGTCGTGCGGGTGGTCAAGGACGGGGAGTCGCTCGCCCGCCAGACCGGCCTGCTGGACAACCGCGGACGGCCGGTCCGCGGGCTGCCCCCGCAGATCGTCGCGGCGGGCGCCCAGGAGGCGGAGGCGGCGTGGCGCGGTGCGTTCCTCGCGCACGGCTCGCTCACGGAGCCCGGCCGGTCCTCGGCCCTCGAGGTCACGTGCCCCGGCCCGGAGGCCGCGCTGGCCCTCGTCGGCGCGGCGCGCCGGCTGCAGATCCCCGCCAAGGCGCGCGAGGTCCGGGGCATCGACCGGGTCGTGATCCGGGACGGGGACGCGATCGCCGCGATGCTGGCCCGGCTCGGCGCCCACGACACGCTGCTGGTGTGGGAGGAGCGGCGGGTCCGGCGCGAGGTCCGGGGCACCGCGAACCGGCTCGCCAACTTCGACGACGCGAACCTGCGGCGCTCCGCGCGGGCGGCGGTGGCCGCCGGGGCCCGGGTCGAGCGGGCGTTCGAGATCCTCGGGGCCGACGTCCCGGAGCACCTGCGGGAGGCCGGCGAGCTGCGGCTGGCGCACAAGGAGGCGTCGCTGGAGGAGCTCGGCAAGCTCGCGGACCCGGTGCTGACCAAGGACGCCGTCGCCGGCCGGATCCGCCGCCTGCTGGCGACGGCCGACAAGCGGGCGTCCGACCTCGGGATCCCGGACACCGAGTCGGGTCTGAGCCCCGACCTGCTGGATCTCTGACCCCCACCGTCCGGGGCGCGCGGGAGCCGCGGACCGGGGCCGCGGGAACCACGCCCGCGCGACGGCACCGGCAGACCTAGGTCCCTGCGCCCGTGCGCGCGCGGGTATAGGCTCTTACCCATCCGGAGGCCTCGCGCGGGTCAAGTTCGTGTGACCACGGGGTTTCCGGGCGGCGCACACCGGCGTGCGCAGTCCATCACCGCAACAGTGTGTGCCGGCGCTTGCCGGCGCGTGCCGAGGAGGGCAAGTGACCATCAAGGTCGGCATCAACGGCTTCGGCCGCATCGGGCGCAACTTCTACCGTGCCATCGTGGCGTCGGGCGCCGACATCGAGATCGTCGGCGTCAACGACCTGACGGACAACAAGACGCTGGCTCACCTGCTCAAGTACGACACCGTGCTGGGCCGCTTCCCGCAGAGCGTCGACTTCGACGACGAGAACCTCATCGTCGACGGCAAGAAGATCCGCGCCCTCGCGGAGCGCGAGCCGGCGAACCTCCCGTGGGCCGAGCTGGG
Organism: Cellulomonas sp. ES6; assembly: GCF_030053835.1. Taxonomy (NCBI): domain Bacteria; kingdom Bacillati; phylum Actinomycetota; class Actinomycetes; order Micrococcales; family Cellulomonadaceae; genus Cellulomonas; species Cellulomonas sp. ES6. The sequence goes on along the minus strand of NZ_CP125655.1, from coordinate 407,150 downwards.
CGCCGACATCGTCATCGAGTCGACCGGCTTCTTCACGGACGCCACCAAGGCCAAGGCGCACATCGAGGCCGGCGCCAAGAAGGTCATCATCTCCGCCCCGGCGAAGAACGAGGACGGCACCTTCGTCGTCGGCGTGAACCACACCGACTACGACCCGGCGACGCAGCACATCATCTCGAACGCGTCCTGCACCACGAACTGCCTCGCCCCGGTGGCGAAGGCGCTCAACGACGCGATCGGCATCGAGCGTGGCCTCATGACCACGATCCACGCCTACACGGGTGACCAGAACCTGCAGGACGGCCCGCACCGCGACCTGCGTCGCGCCCGCGCCGCCGCGCAGAACATCGTCCCGACCACGACCGGCGCCGCCAAGGCCGTCGCGCTCGTGCTGCCGGAGCTCAAGGGCAAGCTGGACGGCTTCGCGCTCCGCGTGCCGACCATCACCGGCTCCGCCACCGACCTGACCTTCACCGCCTCGCGCGAGGTCACGGTCGAGGAGGTCAACGCCGCGGTCAAGGCCGCCGCCGAGGGCCCGCTCAAGGGGACGCTGGAGTACACCGAGGACGAGATCGTCTCCTCGGACATCGTCACCAACCCGCACCAGAGCATCTTCGACGCGAAGCTCACCAAGGTGATCGGCGACCAGGTCAAGATCATCGCCTGGTACGACAACGAGTGGGGCTACAGCTCGTCGCTCGTCAAGCTCACCGAGTACGTCGGCGCGCGTCTCTGACGTCAGCCCCGCACCGGTAGCAACGGTCATGCGTCCGCGTACGCCCGGGTCCTACGGCCCCGGCGTACGCGGACGCTGCTGTGACCGGGCCCTGCCGGCCCCCCTCGGTCGCCGCGCCGCGGTGGCCTCCCCAGCAAGGTAGGAGAGCATGAAGACCATCGAGGACCTCGGCGACCTGCGCGGCAAGCGCGTGCTCGTCCGCTCCGACTTCAACGTGCCGCTCGACGGCACGACCATCACCGACGACGGCCGCATCCGCGCCGCGCTCCCGACCCTGACCACCCTGCTGGACGCGGGCGCCCGGGTCGTCGTGACCGCGCACCTCGGCCGCCCGAAGGGCGAGCCGGACCCGAAGTACTCGCTGGCGCCCGTCGCGGCCCGCCTGGGCGAGCTGCTCGGCCGGCCCGTCGCGCTCGCCGAGGACGTCGTGGGCGACTCCGCCAAGGCCACCGTCGCGGCGCTCGAGGACGGCCAGATCGCCCTGCTCGAGAACATCCGCTTCGACGCCCGCGAGACCTCGAAGGACGACGCCGTCCGCGGCGAGCTCGCCGACGAGCTGGCCCAGCTGGCCGACGCGTTCGTCTCCGACGGCTTCGGCGTCGTGCACCGCAAGCAGGCGTCGGTCTACGACGTCGCGCTGCGCCTGCCGCACGCCGCGGGCACGCTCGTCCTCACCGAGGTCGAGGCGCTGCGCAAGGCCGTCGAGGACCCGGAGCGCCCCTACGTCGTCGTGCTCGGCGGCGCGAAGGTCTCCGACAAGCTCGGCGTCATCGGCAACCTCATCACCAAGGCCGACAAGCTCCTCATCGGCGGCGGCATGATGTTCACCTTCCTCAAGGCCCAGGGCCACGAGGTCGGCTCCTCACTGCTCGAGGAGGACCAGGTCGAGACCGTCAAGGGCTACCTCGCCCAGGCCCAGGAGGCCGGCGTCGAGATCGTCCTGCCCGTCGACACCCTGGTCGCGCCCGAGTTCGGCTCGGACGACTTCGAGGTCGTCGCCGTCGACGCGATCCCCGCCGACAAGATGGGCCTCGACATCGGCCCGAAGTCCGGCGAGCTGTTCCGCGACGCGATCCTCGGCGCCAGGACGATCGCCTGGAACGGCCCGATGGGCGTGTTCGAGCGCGCGGCCTACGCCGGCGGCACCAAGGCCGTCGCGCAGGCGCTCGTCGACACCGAGGGCTTCTCCATCGTCGGCGGCGGCGACTCGGCCGCGGCCGTGCGCCTGCTCGGCTTCGACGAGGCGGGCTTCGGCCACATCTCGACCGGCGGCGGCGCGTCGCTGGAGCTCCTGGAGGGCAAGACCCTCCCCGGCATCGCGGTCCTGGAGGACTGAACCCATGGCACGCACCCCCCTGATCGCGGGCAACTGGAAGCTCAACCTCGACCACCACGAGGCCGTGCACCTGGTGCAGAAGCTCGCGTGGACCCTCAAGGACGCCAAGCACGACTTCTCCGACGTCGAGGTCGCGGTCCTGCCGTCGTTCACCAACATCCGCTCCGTGCAGACGCTGGTCGACGCCGACAAGCTCGACATCCGCTACGGCGCGCAGGACGTGTCGCAGCACGCGTCCGGCGCGTACACCGGTGAGGTCTCCGCCGCGCAGCTCGCGAAGCTCGGCGTGACCTACGTGGCCGTCGGCCACTCGGAGCGGCGCGAGTACCACGCCGAGTCCGACGCGACCGTGGCCGCGAAGGCCGTCGCCGCGTTCGGGGCGGGCCTCGTCCCGATCGTCTGCGTCGGCGAGGGCCTCGACATCCGCAAGGCCGGCGAGCACGTGCCCTACACGCTGGCGCAGCTCGAGGGCTCGCTCGCGGGCGTCACCGAGGAGCAGGCGAAGACGGTCGTCATCGCCTACGAGCCGGTGTGGGCCATCGGCACCGGCGAGGTCGCCACCCCGGAGGACGCGCAGGAGGTCTGCGAGGCCATCCGCGGCAAGCTCGCCGAGCTGTACTCCGCCGAGGTCGCCGACGCCGTGCGCGTGCTGTACGGCGGCTCCGTGAAGTCGGGCAACGCCGCGCAGATCATCGGCAAGCCCGACGTGGACGGCGCCCTCGTGGGCGGCGCCTCGCTGGACGCCGAGGAGTTCGCGAAGATCGCCCGGTTCAAGGCGCACGCCGGCGCCTGAGCCACCCGGTGGCGGGGCGGACGGGGTCGTCACCCCGTCCGCCCCGGCACCGACCGGGGGACACACCCCCGGCCCGGCACCGCGTCGCTGGATTCCCCGGCTGCGCGTCGCCTACCCTGGACCGCGGTCCACACCCGACCAGGCCGTCCCGCGGCCCGGCATCCCGAGCAAGGAAGTCAGACACCGTCGTGACAGCCCTCACCATCGCCCTCCAGGTCCTCCTGGTGGTCACGAGCCTGCTGCTCGTCCCGCTCGTCCTGCTGCACAAGGGCAAGGGCGGTGGCCTGTCGGACATGTTCGGCGGCGGCATCACGTCCAGCGCCGGCAGCTCGGGCGTCGCGGAGCGGAACCTGAACCGCATCACCGTGGGCGTCAGCCTGGTGTGGGCGGTCGCCATCGTGCTGCTCGGCCTCGTCGAGCGCGTGAGCTGAGGGGGCGGACATGGCGAGCGGAAGCGCGATCCGGGGGTCCCGCGTCGGTGCGGGCCCCATGGGCGAGGCCGAGCGCGGCGACGCCGCCCCTCGGATCTGGATCTCCTACTGGTGCGCGAACGGCCACGAGACGCGGCCCTCGTTCGCCGAGGAGGCCGCCGAGGAGGCACCCGAGACCTGGGACTGCCCGCGCTGCGGGTTCCCCGCCGGGCAGGACCAGGCGAACCCGCCGTCGCCCGTCCGGAACGAGCCGTACAAGACGCACCTCGCGTACGTGAAGGAGCGCCGGTCCGCCGAGGACGGCGAGGCGATCCTCGACGAGGCCCTCGCCGCCCTGCGCGCGCGGCGCGGCGGCCGGCTGCGCTGAGGCAGCCGGCACCGCACGACCGAGGAGAACGGCCCCGCAGCGTGATGCTGCGGGGCCGTTCCCGTCCACGGCGCGGGGAGGCGCCCTGCTGACCGGGCACGGCGCCCGGTCCAGCGGGGCGCCCGGTGACCCGGCGCGGCGCCCGGTCCTTGCGAGATCGTCACTTCCGGCCGAGGTCGTCCCGTGGAGCTGACGACCTCGGCCAGACGTGACGACTTCGGCCAGAGGTGACGACCTCGTGGGCCGACGGCAGGGCGCGAGGGGGAGGACCCCGTGCGCGGCGGGGCTCAGCCCGCGCCGACCTCCGACACGGCGGCGGCGTCGACGAGCCACAGCGTGCGGTCGGTGCCCCGTGCACCGGCGGCGGGGGTCCGCTCCACGGGGGCGTCCGACAGGGCGGACGCGACGGCGCCCGCCTTCTCGGCGCCGGCCGCGACGACCCACACCTCCCGGGCTGCCCGCAGGGCCTCGAACGTCAGCGACACGCGCAGCGGCGGCGGCTTGGGGGAGCCGTGCACGCCCACCGTGGGGACGCCGGTGACGTCGAGCGCCTCGTGGCCGGGGAACAGCGACGCGACGTGCCCGTCCGGGCCCATGCCGAGCATGAGCACGTCGAACGCCGGCACGTCGGCACCCTCGGGGGCGAAGGCGGCGAGCTCGGCGGCGTACGCGGCGGCGGCGTCCTCCGGGGTCGCGACGCCGGCGGCCTCGTCCAGCGGGCGCACGGGGTGGACGTTCGCGGCGGGCAGGGCGTCGCCGAGCGCGTCGAGCAGCGCGTCACGCGCCTGGGTCTCGTTGCGGTCGGCGTCGCCGTCGGGCAGGAACCGCTCGTCGCCCCACCACAGGTGCACGCCGGACCAGTCCACGGCGTCGCGGGCCGGTGACGCCGCGACGGCCGCGAGCGTCCGGATGCCGACCGTGCCGCCGGTGAGGACCACGTGCACGGGAGCGGCCGCGGACTGCAGGTCGACCAGCCGGGTGATGAGACGCGCGGCGGTGGCCTCGGCGAGGACGGTGGCGTCCGGGTGGACCAGCACGGTGCGCGGGGCGCCCGCGCCGGCCGTCACGCGCCCACCTTCGTCAGGCCCTTGCGCAGCACCTCGCCGTAGACCTCGTCGGCGTCGAGGCGCCGGAGCTCCTCGGCCAGGCACTCGCGCAGCTGCCGGATGGGCAGGGCGATGCGGTGCTCGGGCTGGTCGGGCTGGCGCAGCGCGGCGGTCTTGCCGTCGGGCCGGTCCAGCACGATGGGCCCGGACCGGCGCTCGAGCCGCACCTGGGTGATCGCCGGGGCGTCGGCCTGGCGCTCGATCTCCACCGGGCAGTTCAGCGCCCACCCGAGCCACGCGGCCATGAGGTCGACGGACGGGTGCGTGCTCTCGCCGGCGACGACGGCGCGCTGCACGGACTCGAACGGCGGCTGGTCGAGCGTCGCGGCGATGAGGCCGCGCCACAGGGTGGTGCGCGTCCACGCCAGGTCGGTGTCGCCCTCGGCGTAGGTCTCCGCCAGCCGGTGCAGCGTCCGGGACGGGTTCGCGCACTCCGTGGAGTCCGTGATCCGGCGGCGGGCGAGCTGGCCGATCGGGTGCTGCGACGGGTCCTCCGGGACGTCGTACGGCCACCACGCCACGATCGGCGCGTCGGGCAGCAGCAGGGGCAGGACGAGCGTGTCGAGGTGCCGTGCCTGCGCCTGCGAGGGCTGCAGGATGACGACCTCGGAGGCCCCGGCGTCGCCGCCGAGCCGGATCTGGGCGTCGAGCTCGGAGTCCTCGCCCGGCCCCTCCTCGGTCAGGACGATGACGCGGCACGGGTGCTCGCGGGAGGCGTCGTTCGCGGCGGCGATCGCGTCCTCCGGGTCGTGCGGGCCGACGTCGATGATGAGCGTCAGGACCCGGCCCAGCGCGACGGCGCCGCCCTCGTCCCGCTCCTGCACCAGCCGCTTGTTGATGTCGCGGGTGGTCGTCTTCGGCAGGTCGATGATCACGGTCGCCTCCAGGCTCGTCCGTCGCGCTCCATCATGCGGTCGGCCGACTCCGGCCCCCAGGTCCCGGCGCGGTACGCGTCCGGCCGGCCCCTGCCCGCCCAGTAGGACGTGATGGGGTCGAGGATCTTCCAGGAGAGCTCGACCTCCTCGTGGCGCGGGAACAGCGGCGGGTCGCCGAGCAGCACGTCGAGGATGAGGCGCTCGTACGCCTCGGGCGACGCCTCGGTGAACGAGTGGCCGTAGCCGAAGTCCATCGTGACGTCGCGGACCTCCATCGCGGTGCCCGGGACCTTCGCGCCGAACCGCAGGGTCACGCCCTCGTCCGGCTGCACGCGGATGACGAGCGCGTTCTTGCCGAGCTCCTCGGTCGCGGTGGACTCGAACGGCAGGTGCGGCGCCTTCTTGAACACGACCGCGATCTCCGTGACGCGCCGGCCCAGGCGCTTGCCGGTGCGCAGGTAGAACGGCACGCCCGCCCAGCGGCGGGTGTCGACGTCGACGCGGATGGCGGCGAACGTCTCGGTGGTCGAGTTCGGGTCGAAGCCGCCCTCGTCGAGGTAGCCGACCACGCGCTCGCCGCCCTGCCAGCCCGCGGCGTACTGCCCGCGCGCGGTGTGCTTGCCGAGGTCCTTGGGGAGCCGGACCGCGGACAGGACCTTGATCTTCTCGGCGGTGAGGTCCTTGGCGTCGAACGTGACGGGCTCCTCCATCGCCGTGAGGGCGAGGAGCTGCAGCAGGTGGTTCTGGATGACGTCGCGGGCCGCGCCGATGCCGTCGTAGTACCCGGCGCGACCGCCGACGCCGATGTCCTCGGCCATCGTGATCTGCACGTGGTCGACGTAGTTGGCGTTCCAGATCGGCTCGAACATCTGGTTCGCGAACCGCAGCGCCAGCAGGTTCTGGACGGTCTCCTTGCCCAGGTAGTGGTCGATGCGGAACACGTCGTCCGGGCTGAACACCTGGGACACCACGTCGTTGAGCTCGCGGGCGGACTGCAGGTCGTGCCCGAACGGCTTCTCGATGACCACGCGCCGCCACGCGCCCTCGACCGGCTGCGACAGGCCGGAGCGGGCGAGCTGCTTGCAGACCACCGGGAACGCGCTGGGCGGCACCGACAGGTAGAACGCGTGGTTGCCCGCCGTGCCCCGCGAGACGTCCAGGTCCTCCACCGTCGTGCGGAGCCGGTCGAACGCGTCGTCGTCGTCGAAGGAGCCCTGGACGAACCGGATGCCCTCGGAGAGCTGCCGCCACGTCGCCTCGCGGAACGGGGTGCGGGCGTGCTCCTTGACGGAGTCGTGGACGATCTGCGCGAAGTCCTGGTCCTCCCAGTCGCGCCGGGCGAACCCGGTGAGCGCGAAGCCGGGCGGCAGCAGGCCGCGGTTCGTCAGGTCGTACACCGCGGGCATGAGCTTCTTGCGGGCGAGGTCGCCGGTGACGCCGAAGATCACGAGGCCGGACGGGCCGGCGATCCGGGGGAGCCGGCGGTCCCGCGGGTCGCGCAGGGGGTTGTGCTCGGGCGTGACCTTCGCGGGCCTCACGCGGTCACCTGGCCCAGGCCGTCCTGCACCGTCTCGAGGAGCTCCGTCCAGGACTTCTCGAACTTCTCGACGCCCTCGCGCTCGAGCTGGTCGGTGACCTCGTCGATCGAGATGCCCAGCGCGGCGAGGCCCTCGACGACGCGCTGCGCCTCGGCCTGCGTGCCGGTGACCGTGTCACCGCGGAAGTTCCCGTGGTCGGCGACCGCGTGGAGGGTGGCCTCCGGCATCGTGTTGACGACGCCCGCGACGACCAGCTCGTCGACGTAGCGCGTGTCGGGGTACGCCTTGTCCTTGACGCCGGTGGACGCCCAGAGCGGCCGCTGCGGCCTCGCGCCGGCGGCGGCGAGCGACTGCCAGCGCTCGCCCGCCACGACCTCCTGGTACACGCCGTAGGCGAGGCGGGCGTTGGCGATGGCGGCCTGCCCGCGCAGCGCCGCCGCCTCCGGGGAGCCGATCTCGTCGAGGCGCGGGTCGATCGCGGCGTCCACGCGCGAGACGAAGAACGACGCCACCGAGGCGATCGGGGCCAGGTCGTGCCCGTTCGCGCGGGCGCGCTCCATGCCGTCGAGGAACGCGTCGAGCACCGCCCGGTAGCGATCGAGCGAGAAGATCAGCGTGACGTTGACGCTGATGCCGTCGGCGAGCACGTCGGAGATCGCGTGCAGCCCGTCCAGCGTCGCCGGGATCTTGATGAAGACGTTCGGGCGGTCGATGGTCGACCACAGCGCCCGGGCGGAGTCGGCGGTGGCCTGCGCGTCGTGCGCCAGCCGCGGGTCGACCTCGATGGAGACGCGGCCGTCCACGCCGTCCGTCCGGTCGTGCACCGGGCGCAGCACGTCCGCGGCGTCCCGCACGTCGTCGGTGGTGATCGCGAAGACCGCGCCGTCCACGTCGGTGCCCTGCGCGGCGAGCTGCCGGAGCTGCTCGTCGTAGGCGTCACCCTTCGCGAGGGCGCCGGCGAAGATCGTCGGGTTGGTCGTCACCCCCACGACGCGGCGCTCGGCCACGAGCTGCTCGAGGTTGCCGGTGCGCAGCCGCTCCCGGGAGAGGTCGTCCAGCCAGACGGCGACGCCCGCGTCGGCCACCTGGTCGAGCGGCGTGGTGCCCTGAGTCATCGTCGTGCCACCTCGTTTCTCGTCCCGCACGGACCGCGGGACGTCGACGGACGGGTGCCCGGTCGGGGGGCCGGGCGCCGCTCACGCCGGGCGGTGGTCACCCGCGCCTGGCGTGCGGTTTCGAGCCTAGACCCGCGCACGGGCGATCGCCGGTCCGTCCACAGCAGGGAGGGGGCCAGGGCGACGGACGTCACACCTCTGGGACCGAGGTCCTATGCGCGTGACGGCCCCCTCTGCTGCCGAAAGGGCCGTACGATGGCCGGAACCATCCGCAGGCGGACCGCCGCGGGGCCGAGCGACAGGGGCGGAGGACCGGAGCGTGCGCACGATGAGCCCAGCCGCTCCCGCCGGGTCCTCCCGCCCGCCGGTGCGGCCGGCCGGCGCCGGCGCCGCTCCCCGCACGCTGAGTCGCCGCGTCGGCGCGTACGTCGCGCTGACGAAGCCGCGCGTGATCGAGCTGCTGCTCGTCACCACGCTGCCGACGATGATCCTCGCCCAGGGCACGTTCCCCCCGATCGGCCTCGTGCTCGCGACGCTCGTCGGCGGGGCGGCGGCCGCGGGCTCGGCGAACGTCCTCAACTGCTACCTGGACCGCGACATCGACCAGGTCATGAACCGCACGAAGCGCCGGCCGCTCGTGACCGGGGAGATCACGCCGCGCGCTGCGCTGGTGTTCGGCCTCGCGCTCGGCGTGGCGTCGCTGACGTGGCTGGCGCTGCTGGTGAACGTGCCCTCCGCGCTGCTCACCGGCGGCGCGATCCTCATCTACGTCGTCGGCTACACGATGATCCTCAAGCGCCGGACCCCGCAGAACATCGTGTGGGGCGGCGCGGCCGGGTGCATGCCCGTGCTCATCGGGTGGTCCTCGGTCACCGGGGGCGTGTCGTGGGCCGCGGTGCTGCTGTTCGGGGTGATCTTCTTCTGGACGCCGCCGCACTACTGGCCGCTGTCCATGAAGTTCCGCAAGGACTACGCCGCCGCCGGGGTGCCGATGCTGCCGGTCGTCGCCGCCGAGGCGAAGGTCGCGCGGGAGATGATCGCGTACACCGTGGCCATGATCGCGTGCTCGCTGCTGCTGGTGCCGGTCGCCGGCATGACCTGGGTGTACGCCGTCGTCGCGACGGTGCTCGGCGGGTGGTTCCTCTGGTCGACCATCGCGCTGTACCGTCGCGCGCAGGACCCGAGCCGCGGCAGGCTGCGCGCGATGTCGGTGTTCCACGGGTCGATCACGTACCTGTCGCTGCTGTCCGTCGCGGTGGCCGTGGACGTGTTCCTCCCGCTGTAGGCGGACGGCGGACCGGGAGGACGGCCATGGGGGAGAGCGGCACGTCCGCGCCCGCGCCGGCCCGTCCTGCCCCGGCCCGCCCCGCGCCCGAGGTCCCGCCGGCGCTGCGCGTCGCCCTCGACGGCTACCTCGCCCATCTCACCGTGGAGCGGGGGCTGTCCGCCAACACGCTCGCCGCGTACCGCCGCGACCTCGCGCGGTACGTCGAGCACCTCGCGTGCGCCGGTCGCGTCGGCATCGGGGACGTGACCGAGGGCGACGTCGAGGACTTCCTCACCGCGGTGCGCACGGGCTCCGACGGCCGGGCGGTGCTGTCCGCGTCGTCCGCGGCCCGCGCCGTGGTGGCGGTGCGGGGCTGGCACCGGTTCGCCGTCCTCGAGGGCCAGGCTCCCGACGACCCGGCCCGCGCCGTGCGCCCGCCCCAGCAGCCGCAGCGCCTGCCGAAGGCGATCTCGACGCACGACGTCGAGCGCCTGCTCGGGGCCGCCTCCCTGGGCGACGGCCCGGTGCCGCTGCGCGACCGCGCGCTCCTGGAGCTCCTGTACTCCACGGGTGCGCGCATCTCGGAGGCGGTCGGGCTGGACGTCGACGACCTGGACCTGACCCCCGGCCGCGCGGCCGTCCGCCTGTTCGGCAAGGGGAGCAAGGAGCGGGTCGTGCCCGTCGGCGCCTACGCGGTCGAGGCCGTCGAGGCGTACCTCGTGCGCGCGCGGCCGGCGCTGGCCGCCGCGGGGCGCGGCGGGTCGGCCGTCTTCCTCAACACCCGCGGGGCGCGGCTGTCGCGCCAGAGCGCCTGGGCGGTGCTGCGCACGGCCGCCGAGCGGGCCGGCCTGCCCGGGGCCGCGCACGTGTCGCCGCACACGCTGCGGCACTCGTTCGCGACCCACCTGCTCGCCGGCGGCGCGGACGTGCGGGTGGTCCAGGAGCTGCTCGGGCACGCCTCGGTCACGACCACGCAGATCTACACGAGGGTGACGCCGGACACGCTGCGGGAGGTCTACGTGACCAGCCACCCGCGGGCCCGCCGGGACCAGGCCCGGGAGCGGGCGGGCGAGCGGGCGGGCGAGCGGCCGGGGCAGCGGGCGGAGGGGCCGGACGGGGCCGCCGCCACCGGCGCGGGACGCGGCTGACCGGGTCGCCGCTCCGGTAGGTTGTGCGGGTGGCACGCGAGGAGACGACCGAGACCGTTCTCGACCCGGTGGGCAGGCCCCTGCCCGACTTCCCCGTCCCCGCTCCGCTCGCCGCGCACGGGCCCGCGCGGGTGATCGCCATGTGCAACCAGAAGGGCGGCGTCGGCAAGACGACGACCACGATCAACCTCGCCGCGGCGCTCGCCGAGTACGGGCGCCGGGTGCTCATCGTGGACTTCGACCCGCAGGGTGCCGCCTCCGTCGGCCTGGGCATCAGCCCGCACGAGCTCGACCGCACCGTCTACGACCTGCTCGTCGACCGGCACGCGCAGGTCGCGGACCTCGTGCGCCCGACCGAGGTCCCCGGGCTCGACCTGCTGCCGGCGAACATCGACCTGTCGGCCGCCGAGGTCCAGCTCGTCTCCGAGGTGGCGCGCGAGTCGATCCTGTCCCGCGTCCTGCGCCCCGTGCTGGACGACTACGACGTCGTGCTCATCGACTGCCAGCCGTCGCTCGGCCTGCTCACCGTGAACGCGCTGACGGCGGCGCACGGTGTGCTCATCCCGCTCGAGTGCGAGTTCTTCGCCCTGCGCGGCGTGGCGCTGCTCGTCGAGACCATCGAGAAGGTGCGCGACCGGCTGAACCCGCGCCTCGAGGTCGACGGCATCCTCGCGACCATGTACGACCCCCGCACGCTGCACGCCCGCGAGGTGGTGGCGCGGGTGCACGAGGCCTTCGGCGACACGCTGCTCCAGACCGTCATCGGCCGCACCGTGAAGTTCCCGGACGCGTCCGTGGCCGCGGAGCCGATCACCACCTACGCGCCGACGCACGCCGGGGCGCACGCGTACCGGCAGCTGGCGCGGGAGCTCGTCGCCCGTGGCGACGCCGCCTGAGGCGCCCGCGCCGCCGCAGCCCGACGGGACGACCGGGGCGGCCCCCGTCGGGTCGAGCGCGTTCGAGGTGCACCTCGACAACTTCTCGGGCCCGTTCGACCTGCTGCTCGGCCTGATCTCGAAGCACAAGCTCGACATCACCGAGGTCGCGCTGGCGGTCGTCACGGACGAGTTCATCGCGCACATCCGCGCCGCCGAGCGTGCGGCCACCGAGGGCGGGCGCACGTGGGACCTCGGGCAGGCGAGCGAGTTCCTGCTGGTCGCGGCGACGCTGCTGGACCTCAAGGCGGCCCGGTTGCTGCCGGCGGGCGACGTCGAGGACGCCGAGGACCTCGAGCTGCTCGAGGCCCGGGACCTGCTGTTCGCGCGGCTGCTGCAGTACCGGGCGTACAAGGTGGTCGCGGCGGACATCGGCACGCGCCTGGTCGAGCAGGGCCGCCGGTTCCCCCGCACCGTCGAGCTCGAGCCGCAGCTCGCGGCCATGCTCCCGGAGCTGGTCTGGCAGATCGGGCCGCAGGAGCTCGCGGCCCTGGCCGCCAAGGCGCTGTCGCCGGCGCCGCCCCCGCCGGGCGTCGACATCAGCCACCTGCACGCGCCCGCGGTGAGCGTCCGGGAGCAGGCCGCCCTGGTGGCGGACCGCCTGCGCCACTCCGGCGCGACGACCTTCCGCGCGCTGACCGCCGACGCGTCGTCGACGCTCGTCGTCGTGGCGCGGTTCCTCGCGCTGCTCGAGCTGTTCCGCGAGGGGGCGGTGGGCTTCGACCAGGTGACGCCGCTCGGCGAGCTGACGGTGCGGTGGACGGGGACGGGCGACGGCGACGTCGCGGTGGAGTCGGACTTCGACGAGGGGACGGACGCATGACGGACGCACCGACCGGGGACGCGCCGGTGCCGGCCCCCGCGGAGGGGGAGCTGGCGCCCGCGCCCGAGGAGCTCGCCTTCGACGTCGCCGACCTGCCCGGCGGGGCGCTGGCGGCGCTCGAGGCGGTGCTCATGGTCGCCGACGAGCCCGTCCCGGCGGTGCGTCTCGCGACCGTGCTGGGCCTGCCCACCGGGGAGGTCGTCGACCTGCTGCGCACCCTCGCGGAGGAGTACCGCGGGGAGCACGGCGGACGCCCGCGCGGGTTCGAGCTGCGGCAGGTGGGCGAGGGCTGGCGGATCTACTCCGCACCCGCGTACCACCAGGTCGCGGGCCGGTTCGTGCTCGACGGGCAGACCGCCCGGCTGACGCAGGCGGCGCTCGAGACGCTCGCGGTGATCGCGTACCGGCAGCCCGTCACGCGCGGGCAGGTCTCGGGGGTCCGCGGCGTCAACGTGGACGGCGTCGTGCGGACCCTGACGGCACGTGGTCTGGTGGCCGAGGCGGGCGTCGACCCGGCCTCCGGTGCGTTCCTCTACCGGACCACGGGATACTTCCTGGAGCGGATGGGCCTCACGAACCTCGACGAGCTGCCCCCGCTCGCTCCGTACCTGCCCGAGATCGACGCGTTCGACGGGCTGGACGGGGCCGACAGGATGAACGGAGACAGGTGATGGGTGCAGCAGGGCAGGACGGTCGCGGAGGGTCGGGCGGCGCACGGCGCGGCGGTGGCCCGCGGGGTGGCGCGACGGGTCGGCCCGGCGGCGCCGGCGCGGGCCGGGGTGCGGGAGGTGCCGGACGCGGCGGTCGTGACGGCGGCGCGGGCGGCGCGGGCCGTGGCGCCGGCGGCCGCGGCGGTGGGCCGCGTGGCGAGGCGGGCGCCCCCGCGTCGCGGGCGGCTCGCGGGGGGCGGTGCGCCGGCCCGCGGCGGCTCGGGCGCACCGCGTGGCGGCTCGGCGGCTCCGCGTGGCGGCTCGGGCGCAGCGCGCGACGGCTCCGGCGCGCCGCGTGGCGGGTCGGAGACGCCCCGCGGCAGCGGCGCCCCCCGCGGCGGTGCCCAGCGCAGCAGCGGGGCCGGTGCACGGCGCGGGCCCGACCTCGGCCGTCCCGGGTCGTCCTGGCCGTCCCGTCCGCCGCAGCAGCGCCGGCCCCGTCCGCAGCGCGCGCAGCAGGACCTCGACGTGCACGACCCCGAGGGCGTGCGGCTGCAGAAGGTGCTCGCGCAGGCGGGTCTCGGGTCGCGCCGGGCGTGCGAGGAGCTCATCACGTCGGGGCGCGTGAGCGTCGACGACCAGGTCGTGGTGGAGCTCGGCGTGCGGGTGGACCCCCGGTCGGCGGTCATCCACGTGGACGGCCTGCGGCTGCAGCTCGACCGGTCGGTGGTGACGCTCGCGCTGAACAAGCCGCTGGGGGTCGTGTCGACCATGCACGACCCCGAGGGGCGCCCGTCCCTCGAGCAGTACGTGCAGAACCGCGAGGAGCGGCTGTTCCACGTCGGACGGCTGGACGCCGACTCCGAGGGGCTGATGCTGCTGACGAACGACGGCGAGCTGGCGAACCGGCTCTCGCACCCGTCGCACGGCGTCACCAAGACGTACCTGGCGACCGTCGAGGGCCGGGTCGCCGGCAACCTCGGGTCGGTGCTGCGCAAGGGCGTCGAGCTGGAGGACGGGGTGGTGACCGTGGACGCGTTCCGGGTCGTGGACGCCACGCCGCAGGCCTCCCTGGTCGAGCTGGTGCTCCACGAGGGCCGCAACCGCGTGGTCCGCCGGCTGCTCGAGGAGGTCGGCCACCCGGTGACGCGGCTGCTGCGCACGCAGATCGGTCCGATCAAGCTGGGCGACCTGCGCCCGGGCCGTACGCGCGTGCTGGGGAAGCCGGAGGTCGGCTCGCTGATGACGTCGGTGGGCATGTGAGCGGGAACGGCGCCGTCGCGACCCGCGGGCCGGTCCGCGTCGTCGGCACCGGCCTGCTCGGCGCGTCCGTCGGCCTGGCGCTGACCGCCCGGGGCGTCGACGTCACGCTGCACGACCCGTCCCGGACGGCCCTCGCCCTGGCGCGGGACGTGGGGGCGGGCCGGCCCGCGGCGGCGGACGACCCGCAGCCCGCGCTCGTCGTCGTCGCGGCGCCCCCGGACGTCACTGCGGACGTGGTGCTGGCGGAGCTCGCGGCCCACCCCGCGGCGGTGGTCACGGACGTGGCGAGCGTCAAGGGCTACGTGCTGCGCGAGCTGCGCGCCGCGGGCGCGGACCTGACGCGCTACGTCGGCTCGCACCCGATGGCCGGCCGGGAGCGTTCCGGCCCGGCCGCGGCGGTGCCGGACCTGTTCGTCGGACGCCCGTGGGTGGTCGTCGACTCGGGGGAGTCGCGGCCCGACGCGCTGCTCGCGGTGCGGGCGCTGGCCGCGGACCTCGGGGCCGTGCCGGTCACGATGGACGCGGAGGCGCACGACGCCGCCGTCGCGGTGGTGTCGCACGTGCCGCAGGTCGCCGCGAGCCTCGTGGCCGCGCGCCTGCGGGACGCCGAGCCGGACGCGCTCGGCCTCGCGGGGCAGGGCCTGCGGGACGTGACCCGGATCGCGTCGTCGGACCCCGCCCTGTGGACGTCGATCCTCGCGGCCAACGCCGGGGCGGTGCGGGACGTCCTGGCCGGCCTGCGCGCCGACCTGGACGAGGTGCTGGCGGCGATCGACAGCGCCGCCCGCGCGACGGGCCCGGAGGACGTCGAGCTCGGCGCGCTCGCCCGGCTGGCGCGGCTGCTCGCCGACGGCAACGCCGGGGTCGCGCTGGTGCCGGGCAAGCACGGCGGCGCGCCGCGCACGTACGCGGTCGTCACGGCGCTGGTGCCCGACCAGCCCGGCGAGCTGGCCCGCCTGCTGACGGACGTCGGTGCCGCGGGCGTGAACCTGGAGGACCTGCAGCTCGAGCACGCCGCGGGACGGCCCGTCGGCATGGCGTCGGTGTCCGTGGACCCGGCGCGCTCGGCGCACCTGGAGGCGGAGCTGACGGCCCGCGGATGGAGGCTGGTGAGGTGACGACGCGCGAGGACGCGACGACGGGGACGGGACGCCGCGGCGTGGTGGTGGCGATCGACGGCCCGTCCGGGTCGGGCAAGTCGACCGTGTCCCGGCGGGTGGCCGAGCGCCTCGGCCTGGCCTACCTGGACACGGGGGCGATGTACCGCGCGGCGACGTGGTGGGCGCTGCACCGCGGCGTCCCGCTGACCGACGTCGAGGCGGTCGCCGCGCTGGTGCGGCGGATGCCGCTGGTCATGGGCGTGGACCCCCGCGACCCGAGCGTGCACGTGGACGGCCACGACGTGGGAGGGGCGATCCGCGAGACCGCCATCTCGGCCGCGGTGAGCGCGGTCGCGACCAACCTCGGGGTCCGCGCGGAGCTCGGGCGCCGGCAGCGCGAGGAGATCGCGGCGCAGGCCGTGCCGACCTCGTTCTCCGGCGGGCGGGGCGTCGTCGCCGAGGGGCGGGACATCACGACCGTCATCGCCCCGGACGCGGACGTGCGCCTGCTGCTGACGGCGAGCGAGGAGGCGCGCCTCGCCCGGCGCGCGCGCGAGGTCCACGGCACGGACGACGCGGCCGCGGTCGCCGCGACCCGCGACCAGGTGGTGCGGCGCGACGCGGACGACTCCACGGTGTCGCAGTTCCTCGTGGCCTCCGACGGCGTGGTCACCGTCGACTCCTCCGAGCTCGACCTGGACCAGACCGTGCAGGCGGTCCTCGACGTGGTGGCCCGCGTCGCGGACGTCCACGCGTGACCGCGGCGGGCCGGGCCGAGGGCGCCGGCGTGCGGTCGGCGGCGCCCGGGCGCCGGTACGCGGAGCGACCGGTCCCGCGCGGGGCCCGGGCCATCGGGTGGTTCCTGGCGCACGCGCTGTGGGACGCGAGGGTGGTGGGGGCGGAGCGCGTGCCGGCCTCGGGACCGGTGCTGTTCGCCGCGAACCACACGAGCGTCGTCGACGGGCCGCTGCTGGCCGGCGTCACCCCGCGACCGGTGCACATCCTGGTCAAGGAGGAGATGTTCGCGGGGCCGTTCGCGGGCATCCTGCGCTGGTCCGGCCAGATCCCGGTCGACCGCTCCGGCGGGCGCGCGGCCCTCGTCACCGCGCTCGGCGTGCTGCAGCGCGGGGACGCCGTGGGGGTGTTCCCGGAGGGCAACCGCGGGCGCGGTGACGCGGCGTCCGCGCGGGCGGGCGTCGCCTGGCTGGCGGTGAACGGCCACGCGCCGGTCGTCCCGGTCGCGATCCTCGGCACCCGGCGCACGGGGGAGTCGGTCGGGCACGTCCCCGGGCCGCGGCGTCGCCTGCACGTGGAGATCGGGGAGCCGCTGGACGTCCAGCCGGCCGCGGGGCAGTCGCGGCGCGACGCGATCGCGTCCGGGACCGAGGCGGTGCGGGTCGCCCTGCAGAGCCTCGTCGCGGCCGCCGCGGAGCGCACGGGCACGTCGCTGCCGAGCGACTGACGGCCCCGCGCCCGGGGTGCGGACGCCCGGCGCGCCGGGCCCGACGCCGGGGCCGGTCGTCTGCGGTCCGCCCGTCGGGGACAATGGTGCCCATGCGTGACAGCGAGCCGGCCCAGCCGACCACCAGCGGACCCGTCGACGGGAACGCCGACGTCGACCTCGACCTCGACCTCGACGCGGGCGGGTCGACCGACGTGCCGGTCGGCGCCGCGGAGGGCGAGCCGGCGGACGACGAGGCCCGCGAGCGGGCGCTGCGCGCCGGCCTGGAGGAGTACGAGCTCGAGGACGAGGACGTCGCGCTGCTGTCCGGCGCGCTCGGCGACGGCGACGACGACGAGATCGAGGTCGCCCTCCCGGTCCTGGCGGTCGTCGGCCGGCCGAACGTCGGCAAGTCGACGCTGGTCAACCGCATCCTCGGCCGACGCGAGGCCGTGGTCGAGGACCGCCCGGGCGTGACCCGCGACCGCGTGTCGTACCCCGCGGAGTGGGCCGGGCGGCGCTTCACCCTGGTGGACACCGGCGGCTGGGAGGTCGACGTCGCGGGCATCGAGGCGCGCGTGGCGGAGCAGGCCGAGGTGGCCATCTCCCTGGCGGACGCCGTGCTGTTCGTCGTCGACGCGACGGTGGGCCCGACGGCCACCGACGAGCGCGTCGTGCGCCTGCTGCGCAAGTCCGGCAAGCCGGTGGTGCTCTGCGCCAACAAGGTCGACGGCCCGCGGGTCGAGGCGGACGCCTCCGAGCTGTGGAGCCTGGGGCTGGGCGAGCCGCACCCCGTCTCCGCCCTGCACGGGCGAGGGACGGGCGACCTGCTCGACGCCGCGATGGACGCCCTGCCGCGCGTCTCCCAGCACGGCACCGTGCGCCCGGGCGGACCGCGCCGCGTGGCTCTCGTCGGCCGGCCGAACGTCGGCAAGTCCTCGCTGCTGAACAAGGTGCTCGGCACGAACCGCGTCGTCGTGGACGACACCGCCGGCACGACGCGCGACCCGGTGGACGAGCTGGTGGAGCTCAAGGGCGTCCCGTGGTGGTTCGTCGACACCGCGGGCATCCGGCGGCGCGTCCACCAGACGTCCGGGGCCGACTTCTACGCGTCGCTCCGCACGCAGGCGGCCATCGAGAAGGCTGAGGTCGCGGTCGTGCTGCTCGACGCGTCGCAGCCGCTGACCGAGCAGGACACGCGCGTGATCCAGCAGGTCATCGACGCGGGCCGGGCCCTGGTGATCGCGTACAACAAGTGGGACCTCATGGACGAGGACCGCCGGCCGTACCTGGAGCGCGAGATCGAGAAGGAGCTCGTGCAGATCCAGTGGGCGCCGCGCGTCAACATCTCGGCGCGGACCGGCTGGCACACGGACCGGCTCGTCCCGGCGCTCACGCGGTCGCTGGAGTCGTGGGACACCCGCGTGCCGACGGGCCGGCTGAATGCGTTCCTCGGCGAGCTGGTCGCGGCGCACCCGCACCCGCTGCGCGGCGGGAAACAGCCGCGGATCCTGTTCGCCACCCAGGCGTCGACCCGGCCGCCGCGGTTCGTCATCTTCGCGACCGGGTTCCTCGAGGCCGGGTACCGGCGGTTCATCGAGCGCCGGCTGCGCGAGACCTTCGGGTTCGAGGGCACGCCGATCTCGATCTCCGTGCGGGTGCGGGAGAAGCGCAAGCGGTGACGCGCGGGGCGGTGGACCCGGGGCAGCGGGCGGCACGGGCGGGCGGGGAGCGGGAGCTCGCGCCGCGCCGGTCGCCCGTGCTGGTCCTGGGCCTGCCGCGCGACCCCGCCGGTCCGCGGCACGTCGCGGGGTTCCTCGCGGTCACGGTCCTGACCGTGCTGGTCACCCGGGGGCTGCTGGCGCTGACCGGCTTCCCGCAGCTCGGCGGGGACGGGCTGCACATCGCGCACGTCCTGTGGGGCGGGCTGCTGATGGCCCTCGCCGTGGTGGCGGTGCTGTCGTGGGCGGGTCCCGTGGTGCGACCGGCGGCGGCGCTGGTCGGCGGGATCGGGTTCGGGCTGTTCGTCGACGAGATCGGCAAGTTCGTCACCGCGGACAACGACTACTTCTACGAGCCGACGGCGTCGCTCATCTACGTCGTGGTGGTGCTGCTGGTGCTCGCCGGGGAGGCGATCCACACCCGGCGCCGCGACCCGCACGAGACGCTCGCCGCCGCGACCGACCTGGCCGTGGCGGGGCTCGCCGGGGGGTTCACGCACCGCGCGCGACGTCAGGCGCGTGAGCTCGTCGACGCGGCGGGTGACGTGCGCGGCGCCGCGGAGGTGCGCGCGCTGCTGGCCGTCGTCGAGGACGACGCGCGCGAGCTGCCCGACCCGATCAGCGCCGTCGCCCGCGGGGTGGTCCGGGTGTCGCGCCGGGTGGTGCGGGTGCGGTGGCTGCCGCGGGTGACCGTGGCGGTGCTGGCGCTGGTGACCCTGGCGACGGTGGCGCGCGGCGTCGTCCTCGTCGCCACCGGGACCGACCTGCCGTGGTGGGCCCTCACCGGGATGCTGGTCAGCGCTGCCGCCTCGCTGGTGTGCTCGGGCGTGGGGCTGCACCACGTCGGCCGGGACCGCGCGCGCGGCTATGAGTGGTTCCGGCGCGCCGTGCTGGTGAACCTGCTGCTGACGCAGATCTTCCTGTTCCGTGTGGACCAGTGGGGCGCCGTGAGCGGGCTCGTCGTGGACCTCGCGCTGCTGGGCCTCGTGGCGGCGGAGCTGGACGTGCTGCGCGGCCGGTCGGGGACCGACCCGACGGCGCCCGTGGACGAGGCGGACGCCGCCCGCGGGTGACCCTCCGGGCGGTCCCGGCGACCGCTCCGCGGGACCGGGCCGTCCCACGGGGCGGACGCGTCGGGCGTGGTCGTGCACGACTGAGATACATGTAGTGCCCATGGATCTCGCACGGCCCTCCGCGCCGGCGGCCCCCGCGGCCGAGCTCGCCTACCGTCACGTCAAGGACGCCCTGCTCACGGGCCGGCTCCCCGCCGGGGAGATGGTCAGCGAGGGCGAGGTCGCGGACGAGCTCGGGCTGAGCCGCACGCCCGTGCGGGAGGCGTTCCTGCGCCTGGCGGCCGACGGCTGGCTGCGCCTGTTCCCCAAGCGCGGCGCGCTGGTCGTCCCGCTCGCGCCCGGCGAGGCCGAGGCGGCGGTCGAGGCCCGGCTGCTGCTCGAGTCGCACGCCGTCGACGTGGTCGCGACCGACGCCGCCGCGCGCACGGCGCTCGTCTCGCGGCTGCGGGACCTGCTGGCGCGGCAGCAGGAGGCCGTCGACGCCGGCGACCTCGACGGCTACGCGGACCACGACGCCGCGTTCCACCTCGCGGTCGTCGCCGCAGGCGGTAACGCGCTGCTGACCGGGTTCGCGGTGACGCTGCGCGAGCGGCAGCAGCGCATGATCGCCCTGTCCGTCGGGCGGTCGGGGGAGCGGGCGCCCGGGTTCGTCGAGGAGCACGAGGGCCTGGTGGCCGCGATCGAGGCGGGGGACGCCGCGCGGTTCCGCGAGCGGCTGCGCGCCCACCTGCACGCGGCGCACCTCGGCGGTGCGCGGTGACGGCCGAGGTGCGGACGGCGGCCGGGGTGCGCACGGCGGCCGAGGTGCGCACGGCGGCCGAGCCGGCCACCGCCCGCGCGACGGACCCCGCCGACCCTCGCGTCTGGCGGCGCGTCGCGGCGCTCATGGTCGCCATCGCGTGGGGCGGCAACGAGTTCACGCCGCTGCTCGTCATGTACCGCGAGGTCAGCCACCTGTCCGCACTGACCGTGAACGTGCTGCTGGGCGCCTACGTGCTCGGCATCGTCCCCGCGCTGCTCGTCGGCGGCCCCCTGTCCGACCGGTTCGGGCGCCGGCCCCTGCTGCTGCCCGCCGCGCCGCTCGGCGTCGTCGGGTCGCTCGTGCTGGCGCTCGGGCCCGCCTCGGTGCCGGCGCTCGCCGTGGGCCGGGTGCTCTCGGGCCTGGCGCTGGGCCTCGTCATGGCCGTGGGGACGACCTGGGTCGCCGAGCTGAGCGCCGCGGCGGGGGAGCCCCGCAGCGGTGCCCGGCGGGCGTCGCTCGCCCTGACCGCCGGGTTCCTGCTGGGTGCCGGGCTGGCGGGCGTGCTCGCGCAGTGGGGGCCGTGGCGCACCGGCACGCCGTACCTCGTGCACGCGGCCCTGACCGTCGCGGCCGGGGTCGCCGTGCTGGCGGTCCCCGAGACCCACGCCGCACCGGCGGAGCGCGGCCGGCTGCGCGACGACCTGCGCGTGCCGGCCGTCGGCCACCGCCGGTTCCTGCGCGTCGTGCTGCCGCTCGCGCCGTGGGTGTTCGGCGCCGTCGGCAGCGCCTACGCCGTCCTGCCCGGGCTGATGCGCGCGCACGCCGGCGGCGTACCGATCGCCTTCTCCGCGCTCCTCACGGTCGTGACCCTCGCGGTCGGCTTCGCGGTGCAGTCCGTCGCGCGCCTCATCGACACCCGGCACAGCGCCCGCGCGTCCGTCGTGGCGCTGGCGATCCTCGTGCCGGGCATGGCGCTGGCCTCCTGGGCGTCGGCCACGCTCGCGCTGCCGGTCGTGCTGCTCGCCGCGGCCGTGCTCGGAGCGGGGTACGGCCTGGCGCTCGTGGCCGGGCTGTCGGAGGTGCAGCGCATCGCCTCGCCGGCCGACCTCGCGGGGCTGACCGCGGTGTACTACTCGGTCGCGTACCTCGGGTTCTTCGTCCCGGCCGTGCTCGCCTGGCTCTCGACGCGCTGGGCGTACCCCGCGATGTTCCTGGGCGGCGCCGTGATCGCGACGGCGTGCCTGGTCGTGGTCGCGTGCGCGTGGCGCTCCCACCTGCCCGCGGGGGACAGCGGCACGGTCCGCATACGGTAGAGTTGCCGAGGCTCCTGCGGGGGCCATCGGGCTGTGGCGCAGCTTGGTAGCGCACTTGACTGGGGGTCAAGGGGTCGCAGGTTCAAATCCTGTCAGCCCGACCAGAGAGCCCCGGCGGGAGAGCCTCCCGCCGGGGCTCCGTCGTGTCCGGGGCAGCCCTCAGCGCCGGTCTCCCGCCGGGCCTCCCGGCTGCCGGTCCGCGCGCGCCGCCCGCGAGGCTCGCCGTGCGCGCACGGTCACGACGCCCCACAGGCCCACCGCGGCGAGCACCAGCGCCGCGCTGACGGCGAACGGGCCGCCGGCGCCGACGGCGTCGAGGGCCGGGCCGGCGCCGACGGGTCCGACGACGGCGCCGACGTTCAGCGCGGCCGTCGCGAAGGAGCCGCCCATCGTCGGGGCGTCCGCGGTGGCGACGACGCGCGCGACCAGGGTGCTGCCCAGCGCGAACGAGAGCGCGCCCTGCACCGGTGTGAGCACCCACAGCGCGACCGGGGCGTCCGCGGCCCACGTCAGCAGTGCCCACCCCGCGACCAGGGCCGGCCCGGTGACGGTGATGAGGCGGCGCCCGTGCCGGTCGCCGATCCGCCCGGCGAGCGTGACACCGAGGAGGGCCCCGACGCCGAACACGGCCAGGAGCGCGGGGAGCGCGCCGCCGGTGAGGCCGGCCGGCCCGGCGGCGACCGCGGCGAGGTACGTGAAGCTACCGAAGGTCGCGCCGTTGACCAGGGCCGTCAGGGCGAGGTCCAGCCGGACGGGGCGTGCCCGCAGGCTCGCCAGCTCGCGGCCGATCGTGCCGGCCGCTCCGGTCCCCGCGTCCGCCGCGGGGCGTGCCGGGGCGGCGACCAGCACCGCGACCAGCGGCGGGAGGCAGAGCAGGGCGATCGCCCCGAGGGTCGCGCGCCATCCGAGGAGGTCTCCGACGAGGGCTCCGGCCGGGACGCCGGCGACGAGCGCGAGCGTGGTGCCGCCCAGGACGACCGCCAGGGCACGGGTGCGGCGGCCGGCCGGGACGACCCGGGTCACCGTGGAGAGCGTGACGGCCAGGAACCCGGCGTTCGCCGCCGCCGCGACGACCCGGGACGTGAGCAGCAGGGCGAAGCTGCCGGTGCCGGCACCGAGGACGTGCGCGGCGATGAAGACGGCGAGGAACCCGCTGAGCGCCCAGCGGGGTGCGAGGCGGCGCGCGGCGGCCGCCATGACCGGCGCACCCAGGACCATCCCGAGCGCGAACCCGGAGGTCAGGAGGCCGGCCCGGGCGAGCGGGACGCCCAGGTCGGTGGCGATGCCGGGGAGCAGGCCGGCGAGGACGAACTCGGAGGTGCCTTGCGCGAAGACGGCGACGGCGAGCAGGCGGAGCAGAGCGGGCACGGGTGGACCTTCCGGAGCGCGGACGTGACGGGGTAGGCGCGTGGCGCCACCGGCGCTCCGGATGCGTGAGGGCTCCTGCGACGGCGCCGAGGGGTCGGCGCGTCAGGTCCCCGGGGGGACGGGCGGGGGCATCGCGGGCTACCGGCGGACCGGCAGCCCTGACCTGTCTGTCTGCGGCGAGCTCACCTCGCGAGGCTACCAACCGGCCCCGTCGGTCCCGCCCCTGCGCCCGACACGTTCGACGGAGCGATACCCCGGGGGGTATAGTCCGTCGCATGCTGAGCGAGAAGGTCGTCGAGGGTGCCGCGCGCGGCGCAGGGGCACGCCGCACGCGGATCGTCGTGGTCGGCGGGGTCGCCGGCGGCATGAGCGCCGCGGCCCGCGCCCGGCGGCTCGACGAGCGCGCCGAGATCGTCGTGCTGGAGCGCGGGGACCACCCGAGCTTCGCGAACTGCGGCCTGCCGTACTACGTCGGCGGGGAGATCGAGCGGGAGCAGAGCCTGCTGGTGCAGACCCCCGCCTCGCTCGCCGCGGCGCTCGACCTGGACGTGCGCGTGCGACACGAGGTCGTCGGCCTCGACGCCGGCACGCGTGCCGTCACCGTGCGGACGCCGTCTGGCACCGAGGTGATCGGCTACGACGCCCTGGTGCTGGCGCCCGGCGCCCGCGCCGTCGTGCCGCCCGTCCCGGGGATCGGGTCGCCGCGGGTGACGACGCTGCGCACCGTCGGCGACGCCGTGGCGCTGCGGGACGCCGTCACGGGGCCCGGGGCCGCCCGGCGCGCGGTCGTGCTCGGCGCCGGGTTCATCGGGATCGAGGCCGCCGAGGCGTTGCGGCTGCGCGGCCTGGAGGTCGACGTCGTCGAGCTCGCGGACCACGTGCTGCCGCCGCTCGAGCGCGAGCTCGCGAGCCTGGTGACCGCCGAGCTGCGCCGGCTCGGGATCACGGTGCACGACGGGGTGGCGGCCACGGCCGTCGAGCAGGGCGTCGACGCCGACGTCGTCGTCCTGGCCGACGGCACGCGCCTGCCGGCCGACACGGTGGTGCTGTCCGTCGGCGTGCGGCCCGACACGGCGCCCTTCGAGGTGGCCGGGGTGGCGTGCGAGCGCGGCGCGATCGTCGTGGACGAGCACGGGCGGACCAACCTGCCGGGTGTGTGGGCGACCGGCGACGCCACCGTGAGCACCGACGCGGTCACCGGCGTGCGGCGACCGGTGGCGCTGGCCGGGCCGGCGAACCGCGGCGGGCGCCTGGTGGCCGACGACATCCTGCGGCCCGGGACGGCCCGGACCCTGCCGCAGCCGCTCGGCACGGCGGTCGTGCGGGTCGGCTCCCTGACCGCCGCGATGACGGGCGCGAACCGCGCCGCGCTCGACGCCTCGGGCACCGGCTACGAGACCGTCCACCTGCACCCCGGCAGCCACGCGGGCTACTTCCCGGGCGCCGAGCAGGTGCACCTGGTGCTGCACGTCCGCACCGGCGACGGCCTGCTGCTGGGCGCGCAGGCGGTGGGCGCGGACGGGGTGGACAAGCGGATCGACGTGCTCGCGACCGCGATGCGGCACCGGGCCGTCGCCGCGGACCTCATCGACCTGGACCTCGCGTACGCGCCGCCCTACGGCTCGGCGAAGGACCCCGTGAACCTCGCCGGCATGATCGCGGACAACGTGGCGACCGGGACCGTCCGGCTCTGGCAGGCCGCCGACCTCGACGACGTGCTCGAGCGGGCGTTCGTGCTCGACGTGCGGTCGCCGGCCGAGTTCGCAACCGGACACCTGCCCGGCGCGCTCAACGTCCCGCACACGCAGGTGCGTGACCGGCTCGCCGAGATCCGTGAGGCCGCCGGCGACCGCCCGGTGCGGCTGCACTGCCAGTCCGGCATGCGCTCCTACCTGGCCCTGCGGGTGCTCGCGCAGGAGGGGTTCGCGGACGTCGCGCACCTGTCCGGCGGGATGCTGACGCTGCGGGGCTGGCTCGGCGACGCGGCGGACGAGGTGCTCGTCGTCCCGGAGCCGGCACGCGTCGCCTGAGCGCGGGCCCCTGCCCGCGCGGCTGACCACGACCCCCGAGATCCCTCGGACCCCCGGGCCGGCACCGGCCCACGACCCCTCTGGAGGTACACCCATGTGTCAGGCAGTGACGTGCCGGACGTGCGGCAAGGTCACCTGGTCCGGCTGCGGCCAGCACGTGGACCAGGTCATGCGCGGCGTCCCGCAGTCCCAGCGCTGCGAGGGCCACGTGAGCGAGCCGGGGTTCCTCGCCCGCCTGTTCGGCGGCCGGTGACCCCCGGTCCGGAGACGGTCCGGGCCCGCCGCGCGTGGCACGCTGTGCCGCGGACGCGGCGGGCCTGTCGCGTCCGGGACGGAGCGCGAGGAGCGGACGGGCGGATGACGGACGGGATCCCCGCGGGGCTGCGGCGCCGGACGATCGTGCTCCTCTCGGGGGCGCAGGTGCTCAGCGGGCTCGCCGCGGGGTCGGTGGTGTCGATCGGGTCGCTGCTGGCGGTCGAGCTGACGGGCCGCGAGGCCGTCGCCGGCTCGGTGACCACCGCCGCGACCCTCGGCGCCGCCGTCGCGGCGCTCGTGCTGTCGCGCCTCGCCCTCGCCCGCGGCCGGCGCACCGCCCTCAGCTCCGGGCTGGTGGTGGCGACGGCGGGCGCCCTCGGCTTCGTGCTCGCCTCCGTGCTGGAGAGCTTCCCGCTGCTGGTCGCCGGCGGCGTGCTCATGGGCGCCGGCTCCGCGGTGAACCTCCAGGCCCGGTTCGCCGCGACCGACCTCTCGACCGCCGGAACCCGGGCGCGGGACCTGTCGCTGGTGGTGTGGGCCGGCACCGTGGGCGCCGTGGCCGGGCCGAACCTCGTGGGGCTCGGGGGACCGCTCGGGCGGCTCACCGGGCTGCCGGAGCTCGGGGCCGCGTTCCTGTTCTCCGCCGCGGGCATGCTCGCGGCGACCGCGGTGCTCTGGTTCGGCCTGCGGCCGGACCCGCTCGAGGTGGCGCGCGCGGCGGAGCGCGGCACCTCGGTGGAGACGGGCGTCCGTCACCACGTCCCGCTCCGCCTGGCCGTCGCGACGCTGGCGCGGTTCCCGCGCGCCGTCGCGGCGCTGCTCGGCGTCGTCGTGGCGCACGCGGTCATGGTCGCGGTGATGGCCATGACGCCGGTCCACATGGCGGGGCACGGCGCGACGGTGACCGTGGTCGGGCTGACGGTGAGCCTGCACATCGCCGGGATGTACGCCCTCGCCCCGGTCATGGGGTGGCTGAGCGACCGGCTCGGCCCGCTCGCCGTCCTCGTCGGGGGGCTGGGCGTCCTGGTCGTCGCCGCCCTGGCCGCCGCCGCGTCGGGGGCGAGCACGGTCGTGGTGACGACCGGCCTCGTGCTGCTCGGCCTCGGGTGGTCCGCGGCGACCGTCGCCGGGTCGAGCATCATCGCCGCGGCCGTCCCGGGCGACGGCCGCGTGGCGATCCAGGGCCTGTCGGACGCGCTCATGTCCGCCGCCGGAGCCGGTGGCGGCGCCCTCGCGGGCCTCGTGCTGGCGGCCGCCGGGTACGGCGGGCTCGCGCTCGGTGCGGGAGCGGTCGCGGCCGCCGGGGCGGTGGCGGTGCTGCTGGTGCACGCCCGTGGCGGCGCTCGCGACCGTGCACCGGGTGCGGCCGGGCGGGCGTCGCCGCGCCCCTGACTCCGGCGCCCGGTTCGCACGTCCGCGACGCCGGAGGCGAAAACCGGCGGAGAGTGTCGGTGCCGGTGCGTACCCTCGTGCTCGCCGATACGGACGGTCCCCCCACCGGCCGTGGCCGTGACCTCGCCGCCTCGACCATGGAGACCCCCGTGCTCGCCCGACTGCTCTGGCGCTACCTGCGTCCCTACCGATGGCTCCTCGCGGGCGTGCTGGTGTTCCAGCTCGGCTCCGCGCTCGCGATGCTCTACCTGCCCAGCCTCAACGCCGACATCGTCGACCGGGGCGTCGCCCAGGGCGACACCCGCTACATCTGGCGCACCGGCGCCTTCATGCTGACCGTGTCGCTCGGGCAGATCCTCGCGGCGATCGTCGCGACGTACTTCGCCGCCCGCGCCGCCATGCAGGCCGGCCGGGACATCCGCGACGACGTCTACGGGCGCGTCAGCGGGTTCTCCGAGCGCGAGATCTCGCAGTTCGGCGCCGGCTCCCTCATCACCCGCAACACCAACGACGTCCAGCAGGTCCAGATGGTCACCATGATGGGCGCGACCATGCTGGTGTCCGCCCCGATGCTCGCCATCGGCGGCGTGATCATGGCGCTGCGCCAGGACGTCGGGCTGTCGTGGCTGATCGCCGTGTCCGTGCCCGTCCTGCTCGTGGTGGCCGGCCTCATCATCAGCCGGATGGTGCCGCTGTTCCGGTCCTACCAGGGCAAGCTCGACGCGGTGAACCGGATCATGCGCGAGCAGCTCACGGGGGTCCGGGTGGTGCGCGCGTTCGTCCGGGAGTCGATCGAGGCCGACCGGTTCCGGGTCGCGAACACCGACATCATGGTGGTCGGCCGCAAGATCGGCTCGCTGTTCGTCCTGCTGTTCCCGTTGGCGATGCTCGTCCTCAACGTCACGGTCGTCGGCGTGATCTGGTTCGGCGGCATCGAGGTCGACAACGGGAACGTGCAGATCGGGACGCTGCTCGCGTTCATGCAGTACATCGGGCAGATCCTCATGGGAGTCCTCATGGCCTCCTTCATGACGGTGATGATCCCGCGCGCCGCCGTCTCGGCCGAGCGCATCGCGGAGGTGCTGGCGAGCACGTCGACGCTGGCCGAGCCCGAGCAGCCCGTGCGCGGGCGCCCCCGCCCGGGGGAGGTCGCGTTCGAGGACGTGACCTTCGCCTACCCGGAGGCCGCGCACCCCGTGCTGTCGGGGATCACCTTCACGGCCCGGCCGGGGCAGACGGTCGCCGTCATCGGCTCCACGGGCGCGGGCAAGACCACGCTCGTGTCGCTGGTCCCGCGGCTGTTCGACACCACCGGCGGAACGGTGCGCGTCGGCGGCGTCGACGTCCGGGACGCCGCGCTCGAGGACCTGTGGGCCGGCATCGGCCTGGTCCCGCAGCGGCCGTTCCTGTTCGCCGGCACGGTCGCGTCCAACCTCCGGCTCGGCCAGGAGGACGCCTCCGACGGCGACCTGTGGCGGGCGCTGGAGATCGCCCAGGCCAGCGACTTCGTCTCGCAGATGGACGGCGGGCTCGAGGCGCGCATCGCGCAGGGCGGCACCAACGTCTCCGGGGGCCAGCGGCAGCGCCTCGCGATCGCGCGGGCCCTCGTGCGCCGGCCCGAGGTGCTGGTGTTCGACGACTCGTTCTCCGCGCTCGACCTCGCGACCGACGCCCGCCTGCGGCAGGCGCTGTGGCGCGAGCTGCCCGAGGTCACGAAGATCGTCGTCGCCCAGCGGGTCTCGACCGTGACCGACGCCGACGCGATCCTCGTGCTGGAGGACGGCCGCGTCGCCGGCCTGGGCACCCACGAGGAGCTGCTCGCCACCAACCAGACCTACCGCGAGATCGCGGAGTCCCAGCTCTCCGTGGAGGCCGGCCGATGAGCGACCAGACGCTGACCGAGGACGAGAAGCTCGAGATCGAGCTCGGCGAGCAGGCGCGGATCGCGTCCGACTCGTGGGAGGGCGTCGCCCCCGGGAAGGCCGACAACTTCAAGGAGTCGTTCGGCCGGATGCTCGGGCTGCTGCGCCCCTACAGGCTCGCGCTCGTCGCCGTGACTCTCATGGGCGCCGCGGGCGTCGTGCTCACCGTGCTCGCCCCGCGCATCCTCGGGCGCGCGACCGACGCGGTGTTCACGGGCTTCGTGTCGCGGCAGCTCCCGGAGGGCATCACGCAGGAGCAGGCCGTCGCCGGGCTGCGCGCCGACGGGCAGGACCGCCTCGCCGACATGGTCGCGGCCATGGACCGGCTCGTGCCCGGGCAGGGCATCGACTTCGACCACCTCGGGCGCCTGCTGCTGACCGTCCTCGCGCTGTACGTGGCGAGCGCCCTGCTCATGTGGGGGCAGGGCTACATCATCAACGTCGTCATGGTGCGGGCGATGTGGCGGCTGCGCGAGGCCGTCGAGCAGAAGATCAACCGGCTGCCGCTGGCGTACTTCGACCGCGTGCAGCGCGGCGAGCTGATCTCCCGCGTCACCAACGACATCGACAACATCACGCAGACCATGCAGCAGTCGCTGTCCACGGCGCTGACCTCGATCCTCACGGTCATCGGCGTGCTGGTCATGATGTTCTCGATCTCGTGGCAGCTCGCCCTGGTCGCGCTGGTGTCGCTGCCGCTGATGGGCGTGATCTTCGGCGTGATCGGCCCGAAGTCCCAGAAGGCCTTCGGGCTGCAGTGGCGCAAGGTCGGCCGCCTCAACGCCCGGGTCGAGGAGTCGTTCTCCGGCCACGCGCTCGTCAAGGTGTTCGGCCGCCGCCGCGACTTCGCCGACCGGTTCCGCGCGGAGAACGAGGAGCTCTACCGGGCGTCGTTCCGGGCGCAGTTCCTGTCCGGGATCATCTGGCCGGGCATGTCGTTCGTCGGCAACCTCACGTACGTCGGCATCGCGGTGCTCGGCGGCCTGATGGTCGCCAACGGCAGCCTGCGTCTGGGCAGCGTGCAGGCGTTCATCCAGTACACGCAGATGTTCACGCAGCCGCTGTCCGAGCTCGGCGGCATGGCCGCGGTCGTCCAGTCCGGCACGGCCTCGGCCGAGCGGGTGTTCCAGCTGCTCGACGAGGACGAGGAGAGCGCGGACGCGGCGGACGCCCCGGCGCCGGCCGACGGCGACGGCACCATCGAGTTCGAGCACGTGTCGTTCTCCTACAGCCCGGACCAGCCGCTCATCACCGACCTGTCGTTCACCGTCAGCCCCGGGCAGACGGTCGCGATCGTCGGGCCGACCGGCGCGGGCAAGACGACGCTGGTCAACCTGCTCATGCGGTTCTACGAGCTCGACGGCGGCCGCATCCTCGTCAACGGCCAGGACATCGCGGAGCTGAGCCGCCACGACGCCCGCGCCCGCACGGGCATGGTGCTGCAGGACCCGTGGCTGTTCTCCGGCACCATCCGGGAGAACATCCGCTACGGCCGGCAGTCGGCCACCGACGAGGAGGTCCTCGCCGCGGCGCAGGCCACCTACGTCGACCGGTTCGTCCACTCCCTGCCGCACGGGTACGACACCGTGCTGGAGGAGGACGCGGCGAACCTGTCCGCGGGCGAGAAGCAGCTGATCACGATCGCGCGCGCGTTCGTGGCCCAGCCGTCCGTGCTGATCCTCGACGAGGCGACGTCGTCGGTCGACACGCGCACGGAGCGGCTGCTGCAGCACGCCATGGCGTCGCTGCGCGAGGGGCGGACGTCGTTCGTCATCGCGCACCGGCTGTCCACGATCCGCGACGCGGACCTGATCCTCGTCATGGAGCACGGCGCGATCGTGGAGCAGGGCACGCACGAGGCGCTCATCGAGGCCGGGGGCGCCTACCACCGGCTGTACCAGTCGCAGTTCGCCGGGGCGGTCGTGGAGGAGCAGGTCTGACCCGCGCGGAGCGTCCGGGCCTGGCGGCGGTGAGCGCGCCGGGCCCGGACGAGGCCGCGACGGGTGGGCCGGGGCAGGATGGGCGCATGACGTCTCCGGCGAACCCCTCCCGCACCGGCTCGGCCACCCCGGCGGTGCCCCGGGGACCGTGGCCGCGGGTCCCGACGGCGGTCGTCGCGGCGGCCACCCTCGCCGGGGGCTTCGCCGCCGCCCAGGCGACGGGCGTGCGCGCGGTGGGCGGCGCCGTCCTGGTCGCGGGGGTCGCGTGGAGCGGCTGGCGTGCGCTGCCGGCCGCCGGCCCGGCGCGGGTCGCCGGGGTGCTCGTCCTCGGCGCGGGCTGCTTCGTCGCGTCCCACCTGCTCGCGCCGCACCTGGGCGCCTGGCCGTCCGTGGCCCTGGTCACCGGCGTCCTCGCGGCGGGCACGGCGGCGCTGGTCGACCGGCCGCGCCGCTGATCGTCAGCCCTCGCCGGTCGCCGGGTCCCGGTCGGTCAGGCAGTAGCGGCGCCCGGCCGGGTCCACGAGCACGGTCCACCGCTCGCGGACGCGCTCGACCTGCGCGCCCAGCCCCACGTGCCGCGCGGTCTCGGCCGGCCGGTCGTCGCACGCGACGTCGAGGTGGGCCCGCACCGCACCCGTGGGCTCGTCGAGACGCTGCAGCAGGATCCGCAGCGGCATGCCGTCCCCGCGGACGAGCGGCACCAGCGACGCGCCGGGGTCATGGGGACGCGCCGCCCACCCGGTGAGCGCCTGCCAGAACCGGACCTCCGGCTCCCACCGGTCGGCGGGCACGTCCACCGCGAGCTGGTCGAGGAGGCTCGTGTGGCTGCGGCCGTCCGGCGCCGTCCACCGCCGCGGTGCGGGGCGGGGTCCCTCGATCCCGTCCGCCGCCACCACGCAGAACGGCAGGCCGCCCGGCGAGCTCAGCAGGACGTGCCGGGCGCTCAGCACCTGCCGGGCGCCGAGCGCGACCGCCTCGTCCGCCGCCCGCCGCACGTCGTCGACGTGCACGTCCAGGTGCACGCGCGGCGCGCCGGTGGTGGTGCGCTGCGCGCGCAGGAACGCGACGCCGTCGTCCGGCAGCAGGGTGACGAACTCGTCGTCGGGGCCACGGGGCGCCGAGAGCCGGGTGGCGGTCGCCCGCGTCCAGAAGTCGAGGGTGGCGGGCCAGGCCGCTGCTCCGCCGTCGAGGAAGGCGGTGGTCCACACGATCACGGCGCCCACGGTAGCGACCGGGATCACCCGGGAGACGACGGCGCGGCCGCCCGCCGGTGGAAAAGTGTGGGGGAGTGTCGGACCCGGTGCCTAGGGTCGTCGGACGATGACCAGCACCGCCACCACCGCCACCGCTCCGCCGACACCGGACGCGCCCCGCCGTCCCGACGACCGGGCCCGCCGCCTCGACGTGCGCCGCCTCGGCGGCCGGGCCGCGGCGTTCGCGCTCACCGCGCTGACCGTCGGCGCGGTCGGGTCCGCGCTCGGCGCCGTGGTCGCGGGGCGCCTGGCGGAGGACCCGACGGGCACCGGGCTCGCGCTGCTCGCGCTCTGCCTGGTGGGGGCGGCGCTCGTCGACTCGGTCGGGCAGGTCGTGTGGGCCGGGGTCGTGGACCGGGCCGAGGGCCGGCTGCGCGGCGACCTGCTCAGCGCGGCGCTGCACCAGCCGCTCGCGACGCTCACCGAGCAGGCCGTGGGTGAGGTGCTGGACCGGGTCGACGACGACACGCACGCGGTCGGCGCCCTGGTGCGGCGGCAGGTCTGGGGCATGGGCCGCACCGTCGTCGGCTGCGTCCCGCTCTGGGTGGTCGCGGGCGTGACCTGGTGGCCCGCGTGGGTGCTCTTCCCGCTGCTCGGGGCCCTGACGGTGCTCGTCGTCCGGCCGTCCCTGGGCGAGATCGCGCGCCGCAAGGTCGTCGAGGAGCGCGCCTGGACCGACAACGCGGCGGCCTTCGAGGAGGCCGTGGCGGCGCGCGACGACCTGCGCACGAGCCACGGGCAGGCGTTCGCGGTGCGGCGGCTCGCGGAGTCCTCGGCGCTCGTGCACCGCACGCTCGACCGGGTGCTCGCCGTCGAGACGCTCATGACGGCCCGCGCCGGGATGCTGCTGCACGCCCTGCTCGGGGCGGTCGCCGTGGCGGGCGTCGCGCTGGCCGCCGGCGGCCGGCTGTCCGTGGCCGAGCTGGTCACGCTGTTCCTCGTCACCGCGTCGTTCGTCGGGCAGTTCGACCAGCTGGCGCGCAACCTGCCGGACCTCCAGGAGGGCATCGGCGCGGCGATCCGCATCCGGGAGCTGCTCGAGTCCCCGCCGGAGCCGGAGGGCGGGCTCCCGGTGCCGTCCGGGCCCGTCGGGCTGGAGCTGCGCGACCTCCACTTCGCCTACGAGGAGGGTGCGTTCGCGCTGCGGGACGTCTCGCTGCGCGTCCCCGCTGGGCAGACGGTCGCCCTGGTCGGGCGCACCGGCTCGGGCAAGACCACGCTCGCCGCCCTGCTGTCCCGCGCGGTCGAGCCGCCGCGCGGCACCGTCCTGCTCGGCGGTGTCGACGTGCGCGACCTGGACCTGCAGCAGCTGCGGGCGGCGGTCGGCGTCGTCACGCAGCGCACCGAGATCCTCGCCGGCACGCTGGCCGAGAACGTCGCGCTGTTCGCCGACGTGCCGCGGGCCCAGGTCGAGGCGGCCGTCCGCGAGCTGCGCCTCGAGGAGTGGGTGGCCGGCCTCCCCGACGGGCTGGACACGCTGCTCGGACCCGGCGGCACCACCCTGTCGGCCGGCGAGGAGCAGCTGGTCGTGTTCGCGCGCCTGCTCGTCCGCGACGTGCAGGTGGTCGTGCTCGACGAGGCGACCGCGCGGATGGACCCGCTCACCGAGGCCCGGGTCGTGGCGGCCGCGGACCGGCTGCTCGGGGGGCGCACGGGCGTGCTCGTCGCGCACCGCCTGGGCACGGTGGACCGGGCCGACCAGGTGGTCGTGCTGGACCACGGCCGGGTCGTCCAGCAGGGACCGCGCGCCGTGCTCGCGGCGGCGGAGGGGCCGTTCCGGACGCTGCTGACCGCGTCGTGCAGCGACGGGACCGAGCACGAGCAGGCACTGGGTGTCGAGGTGCCGGGTGTCGAGGTGACCGGCGACGAGGTGACGGACGCCGAGGTGACGGGCGAGGTCGTCCCGGACGGCGAGGCGGACGGTACGGGGTCGGTCGGCGTCCGCCGCCGCTCCGGCCCGCCCCCGGAGCTGCGCGAGCCCGGTCCCGGCCTGAGCCTGGCCCGCGGCATCGCCCACGCGCTGCGCGTCACGCCGCGCTGGGGCATCGGCGGCGGCCTGCTGTTCCTGGCCGCGAGCCTGGTGGCGGCCCAGGGCGCCGTCACGGGGTTCCTGTGGGGCCGCACGGTCGAGGGGCTGCGCGCGGGCGAGGCGCCGGTGGCGCTCGTCGCGGTGCTCGTCGTCCTCCTGCTGCTGGTCGCGCCGTGCGGTGCGCTGGCGTTCCGGCTCTACCCGCGCTGGTGGGTGGAGGTGCTGCTGCGCGTCCGCATGGCCGTCCTGGTCGGCCAGACGCAGCAGCACCGGCTGCGTCGCACGCCACCCGGGGAGGTCGTCGCGCGGGCGCTCGACGCCGACCGGTTCGCGCGGTACGCGGACCGGTGGGTCGACCTCGCCAACGGCCTGGTGCTGGTCGCCGTCACCGCCGTGCTGTCGTGGTCCCTGCTGGCGGGAGCGGTCCTGCTGGGCGTGCTCGTCGTCGGCGCCGCCTGCGCCCTCGCGGGACGCCGGGCGGCGGGCCGGTCCGCCACCCGCTCGGCGGCGGCCCGCGCCACGTTCGGGCGGGCGCTGGTCTCGGCGCTGGACGCCGCGCGCACGGTGAAGCTCGCGGCGCGGACGCCGGACGTCCACGCCCACCTGCGGCGGGTGGACTCGGGCCGGGTGGAGGCGGCGGTGCGCGAGCACCGGGTGCAGGCGGTGCTGGACGGCGTGCCGATCGTCGCCGTGCAGGCCGGCGTGGTCGTGGCCTGGGCCGCGCTGCTCGGGGGCGTGTGGGACCTCGCGTCGACCCTGCTGGTCGCCGGTGCGGTCGCCGGCTTCAACTGGTTCGGCGTCGTCGCCGGAGCGGTCGTCACCGAGGCGCCCGGCACCCGCGCCTGGCAGCGGGCCACCGCCGAGTTCGCCGGCGGCGCCGACCTGTGCGCCGTCCCCCCGGGCGTCCACCTGCCCGAGGGTGCGGCGCCGGCGCCGCGGGCCGACGGGCGCGACCGCCTCGAGCACCTGGAGCTGCGCGGGCTGTCCGCGGTGCACGACGACGGGACCGTCGGCGTCGCGGGGGTGGACCTGACCGTGCGGCGCGGCGAGCTGGTGCTCCTGCTCGGTCGCGTCGGGTCGGGCAAGTCGAGCCTGCTGTCGGCGCTCGCCGGGCTCATGACGCACACCGGCCGCATGGCGTGGAACGGCACGGAGGTGGACGACCCGGAGGAGTTCCTCCGGCCCGGTCGGGTCGCCCACGTGGCGCAGGTGCCCCGCGTGCTGTCCGGCACGTTCGCGGACAACGTGCGGCTCGACCACGCGGACCGGGACGTGGCGGGGCCCGTCGAGGACGCCCGCCTCGGCGACGACGTCGCGGACGCCGGCGGACCGGACGCCCTCGTGGGTCACCGCGGGGTGCGCCTGTCGGGCGGCCAGGTGCAGCGGCTCGCACTCGCGCGGGCGCTGGCGACCCGGTCCGAGCTGCTGCTCGCGGACGACGTGTCGAGCGCGCTCGACGCCGCGACCGAGATCGAGCTCTGGCAGTCGCTCCGCGCCCGGGGGACCACCGTGGTGGGCGCCTCGGCCAAGAGGTCCGCGCTCGCGCGGGCCGACCGGGTCGTGGTCCTGGAGGAGGGAGCGGTGGCCGCCGTCGGGCCGTGGCAGGAGCTCGCGGGACGCTGGGGCCATCTCGCGGGCTGAGCGCCGGTGATTGCCTGATGAGGTAAGGCTTGGCTAAGGTCGGCAGCGTGCTCGAGACCGCCACCGCGATGTCCGCCGCCGACGTCAGCATCGGCTACGGCGGCGACCCCGTCGTCACCGGGGCGAGCGTGACGCTCTCCCGGGGGCAGGTCACCGCGCTCGTGGGGCCGAACGGCTCCGGCAAGTCGACGCTCCTGCGGGGCATGGCGCGGCTGCAGCGGCTGTCCGCGGGGCGCGTCACCCTGGACGACGCCGACGCCGGTGCGCTCTCGGCGCGCGACTTCGCCCGGCGGGTCACGCTGCTGGCGCAGTCCCGGCCGACGCCGGCCGGCATCACCGTGCGCGACGCGGTCGAGTTCGGCCGGCACCCGCACCGCAGCGGCTGGCGGGGGACCGACCCCGCGGGCCGGGAGGCCGTGGACCGGGCGCTGGTGCTCGCGGGGATCGCCGACCTCGCGGACGCCGACGTCGACGCGCTCTCCGGGGGCCAGGTGCAGCGGGTCTGGTTCGCGTCCGCGCTCGCGCAGGACACCGGCGTGCTGCTGCTGGACGAGCCGACGAACCACCTCGACCTGCGCTACCAGGTGGAGGTGCTGGAGCTGGTGCGCTCGCTCGCCGACGTGCACGACGTCGCCGTCGGGGTGGTGCTGCACGACCTGGAGCAGGCCGCGGCGGTCGCGGACCGCGTGCTCGTGCTGCACGCCGGCCGGGTCGTCGCGGACGGGGCACCGGACCGGGCGCTGACGTCGCGCCTGCTCAGCGACGTGTACGAGATCGACGTGGAGGTCCGCACCGACCCCGGCACGGGCCACGTCGCCGTCCACACCCCACGGCTGCAGCTCCGGCGCCTGGCGCCCGCGGCCACCGACCGGGCGCCCACCGCGGTCCCGGCCTGACGGGCCGCCGCCGCGCGCGCGACCGACCGCGCGACGCGGCGCAGGCCCCGCGGCCGGTCCGGGGCAGCGCCGCTCCTCCCGGGCGGCCACGGCCGGCGGGAGCCGCGGCCGGCCCACGACGGCCACGCCTCGCCGGGGCCTCGACCACCACGACCACCACGACCACCGCCGCGCCACCGGCGCGGCCTCACCGGGGCGCGACGCGCGGGCGCCCATCCCACCCGCGCAGACACGAGGAACGATGACCACCCGACGCACGCTCACGGCGCTGGTCGCCGTGGGGGCGCTGGCCCTGCTGGCGGCCTGCGGCACCACCGACGAGCCCGCCTCCGACGCACCGAGCACCTCGGCCGCCTCCGGCCCGGTGTCCATCACCGACGACCGCGGTGAGACCGTCGAGCTCGACGCCCCCGCGACCCGCGTCGTGTCCCTGGAGTGGATGCAGACCGAGATGCTGACGTCGCTCGGCGTCACGCCGGTCGGCGCGGCAGACGTCGCCGGGTACACCTCCTGGGTCGGCACCGTCGTGCCGCTGCAGGGCGAGCCCGAGGACGTCGGCACCCGCGGCGAGCCGTCGGTCGAGGCGATCGCCGGGCTCGAGCCCGACCTCATCGTCGGCGTGACCTCCTCGATCCCCGAGGGGGCCATGGAGCAGATGGAGCGCATCGCCCCGGTGGCCCTGTTCGACGGGGCCGACGCCTCCGACCCGCTCGGCTACGTCGAGCAGACGTTCCGGAGCATCGCGACGCTCGTCGGCCAGGACGACGCCGCGGACGACGTCATGGCGGCCTCGCAGGCGACCATCGACGAGAACGCGTCCGCGATCGCGGACGCCGGCCTGGAGGGCACGCCCGTGGTGTTCGCCTCGCCGTACGCCGAGGGCGCGAACGTGACCATCCGCATGCACGGCCCGCGCACGGCGTTCCAGGCCGTGGCGGACGAGATGGGCCTGGCGGCCGCCTGGGAGGACCCGGGCGACGACGCGTACGGCCTGTCGTACGTGGACGTCGAGGGGCTGACGGCGCTGCCGGAGGACACCCGCTTCCTGTACTGGGGCAACGACGACGAGGACGACGTGGTCGCGACCACGCTCGCCGACAACCCCGTGTGGCAGTCGCTGCCGTTCGTCCAGCAGGACCACGTGCACCGCGCGGGCGTCGGGATCTGGGCCTACGGCGGTCCCGAGTCGCTGGCCGGCTGGTCGGACGACCTCGTCGCGCAGCTCACCGCCGAGTGACGCCCGCGCCGTGACCACCTCGCCACCTCGCGCCGGCACCCGGCGCGGCGCCGTCCCCTCTCCGCTGCCGGGCGGGGACGGCGCCGCCCGGCCCGGCGGTGCCGCGCCGCGTCAGCCGGTCCGCACCGGCGTCGCTCTCGGCCTGCTCGTGGCCTGGCTCGTCGTGGCCGCCGCGTGGCACCTGACCCAGGGGACGGCCGACGTCACCGTGGGCGAGCTGTGGCGCGCGCTGACGGGCCAGGGCGACCTGGACCAGGCCGCGGCGGTGGTCACGGCGTCGCGGCTGCCCCGGCTCGCGGCCGGTGTGCTGGTCGGCTGCGCGCTGGGGGCCTCCGGCGCCGCGCTGCAGGGCATCGCGCGCAACCCGCTCGCGGCACCGGACACGCTCGCGGTGAACGCCGGAGCGCACCTCGCGGTGACGGTCGCGGCGGTGGCGGGCGCCTCGCTGGGCGCCCTGCCGGGTGTCGCGGTGGCGTTCGCGGGCGGTCTGGCCGCGGCCGGGGTCGTGATCGGGCTCTCCGGCGGCCCGGCGGCCTCGCCGGTGCGCCTGGTGCTCGCGGGGTCGGCCATCACGCTGGGGCTCGCGTCGGTGACGCAGGCCCTGCTGGTGCTGTTCCCGTGGGAGACGCAGGGGCTGTTCGCCTGGGGAGCGGGCTCGCTCGGGCAGAACGGCATGGGCACCGTCCGCAGCATCGCGCCGGTCGCGGCCGCGGCCCTGGTCGGCCTGCTCGTCCTGGGGCGGCGCCTGGACCTGCTGCAGCTCGGCGACGACGCGGCGCGGTCGCTCGGGGTCGACGTCGCGCGGACGCGGCTGGTCGGTGTCGTGCTCGCGGTGCTGCTCGCGACCTGCGCGGTGGCCGTGACCGGACCCATCGGGTTCGTCGGCCTGTGCGCGCCGCTGCTCGTGCGCCTGCTGGCCACGTGGGTGCGCCCGCTGACGCGCCACCGGGTGCTGATCCCGGCCGCCGCGGTCGCCGGCACGGCCCTGGTGCTGACGGCGGACGTGGCGCTGCGGCAGCTCTTCGGGCCGGTCAGCGGCGTGACGGTGCCGACCGGTGTGGTCACGAGCCTCATCGGCGCGGTCGCGCTGGTGCTCCTCGCCCGCCGGGCGCGCGCCGCCCTCGAGCCGGACACGCTCGTCACCCTGCGCTCGGGCAGCGCGCTGGCGCGGCGGGCGCCCGCGCTCCTGCTCGGCGCCGCCGTCCTGCTGGCGGTCGCCGCCGTGGTGGCGGGCGTCCTGCTGGGTGACTCCACGGTGCTGCTGGGCGACGTGCAGAACTGGCTCGCGGGCCGGGCGTCGGTGCGGCTCGACATCGTCCTGGACTCGCGGGTGCCCCGGGTGGCGGTCGCGCTGCTCGCCGGTGCGTGCCTGGCGCTGGCCGGTCTGCTCGTGCAGGCCGTCACCCGCAACCCGCTCGCCGACCCCGGCGTGCTCGGCATCGCGCACGCCGCCGGGCTCGGTGCCGTGGCCGTGATCGTCGCCGTGCCCGGCCCCGCCTTCGCCGCGGTGTTCGCGGGGGCGGTGCTCGGCGCGGTGCTGGCCGGCCTGCTGGTGTTCGGCGCGACCGCGGGCAGCGGCATGGCGTCGGGTCGCCTGGTGCTCGTCGGCCTCGGGACCGGTGCGGCCGCCAGCGCGGTGACGACCCTGCTGCTGGTCCGTACCGACCCGTGGAACCAGAACCGCGCGATCACGTGGCTCGGGGGGTCCACGTTCGGCGCGGGCCTGCCGCAGATCGTGCCGCTCGTCGTGGCTCTCGCCGCCGCGGGGCTGGTCGTGGCCCGCACGCACCGCGACCTGGACCTCGTGCAGGTGGACGAGGTCACCCCGCGGGTGCTGGGCGTGGACCTGCCGCGGTCGCGCCGTCTGCACGTCGCGGTGGCCGTGCTGCTGACGGCCGCGGCCACGGCGGCGATGGGCCCGGTGGCGTTCGTGGGCCTGGTCGCCCCGCACGCGGCGCGGATGGTGATCGGCCGCAGGCACCGGTGGCTGGTGCCGATGACGGTCGTCCTCGGCGCCACGCTGGTGTGCGTCGCCGACACGGTGGGCCGGACGGCGATCGCCCCGGCGCAGCTCCCGGCGGGCCTGGTCACGGCCGTCGTCGGCACGCCGTACTTCCTGTGGCTCCTGTGGCGGATGCGGGCGACCGCACGGCGCTGACCACGCCGCTGTGCCAGTGCGCCGCTGCGCCGCTGCGCCACTGCGCCTCCGTCGCACCGCGCGGCGGGGCGGGGGTGTGCCCGCCCCTGCCCGCGCCCGCCCGGCGCGGTCCCTCAGCGCGCGAGCCGCTCGACCGCGGCGGCGAACACCGGGGGCAGCCGGACCGCAGCGGGCACGAGCGCCCCGCGCAGCGGGGACGTCGCCGCGGCCACGAGCGCGGACGTGAGCAGGCGGTAGTCGCGCGTCGCGGCCGACCACGCCCGCTCGTAGCCGTCCGGGTCGTCGAGGTGCGTGATCGCGGCGCGGGCCTGGGCGAACCCCAGGCGCAGGCCCTCGCCGGTGAGCGCGTCGACGTAGCCCGATGCGTCGCCGACCAGCAGCACCCGGTCGCACGCGCGCGCCCGGGTGCGCTGGCGCAGCGGCCCCGCCCCCCGGTCCGCGGCCTCCACCGGGGCCCCCTCGAGGTGCTCGGCGAGCCGGGGCATCGCCGCGAGCTCGTCGTCGACGTCGATGGGGGACGGTCCGAGCAGCGCGACCCCGACCAGGTCCGGCCCGACGGGCGTGACGTACGCCTCGGTCCGGCGGCCCCAGTGGACCTCGACGAGATCGGTCCAGGGCGTCACGCGGTAGTGGCGCCGGACGCCGAACCGCCGCACCCGGCGCCGGGGCGGCGGGGCCTCGAGGCCGGTGAGCCGGCGCACCGCGGAGTGCAGGCCGTCGCAGCCCAGCAGCCAGCGGCCCCGGACCTCGCGCCCGTCGGTGCAGCGCGCCGTGACGCCCGCACGGTCCTGCTCCACGTCGACCACCTTCGCGGGGTGCCGCGCCACGGCGAGCTCGGTCGCGCGCCGGTCGAGCTCGCCGTGCAGCACCGTCCGCCGCACGCCGCGCCCCGGGTCGCCCGCGAACCGGTGCTC
This sequence comes from Cellulomonas sp. ES6, assembly GCF_030053835.1. NCBI lineage: Bacteria > Bacillati > Actinomycetota > Actinomycetes > Micrococcales > Cellulomonadaceae > Cellulomonas > Cellulomonas sp. ES6. Next base: position 366,342 of record NZ_CP125655.1, on the reverse strand, counting down.
GGCCCGCAGCGCGTCCCGCACGTACGCGATGCCCGCGAGCGGGTGCCCCGGCGGCCGCACCCCCAGCCGGTCGAGGGCGCCGACCGCCTGCGGCATGAGGCCCTCGCCGCACGCCTTGTCGACGGGCGGGCGGCGCGGCTCGACGACCAGCGCGGTCAGGCCGGCGAGCCGCGCCTCGACCGCGGCGGCGAGCCCGACCGGCCCGCCGCCCACGACGAGGACGTCGGCGTCGGGGGTCACGTGCGCTCGCCGGCCAGGCGGAGCGCCCGCTCCTCGGCGGGGATGCGGAACCCCAGCAGCAGGACCGCGTTGAGCACGGTGAACGCCACCGCCGTCACCCAGGCCGTGTGGACGAGCGGCAGCGCGACGCCCTCCACGACCACCGCGACGTAGTTGGGGTGGCGCAGCCAGCGGTACGGCCCGCCGGCGACGAGCGGCAGCCCCGGCACGACGATCACGCGCGTGTTCCAGCGCGGCCCGAGGGTCGCGATGCACCACCACCGCAGCGCCTGGCTGGCGACGACCAGCGCGAACGCCGGCCAGCCGAGCCACGGCAGGAACGGGCGGTCCGCGAGGTGCGCCTCGAGCACGCACGCGAGGAGGAGCCCGGTGTGCAGCGCCACCATCGCCGGGAAGTGGCCGAGGCCCGACTCGACGCCCCCGCGGGCGACGGACCAGCGGGCGTTGCGCGCCGAGACGACGAGCTCGGCGAGCCGCTCGAGCGCGGTGAGCGCCACGAGGACGTCGAACCACACCAGCGAGCTCATGCCGCGGCCCCCCAGCGCAGCGCGACCAGCTCCGCCCCGACGCCCGGCCCGAAGGCCAGCACCACGCCGAGGCCGCCGTCGTCCGGCGGGGGAGTCGCCGCCAGGACGTGCAGCACGGCCGCGGAGGACAGGTTGCCCGTGCGGGCCATCGTCGCGCGGCTGACGGCGAGCGCCTCGGGCGGCAGCCCGAGCGCGTCCTCGACGGCGTCGAGGATGCGCGGGCCGCCCGGGTGGACGACCCAGCGGGCGACGTCCGCGGTGGTCGCCCCGAGCGGCGCGAGCAGGGCGTCGACGTCCTGCGAGACGTGCGCGGAGACGGTGTCGGCCATGCCCCCCGACAGCACGATGCGCAGGCCCTGCTCGCCGACGCGCCAGCCGAGGTCCCCGGCGGTGCCGGGGTACAGCACGCTCCGCGGCCCGACCACCTGGGGACCGTCCACGCCGTCGAGCGCCGCACGCTCCTCGCCCACCAGGACCGCGGCCGCGGCACCGTCGCCGAACAGCCCGGTGGCCACGAGGTTCGCCGTCGAGTCGTCGTCCTGCTGGAACGTCAGCGAGCAGAGCTCGACGGACAGCAGCACGGCGACGTCGCCGGGGTGGGCCGTCAGCCGGTCGTGGGCGAGCGCGAGCCCCGCGGCTCCGCCCGCGCAGCCGAGCCCGAAGGACGGCGAGCGCCGCACGTCCGGTCGCAGCCCGAGCCGCTCCACCAGCAGCGCGTCGAGCGACGGCGCGGAGACGCCGGTGACGGTCGTGAACAGCAGGTGGTCGACGTCCGCGGGCCGCAGCCCGGCCGTCCGCAGGGCGTCGAGCACGGCGCCGGCGGCCAGTTCGGCCCCCTCGCGCAGGAACAGGTCGTTCGCCTCCCCGAACGACCCGAGCCCGGCGTACTTCTCGAGCGGCAGCACGAGGTGCCGGGTGTCGACCCCCGCCGATCCCTGGACCCGGTCGAGCAGCGCCCGGCGCCCGGGGTCCCGGGTGAGCAGGCCGCCGATCTCCGCCGTGATCTCGGCCTGGCGGTACGCGTGCGGCGGGAGGGCCGGGCTGACGGCGAGGATCCGGGACATGGCGCGATCCTCCCCCCGTGCAGGGGCGCTCGCGACCGGTGGCGGGGCGGGGCGCCGGCGGCCCCGGCGCCGGTCAGCCGGTCGCGACCAGGAGCACGACGACGACTGCCGCGGTGAGCATCGCCGCGCGGAACGGCCACCGGCTGGCCGGGCTGCGCAGCGCGACCACCGCGGCGGACGTCGCGAGCGCGGCGGTGGCGGCGAGCGCCAGGAGCCCGCCTGCCCCGGGCGCGCCGGGGGAGGCCAGGACGACCACGGCCGCAGCCGCCAGCAGCACCGCGGCGGCGCCGGTCGCGGTCCGGCGGCGCCCGAGCCGGTGCGGCAGCCCGTGCACGCCGGTCGCCGCGTCGTCCTCGAGGTCGGGCAGCACGTTGGCGAGGTGGGCGCCGACGCCGAGCCCCGCCGCTCCCGCGGTCACCCACCACGGCGCCGGTGCGGGGTCCGCCACGGCCAGCGTCGCGACCGACGGCAGCCCGCCGAACGCGACGGCGTACGGCACCCACGACCACGCGGTCGACTTCAGACCGGCGTTGTACCCCCAGGCGACGGCGACGAGCCCGACGTGCAGCGCGCCCGGCACGGCACCGAGGGCGGCCGACAGGAGCACGCACGCGGCGGCGGCCGCGAGCGCGGCGGTGCGCAGCCCGGCGGGGGAGACGTCGCCGGACACCACCGGCTTGCCCACCCGCCCGACCGCGCGGTCCCGCGCCGCGTCGATCCAGTCGTTCGACCACCCGACGGAGAGCTGGCCCGCGAGCACGGCGGCGGCGACGAGCAGCGCCCGGCCCGGGCCCGCGTCGGCGGCCCCGGCGGCGAACGCCCCGGCGAAGAGCGTGACCGCCGCCGCCGGCGCGGGGTGGCACGCCCGGAGCAGCGCGGTCGCGCGCCGTGTGGCGGACGGCGCGGCGGAGGGCGGGACGGACGGCGTGCTGGAGGGCGGGACGGGCTCCGGCGGCCGCCCGTCGGCGCGCCCGGCCCGCGGGGGCACGTCGTGCTGGCGCATGGGGCTCCTCGTCGCGGCGGCGGGTGCCCATCGTCCCCCGGCGGGGCGGCGCCCGCTCCCCGGGGCGTCAGGCGGCGCGGTGCGTGGGCGCGAGCAGGGCGTCGAGGAACCCCACGAGCCGCCCGGGCTCGCCGCCGAGCTCGGGCAGCGAGGTGACGATGGCGGTGGCGAGCGTCCGCACGGGCACGTTCGCGTCGTTCGACGCCACCCGCAGCCGGTCGAACGCGGTCCGCGGGTCTGTGCGCCCGGCGAGTGCGACCGCGCCGCACGCCTGGTCGATGACCGCCCTGCTCTGCGCCGCCGCGGCGATCGACGCCGTGGCGGCGGCCTGGGCGTGGTCGTCGACGACGCCCGTCAGCTCGGTCACGTAGCCGCCCACGGCGACCGCGGCCCCGTCCGGCCCGCCCTGGGTCTCCCCGACGACGCCGACCAGCCGTTCGTGCCCGGACGCGTCGCAGATGCGGTGGACGCACGAGAACGGCTCGCCGGGGCCGGTCCCCGGGTCGAGGGTGCAGGCCACGCGGTCCCGGTCGCCCGGGTGCTTGTGGGCGAGCAGCAGCTCGGTCGTCGGCACGACCTCGTGCGGGGCGAACCCGTGGATGGCGTAGACCTGGTCCGACCACCACCACGCGCCGGTGGTCAGGTCCAGACGGTAGGCGCCGCAGCGGACGGGTGTCCCCACGGCGAGGGCGTGCTCGACGGCGGTCGGGTGGGTCATGGTTCCGCGCTCCTGCCCTGGCACGGTTCTCCCCGGGCACGTCCCCGACCCGGGAGAGCGGTCTCGCTCGACGGTACGCGGGACGGCCCTCCGGCGACACCGGGGGGCCGACGTCGACCCGGCCCCGGGCTCAGTCCCCGGTGTCGGGCAGCGTCGGCACCTCGAGCCCGGTGCCGCGGTGCACGAGCGCGCCGCGCACCACCGCCGACGCCCCGAACCGGCGCGCCACCGCGTCCACCGCGGCGTCCAGCCCGCGCGGGTCGCTGCCGTCCAGGTCGAGCGTCGGCTGCCAGTGGTCGTCCGGCTCGAGGCCCGTGAGCGCCACCCCGACCAGGGTGAGCCCCCGCTCCCGCACCAGCCCGGCCGCGTCCGCGAGCAGCGCGGTGGCCGCGGCCGCGAGGTCGGCGCCCGAGGACGTCGCGTGGGCGAACGAGCGCGACCGGGTCGCGGTGCCGTAGTCCGCGAACCGCAGCCGCAGCACGACGGTCCGCGCGAGGCGGTGCCCCGCGCGCAGGCGACGGCACACCCGGTCGACCAGCCCGAGCAGCGCCGCGCGCACGTCGTCGGGGGCGTGCGGGCCGGGACCGAGCGCCCGCTGCGCCCCGACGGAGCCGCGGCGCCGGCCGGTCTCGAGCCGCTCGGGCGTGCCGCCGTGCACGACGGCGTGCAGGTGGCGCCCGCGCGCCGGGCCGAGCGCGGCCACGAGCACCTCCCGCGGGAGCGCGGCGACGTCGCCGGCGGTCCGCAGCCCGTACGCCCGCAGCCGGTCGGCCGTCACCTCGCCGACGCCCCACAGCAGCTCGACCGGCAGCGGGTGCAGGAACGCCGCCTCGGCGGCCGGGTCGACCAGCAGCAGGCCGTCCGGCTTGGCGACGCGGCTCGCGACCTTCGCGAGGAACGGCGTGCGCGCGACCCCCACGGTGATCGGCAGGCCGACCTCGTGGGCCACCCGGGCGCGGACCCGCGCGGCGAGCGCGAGGGGCGGGGCGTCGATCCGGTGCAGGCCGTGCACGTCGAGGAACGCCTCGTCGATCGAGACGCCCTGCACGGCGGGCGTCGTGTCCTCGAAGATCGCGAACACCGCGCGGCTCGCGGCGGAGTAGGCGTCGAACCGCGGCCGGACGACGACGAGCCCCGGGCACAGGGACCTCGCCTGCCGCGCGCTCATGGCGGTGCGGACCCCGCGACGCTTCGCCTCGTAGGAGGCGGCCAGCACCACGCCGCCGCCCACCGCGACGGGCCGTCCCCGCAGCCGCGGGTCGTCGCGCTGCTCCACCGAGGCGTAGAACGCGTCGAGGTCGGCGTGCAGGATCGTGGCGCGTCGCGGCGGCGCGGGCTCCGCCGGCGGCGCGACGGGTGGCCCCGGCGCTCCGCCGGGCGCGGGGCGGGCCGGACGGCTGGACACGGGCCCATGCTCGACCCGACCACCGACACGAGCGCGGTCCGGGTCGCACGGCCCGGCGCCCCGGCCGACGATGGGCGCATGGCCGAGCCCGACGCCCCCGCCGCCGACCGCCCCGACGCCGCGCACCTGCCGCCCGACGGCGTCCCCGAGGCGGTGGTCGAGGCGGTCGGGGGAGTGACCGCCGCGTTCGAGGTCGTCGAGCACGCCCGCGGGATGCTCTACGCGTTCCACCGGCTGATCGGGCGCGCGGACGCGGAGCTGGCCGAGGCGCTGGACCGGCTCGAGGCGGCGGGTCACGCCGACCTCGCCGAGGAGGTGCGCGCCGAGGTGGTCGGTCGCAACGTGCTCGCGGGGCGTTGGACGTTCCAGGTGGTGGAGGACTTCGACGACGGCTACCACCGGGCGTTCGCCGACGCCGAGCGCCGCGTCCGGGACGAGCTCGTCGCGGGCCGCCGGCACGTCCACGAGTCCCAGCTCAAGGAGCGCAACCGCACGCACGGCCGCCCGGGGCACGAGTCCCGGCCCGGTCCGACCGGGTGACGGCACCTGCGCGACACGGCGCGGGCGGCGCTAGCATCCAGGGTCGCGTCCGAGGAGGGGCACCCGTGCAGCGCAGCGTCGTGGAGGAGCTCGGTGCGCGTCTGAGCGCGCCCGCGGAGTTCGGGCGCGACGCGCTCGTGGTCTGCGACGCGGTGGTGCGCGTGTTCCGCACCGGGGGCGTCGAGGTGCAGGCGCTGCAGGGCCTGGACCTGCTGGTCCACGCGGGGGAGATGGTCGCCGTCGTGGGCGCGTCGGGCTCCGGCAAGTCGACGCTGCTGCGCATCCTGTCGGCCGCCGACGTGCCCACCGCCGGGCGGGTGCGCGTCGGGCGGTGGGACCTGGGAGCGCTGTCGCGGGCGGACCGCGTCGCGTACCGCCGCACCGTCGTCGGGTCGGTGCGGCAGCAGACGTCACGGAACCTCGTCCCGTACCTGACCGCGCGGCAGAACGTCATGCTGCCGCTCACGCTCGCCGGCAGGCGGCGGCCCGTGGCGCGCGGGCGCGCGGACGAGCTGCTCGGCCTGGTCGGGCTGCGGTCCGCGGCCGACCGGCGTCCGGCCGAGCTGTCGGGCGGCGAGCAGCAGCGCGTGGCGATCGCGGTCGCGCTGGCGAACGGCCCGCGCCTGCTGCTCGCCGACGAGCCGACGGGCGAGCTCGACACCGCGACCGGCCAGGAGGTGCTGGAGGTGCTGCGCGCCGCGCGGTCCGACGCCGGCGCGGCGGTCGTCGTCGTCACGCACGACCCCGGGGTCAGCGGCCAGGTCGAGCGCACCGTCGCCATCCGCGACGGCCGCACCAGCAGCGAGGTGCTGCGCCGACGCGACGCGGAGCAGGGCGACGTCGCCGAGGAGTACGCGGTGATGGACCGGGCCGGCCGCGTGCAGGTGCCCCGGGAGTACCGGGAGGCGCTGGACCTGACCCGACGGGTCCGGCTGGCGCTCGAGGCCGACCACGTGTCGGTCCGCCCCGACCGCCCCCGGCAGGGTGGCGCATGACGGCACCGCTCGTGCGCGTGCGCGACGTCCGGCGCACGTACGGCACCGGCCACGCCGCGGTCCACGCCCTGCGCGGCGTCGACCTGGACATGGCCCCCGGGGAGCTCGTGGCCCTGGTCGGGCGGTCGGGGTCCGGCAAGACGACGCTGCTGAACCTCGTCGGCGGCCTCGACCGGCCGGACGCCGGCTCCGTCCACGTGGACGGCACCGACCTGTCCACGCTGGACCGCGCGGGCCAGGTGCGGCTGCGGCGGGACGTCGTGGCGTTCGTGTTCCAGACCTTCGGGCTGGTCCCGGTGCTCAGCGCCGCGGAGAACGTCGCCGTGCCCCTGCGCCTGCGGGCGCTGCCCGTGGCGGACCGCGAGCGCCGGGTGGAGCTGCTGCTGCGGCTGGTCGGGCTCGAGGGCCACGCCGCCCTGCGCCCCGACGAGCTCTCGGGCGGCCAGCAGCAGCGGGTCGCGCTGGCCCGGGCGCTCGCCGGGTCGCCGCGGCTGCTCATCGCCGACGAGCCGACCGGGCAGCTCGACAGCGAGACCGGGCTGGCGGTCATGGCCCTGATCCGTGCCGTCGTGGAGGCCGAGGGCATGGCGGCGCTGGTGTCCACGCACGACCCGGTGATGATCGGGCTGGCGGACCGGGCGGTGCGGCTGGTCGACGGCCGCCTGGCCCCGGCATGACGGTCGCGCTGCTGCTGCGCCGTGCCCGGGCGCAGGCCGGCCTGCTGCTCGCGGTGACCGCGACGGCCCTCGTCGCGCTGACCGTGCTCGGCACGTGCGCCCTGCTGCTCGGGCCCGGCCGGTCGGGCGCCCTGGACGCCGCGCTCGCCGGCGCGCCGCCCGGCGCCACGGCCGTGCAGGCGCGGGTCGACCCGGCACCCGGGGAGGACGCCGCCGCCGTGGCCGCCCGGACGGTGGCGCTGCTCGAGGGGGCGCTCGAGCCGCTGGCCGCGGACTCCTCCGTGTGGTCGGAGACGCCGCTGCTGGCCCTCGAGGGGGTGCCGGCGTCCGACGGGCCGCCCCCCGACGGGCCGGCGTTCGCGTACCTCGCGGACGCTCCCGGGGTCGAGGACGTCGCCCGCCTGGTCGAGGGCACGTGGCCGGGCGGCAGGGAGGGCGGCGCGGACGGCCCGGTGCCGGTCGCCGTGCCCCGCGCGGCGGCGGGGGCGCTCGGCCTGGCGGTCGGCGACGTGCTCCGCCTCGGGCCGTCCGCGGACTCCGCGCCGGACGCCGCGCTCGCCGTCCGGGTGTCGGGCGTCTACGCGCCACGGGGTGCCGGCGGTGACGCGACGCCGTGGACCCGCGACCTGCTCGCCGGTGCGGGCGCCGACCCGGACCACGGGCGCCCCGGGACGCAGGACCGCCGCACGTCGCCCGCCTACGGGCCGCTGGTCGTCGCCCCGGGGGCGGCAGCCGGGGTCCTCGGGGAGGCCGGCACCGGACCGGTCGCGGTGGCGGTGCAGCCGCACGCGGCCGGCGCCGGCGCCGGCACGCTGAGCCGCGTCGCCGGGCGGGTCGCCGGGGTGCGCACCGAGCTGGCGGACGGGCTCGGCGAGACCGCGAACCGCGTCGTGGTCCGGACCAGCCTCCCGGCGGTGCTGCGGGCGGCCGTCACGCAGCACGGCGTCACCGGGGCCGCGGCGGCCGTCGCGGGCCTGCTGTGCGGTGTGCTCGCCGTCGCCGCGCTGCTGCTCGCCGGCCGGCTGCTCGCCGCGCGCCGGGCGGGCGAGCGCGCGCTGCTGGCGGACCGCGGCGCGGGCCGGGCGTGGCTGCTGCGGGCGGCGACGGCCGAGGCGGGCGTGGTGGTGCTGGTCGCGGCCGTGCTCGCGGTCCCGGCGTCGCTCGGCCTGTACGCGGTCGGCGCGGCCGTGGTGCCGGTGCTGCCACCCGTCGGGGCGCCCCCGGGCGTCCTCCTCGGCACCGTCGCCGCGGGGGCGCTCGCGCTGCTGCTCGCGCTGTGCGCGCCGGCCGCGGGCGCCGCGGCGTCGCACCCGGCCGAGGGCGTGCGCCGGTTCGCGCGCACGGGCGCCGACCTGCTGCTGGTCGCGCTGGCCGCCGTGGTCGTGCTGCGGCTGCGCGGCGGCACGTCGGACGCGCTCCGCACGCTCGCACCGGTCCTGTGCCTCGTGGCGCTGTCGGTGCTCGCGCTGCGCGCGGTGCCGCTCCTGGCCCGCGGCGCGGAGCGGTCGGCCCGGCGGTCGCGCCGGTTCGTGCTGCCGCTCGCGGCGCTGGACGTGGCCCGCCGGCCGCGCCCGGCCGCGGCGGTGCTGCTGCTGGTGCTGGCGGCGGCGGGCGGCACCTTCGGGACGTCGTGGTGGGCCACGGCGGAACGCTCCCAGGGGGAGCAGGCCGAGGTCCGGGTCCCCGCCGAGCTGGTCGCGTCCGGCCTCACCGGGACGCCGGCGGAGCAGGAGGAGGCCGTGCGTGCCGCCGGCGGGGTGGCGGCCCTGCCGGCCGTGGACCGCGTCACCGCGCTCGGGACCCTGGTGGGCGCCGGGTCGGGCGAGGCGCCCACCCGCCTGCTGGCCGTGGCGCGCGACGCCCCGCTGCGCGGCCGGTTGCCGGACGGGGCGCGCTGGCGCGACCTGACCGCCGACCTCCCGCCGGGGAGCCCCGCGCCGACCCTGGCGCTCGGGGAGGCGGGCGGGACCGTCGGGCTCCGGCTGGAGGGCACCGCCGACGGCGTGGTGCCGGTCACGGCCGCCGTGACGCTGGTGCTGCAGGACGGGCAGGGCGTGCGCACCGCGGTGGCCACCGAGGAGGTGCCGCTCGACGGCCGCGCCCACGAGCTGGTCCCCACGGCGGCACCGGGGCGCGCGTCGTCGGCCCTGCCCTCCGGTGCTGGTGCCCTGGCCGCCGTGCTGCTGCACCTGCGGGCCGACGCGCCGCTCCCGGAGTTGGGCGCGGCGCCGGCGCAGGTCCGGGTGCACCTGGGGTGGGACGCCCCCGCGACGGGCGGCGGGGTCGGGGCCGCCTGGGGCGCGGCCCCGACCACGGCCTCCGCGCTCGCGCTGCCGACGTCGTCCGTGACCGTCGACCGGGAGGGCCTGCGGGCGGGGGCGACGCTCGACCTCGTCGCGGCGGGCCCCGCCGACCTGGTGCTGAGCGGGTTCCCGCGGCCCGGTGCGCTGCCGGTGCTCGTGAGCGAGGACCTCGCGTCGGGCTCGTCGCTGCGGGCGGGTGACCTGCTGGAGGTGCTGGTCGGCCGGACGCCGGTGCCCGCCCGGGTCGTCGGCGTGGCGCCGTACCTGCCGGGCGCCCCGGAGGGTCCCGCCGTGCTGGCGGACCTCGACGCGCTGTCCCGGGCCGCCCTCGCGCAGGCGGAGACGGAGACGCTGGTGGACGGCTGGTGGGTCGACGGGGCCGCGCCCGGCGCCGCCGCCGCCCTGCGGGACGAGGGCGCCGACGTGACGGTGCGCGCCGAGGCCGCGGCGGCGCTCCGCGACGGGCCGCAGCAGGCTGCGGTGGGCGCCGCGCTCGCCCTCCTCGTCGGCGCCGCGGTGCTGCTCGCCCTCGTGGGCGCGGTGCTGCACGCCGCGGGCTCCGCCGACGACCGGGGACCGGAGGTCGCCCGCCTGCTCGCCCTCGGCGCGGCGCCGAGAGCGGTCGCCGCCACGCACACCGCCCAGCACGCCGTCCTGGACGTGCTGGGCGTCGCGGCCGGGGCGGCGGTCGGGGCGGCCACGGCGTGGCTGCTCGCTCCCGCCCTGACCGTCACCGCGTCCGGCGGGGCGCCCGTGCCGCCCCCGGTCGTGGTGTGGCCGTGGGCGGTGCAGGGCCCCGTACTCGCCGCGCTCGTCGTCGGGGCGACGGTGGTGACGCTGCCCGTGGTGCGCGCGCTGGTCCGGCGGGCCACGGCCTCGCACCTGCGGGTCGGGGACGCGGCGTGACGGCCCGGCACCGCGCACGCACCGGCGCCCTGCGGACGTGGTCCCGCGGCCCCGGGCGTCGCCGGGCGGCGGGCACGGACCTGCACACCCTCCCGCGACGGTCCCTGGCCCAGGCCGGGCCGCTGGTCCTGCTCGCGCTGCTCGTCGCGGCGGGCACCGCCCTGGCCGCGGCGGCGCCGCGGGTGGTCGCGCGGGTCGAGGACGAGGCGGTCCGCACCGCGGTGGCGGACGCGGGACGGGACGCCGACCTGGTCCTCAGCGGTCCGGTCGGCTACGAGGGGGCCGACGGCGGCCTGGACCGCGAGCCCGCCGGGACCGCCGCGGACGTCGCCGCCACGGTGCGCACCGCCGCGCTGACCACGTTCGGTCCCGTGCTCGGTGACCCGCTCACCACCGAGGTGTCGCGGGCGCTGCGCCTCCAGGAGGTGGCGGGGGAGCGGCCCGGGGACGCCCCGGGGCCCACGGGTGAGACGTCGGTCCGCCTCGCCTGGCAGGCGTGGACGCAGGTCGCCTGGGTGTCGGGCCGGTCCCCGGAGCACGCGCCGGAGGGCGACACCGAGGTGGCCCTGTCGCAGGAGACCGCGGCGGTGCTCGGCGCCGCGCCCGGGTCGGCGCTGGTGCTGAGCGGCGCGGACGGGGCGGACCTGACGCTGCGGGTCACCGGGGTGTTCCGGCCGGGCGGCACCGACGCGTCGTCGCGGTGGGTCGACGCCCCCGAGGTGCTGCGGCCACGGGTGACCCGGCAGGGGCCGGCCACCACCACCCAGGTCGCCGCCCTCCTCTCGGACGCGTCGCTGCGCGACGGGCTGGCGGCCGTCGGCCCGCGCGACGTGCAGCGCGTCGTACGCCTCCCGGTGACCGCGGGCGCGCTGTCGGCGCAGCGCGCGGACCGGCTGCTCGCCGAGCTGCCGGCCGTGCAGGCCGCACCGGCCGCGCTCGGGCAGGCCGCGTCCAGCAGCAGCCTGTTCACGGGCCTCGACGACGTGCTGGGGCGGGTGCGTGCGGACGTCGACGCGGCCCGGGCGCAGACGCTCGCCCTGGGCGTCGCCGTGGGCGCCGGGACGTCCGCGCTGCTGGTGCTCGCCGCACGTGTGCTCGCGCGGCGGCGGGAGCCGGACCTCGTGCTCCGGCGCGCACGGGGGTCGGCCCTGCCCGCGACGCTCGTCGAGCTCGGCACGGAGGCGGCGCTGGTCGCGGCGGCGGGCGCTGCGGCAGGCGTCGCGCTCGCCGCGGCCGTCGTCCCGGGGGACCTGGGCGCGGCGGCGCTGGTGCCGGCGGCGGTGGCGGTCCTGGCGAGCCCGGTGGCCGGGCTGCTGGTCGCCCGTTCGGCGGGTGACCCCCCGCGCGACGCCACCGGCGCGGCGGGTCGGCGGCTGGTCCACCGCCGGGCCGGGCCGTCCGGGCCCGGCGGCGGCACGTCGGCACGCGGTGCCATGGCGGGCGGTCGCCGCCTGGCGGCGGAGGGGGCTCTGCTCGTCGCCGCGGTGCTCGCGGTGGCCGCCCACCGCGACGGCGGGACGGACCTGCTCGCCGCGACCGCCGCGACGCTCGTCGCGGGTGTGGCGGCCGTGGTCGTGGCGCGGGTCGTCCCGCTGCTGCTGCGCGCGGCGGGGCCGCTCGTCGCGCGGTCCCGCGGCGCCGTCCCCGTCCTCGGGCTGGCCCGCGCCCGGGAGGCGGGCGCAGCGCCGGCGGCGGTGGTCTGCCTGACGCTGTGCGCCGCGCTCGTCGTCGTCGCGTGCGCCGTGGGCGCCGGCACCCGGCGGGACGCCGTCGTGGCGTCGTGGACCTCCGTCGGCGGTGACGTCGCCGTCCGCGCCGCGCCCGGGTCGGACCTGGCGGAGGCGGCAGCCGTCTGGGCGACGGCCCCGGGTGTCACGGCGGTGGTCGCCGCGCGGGTCGAGGACGACGTGCCGGCCGCCACGGAGCAGGGCCGGCAGCGCGTCCGGGTCCTCGTCGCCCCGCCCGCGGACCTGGAGCGGCTCGCCGCGGCCGCGCGGGCGGACGGAGCCGGGCCGGGCGGTGGCACCGTGGTCGGGACGGTCACCGTGGCCGGCCTGTGGGGCGCCGACCGGACGCTGGAGGGCCTCGACGTGCCGGTGCCGTCCGCGGGTGCGCCGGGCGCGGCCGGCGGGGCGGGCCGGCCGACCGTGGCGGTCGACCCCGCCGCGCTGGCGGACGCGGGACAGGACGCCGGGCAGGACCCAGGGCAGGACGCCGCGCAGGACCCCGGGCAGGACGCGGGGTCCCCGGACGCGGCCTGGCTCACGGGCCCCGGCGCCGCGGATGCGGTACGCGACACCCCGCCGCCCCCGGGGTCGGACGTCGTCGTGCGGGCCGACGTGCTGGCCGACGTGACCTCCGGCGTGCTGCTGCGCGCCCGGCTGGGCGTGGCCGCGGTCGCGGCGGCGCTGCTGCTCGTGCTGACCGTCGTGGCCGCGCTGCAGGCCGCCGCCGCGGGAGGCCCGGCGCGGCGGCGGGCGCTGGACACCCTCCGGACGCTCGGCCTCGGCGACCGCGGGGCGCGGGCCGTGGCGGTGGCCGAGCTGCTGCCGGCCGCGGCGACGGCGGCCGTGCTCGGCGCGGGCGGCGGCCTGCTGGCGGCGTCGGTCGTCGTCGGCGGGGAGACCGTGCGCGCGACCCTGGCCTGGCTGCTCGGCGCGGCGGGCCTGTCCACCGCGGCCGTCGTGGTGGCGGTCGTGGTGCTCGCCGTCGCCGAGCAGGCGGGCTCGCGCGCGCACCGCGTGGGGGCCTCCCTGCGGATCCCGGAGCCGTGACCTGCGGGGACGCCGCCGTGTGGCGGGACCTCGGGCGCTGACCTAGCGTCGGGCACGGCGGGCCGGCAGGTCCGCCGACAGCACCGGCGGAGGAAGCCCGTCGGCGCCATCCCCGGTCCCCGGGGGCGGACGCCGGACGGCCCCGCCCTCGCGACCGCGGTGACCGCTCCCGCACGAACCAGCGCCCGCAGAGGCGCGGAGGTCGCGATGTTCTTCCACCGCCAAGAGCTCCAGCACCAGGCCAAGCCCGACCGCCCGGACGCCGTGTACGCCCGCAAGCTCCAGGAGGTGCTGGGCGGGCAGTACGGCGAGATCACGGTCGCGATGCAGTACGGGTTCCAGTCCTGGAACACCCACCTGCCCGGCAAGTACCGCGACCTGCTCTACGGCATCGGCGCCGAGGAGTTCGGCCACGTCGAGATGCTCGCCACGATGATCGCCCAGCTGCTCGAGAAGGCGCCGGTCGGCGTCACCGAGGACGCCGTGCAGGACGACCCCACGGTCGCGGCCGTCCTCGGCGGCACCGACCTGCAGCACGCCATCGTGGCGGGCGCCGGCGCCCGCCCGGTGGACAGCATGGGCAACCCCTGGAGCGCGGGCTACGTCACCGCCAGCGGGAACCTGCTCGCCGACTTCACGGCCAACGCGAACGCCGAGATGCAGGGCCGCGTGCAGGTCGCCCGGCTCTACCACATGACCGACGACCACGGCGTCCGCGACCTGCTCGCGTTCCTGCTGGCACGGGACACCATGCACCAGAACCAGTGGATCGCCGCGGCGCGCGAGCTCCAGGAGGAGGGTCTCGAGGGGCTTCCCGTGCCGAGCAACTTCCCGCTCGGGCAGGAGAACCGGGACGTGGCGTACCAGTACATCAACTTCTCCGACGGCGCCCAGGCGGGCGAAGGGTCCTGGGCCTCCGGCCCGACCCCGGACGGCCTCGGGGAGTTCACCTACGTGCCGGAGCCGCCGGCGGGCGTGCCCATGCCGCCGCCCACGCAGCCGGACCCCCGGCTGTTCGGCACGACCCCGCAGCCCAACCTCATGGAGAAGGCCACGGGGAAGCTCAAGGACACCCTCAAGAGCGAGTGAAGGAGCACGTGATGAGCGCTCAGGACACGGGTGGCGGCGCCGCTGCGGCGGTCGGCACCGCGAAGGACGAGGCACAGGGGCTCGCGCACCAGGCCGCGGAGTCGGGGCAGGACCTGCTGCAGGACGTGAAGGACGGGGCCGGTGGCGTCGCGGCCGAGGCCGCGCAGCAGGCGCGTGACCTGCTGGGGGAGGCCCGTGACGGTCTCCGGTCCCAGGCGGCCGACCAGCAGGCGCGGGCCGCGCAGGGACTGCGCACCCTCGGCGACGAGCTCGGTCGGATGGCGGACGCGTCCGACGGGGGCCTCGCGCGCGACCTGGTGCGTGACGTGGCGGGCCGCACCGGTGCCGTGGCGTCGTGGCTGGACGACCGCGAGCCGGGCGACGTGCTCGGCGAGGTCGCTGTGTTCGCGCGGCGTCGGCCCGGGACGTTCCTGGCCCTCGCGGCCGGGGCGGGCGTGGTCGTCGGGCGGCTGGCGCGCGGGCTGAAGGACGCGCCGCCGAGCAGCGCGGGCGCCCGGTCCCGGCCGGGCGGCAGCGGCCTGCCCGGCTCGACGACGGGACTGTCGACGCCGTCCGCGGCGTCGGCGGGTGGGTCGCCGGCCGGCGGTCTCGCGACGTCCGCCGCGGGCGCGGGCCCGGACGGTCCCGGTGTCGTCGCCGGCGGGAACGCCGAGGTGCTCGAGGTCGGCGAGGACGAGCCGCAGCACCGCGAGCCGGGTCCGGCCCTCGGGGAGGAGCGTGCCTGGGCGGCCAGCGGCGGGGAGGCCCCGGTGGCGCCGGCTCCCGGCCACCTGCCCTCGGCCGACGGGGCGGGCACGGCCGGCGGCGACCCGCTGGCGGGCGTGCAGCGTGAGGACCGCCCGTGACCGGGCCGGGCGACCCGACGGTCGCGGCGGACCCCGGGGCCGTGCCGCGGGGCCCGGCCCCCGGCGGCGAGCCGGGAGCGGGAGGCGCACCGGGCGCCGGGCAGGAGCGCCCGTCACTGGGCGACCTCATCGGCTCCGTCACCCAGGACCTCTCCGAGCTCGTCCGGCAGGAGGTCGAGCTCGCGAAGGCGGAGCTCGGGCAGTCGGCCCGGCGGGCGGGGCGCGGCAGCGGGATGCTCGCGGGGGCCGGCGTGGCCGGCCACTTCGTGCTGGCGTTCCTCTCGGTCGCCCTGTGGTGGGGGCTCCCGATCGGCAAGGCCTGGTCCGCGGTGGTCGTGGCCGTGGTCTGGGGTGTGGTGGCGGCGGTGCTGGCGCTCCGGGGGCGCGCTGAGCTCCGCCGGGTGCGGGGCGCGCCGCGCACCGCCGAGACCGTCAAGAAGATCCCGAACGCGCTGAAGGGCGACGAGGAGGCGAACCATGAGTGAGGACCCGGAGCGGATCCGCGAGCGGATCGAGCGGACGCGGGCGGAGCTGTCGGCGGACGTGGACGCGGTCGGAGAGGCGATCGACCCGCGGCAGGTCGCGCACCGTCAGGCCGAGAAGGTGCGCAGCCGCGTCGGGGCGGTGCGCGACCGCGTCATGGGCACCGTCCAGGACGACGCGGGATCGGCCGGCAGCGCGGCGCGGGGCGCGGCCGACAGCGTGCGCGGGACGGCGGGCGACCTGACGAGCGGCGTCGCGGGCGGGCTGCGCGACGCGCCGCACGCGGTGACGCGGCAGGCCGAGGGCAGCCCGCTCGCGGCGGGACTCGTGGCCTTCGGCGTGGGGCTGCTGGCCGCGTCCCTGCTACCGGCCTCGCGTCGCGAGCAGCAGGCGGCGCAGGCGGTCAAGGACCAGGCGCAGGCCGCTCTCCCCGAGGTGAAGCAGGCGGCCCAGCAGGCGGCGGAGGACCTGCAGGCACCGGCGCAGGAGGCCGTCGAGGCCGTGAAGGAGCGCGCCGCCGACGCGGTCGGCACGGTGCAGGAGCACGGCACGCAGGCCGCGCAGGAGCTGCGCGACCAGGCGCAGGACTCCGCGGAGCACGTCCGCGAGGCCCCGCAGCAGGGCTGAGCGCCGGCCGACGCCGCCTGGGGGAGCCGTGTCCCGCAGGCGGCGTCGGCCGCGTCCGGGGGAGCGACCGCCGCGACCGTGGGGCTGGCCCCCGGGCGCGGTCCGTCGGAGACTGGGACGACCCCCGCCCCCTGCTCCGGAGACCTCGTCCGTGACACGCCCCGCCCCCGACCGGCGCGCCCGCCCTGCCGTCCCCGGCTCCCGCGGGGCGCGACACGGTCGGCCGCGCCCCGGCGTGCGCGCGGTCCAGGTCACCGCCGCCGTCGTCGCCGGTGCCCTGGGGGTGGGGCTCGCGCTGCACGACGCGGGCGCAGCGGGCCCGGTGACCGGACGCACGAGCACCGCGCCCGACCGACCCGCCGCCGACCACGCGCGCCGGAGCGCGGGCCTCGACGGCCCGGCCGACCCCGCCGCCGCCGACGCGGTCGCCACCCGCGCGGCCGACGCCGACCCCGCAGCCACCGACGCGGCGAGCCCCCGGGCGGCCGGCGTCGCGGCCGCGCCGGCCGACGTCGCCGACGCCCCGGGCACCGTCGCGCCAGGCGCCGAGCCCGCGTCGGACCCCGACGACCGGCTGCTCGACCCCGACCCGGGGGCGCCCGGTCGCCTCCGTCCGCCGCCCGAGGCGCCCGCCCCCCTGGTGCTCCCCGGGCTGCGGCCCCCCGCCCGGGTGGGGCTCGACCTCACGACGCGGTCGACGAGCGACCCCGCGAGCCTGTGGGTCGTGGTGAACAAGGCGCGCCCGCTGGACCCCGGCGACTGGGCGCCGTCGGACCTCGTGACGGTGGCGGGGTACGAGGTGCGGGCCCCCGTCGCGGAGCCGCTCGCCCGGATGCTCGCGGCCGCCGCGGCAGACGGCGTGGCGCTCGAGCTCCGCAGCGGGTTCCGGTCGCGTGCGTACCAGGAGCAGGTGCACGCCGCCTGGGCGGCCCGGGTCGGCGACGCGCGGGCCGACGAGGTGTCCGCGCGCGCCGGGCACAGCGAGCACCAGACGGGCCTCGCGGTGGACGTCGGCAGCGGCTCGGCGCCGGAGTGCGACTTCCAGGACTGCTTCGCGCAGACCCCCGAGGGCCGGTGGGTGGCGGAGCACGCCGCCGAGCACGGGTTCCTGCTGCGCTACACGGCGCAGGGGCGGCCGGTCACCGGGTTCGCCCCCGAGGGGTGGCACCTGCGCTACGTGGGCCAGGACCTGCTGGCGGAGATGGAGCGCCGCGGCGTCGGCACCCTGGAGGAGCTGTTCCGGCTGCCCGGCGGGCCCGGCTACTCCTGAGGCGCGCCCTCGCCGCGGCTCTGCCGCAGCCACTGCGAGTCGTCGTTGACGTACGCGTAGTACAGGCCGATCAGCAGCCCGCCGCCCAGGAAGTTGCCCAGCAGCGCGATCCCGACGTTCCCGGCGGCGGCAGCGAGGTCGATGCCGTCGCGGAGCCCCACGACGGAGAACAGCACCGTGTTGGCCACGGAGTGCTCGAGCCCGAGGAACGCGAAGATGAACACCGACGTGATCATCACCAGGCACTTGGTCAGGTCGTCCTTGATGAGCCCGTTGTAGACGAGCAGCATCGCGATGTTGATGCAGAAGTTGCACAGCAGCGCCCGGACGAGCAGGTCGACCCACCCGGCGGGCCCGTCGGTGACGTAGGCGAGCTTGTGCGCGACGGAGTCGGCCATCTCGGCGGCCGGGGCGCCCTCCACCAGGGTGGAGAACCGCAGCAGCACCGCGACGAACAGCCCGCCGAGCACGTTGCCGAGGTAGCACAGCCCCAGCAGCCGCAGCGCCCGCCCCCACGACGTGCGGCGGTGGTAGGCGCCGATCGAGACGATCATCATGTTGGACGTCAGCAGCTCGGAGCGCGAGTAGTAGATGAACACCAGCGCCCAGCCGAAGACGACGGCGCCGACCACCCGTCCGACGGTGCGCAGGGTGCCGTCGCCGACCTCGATCGCGGCGAAGGCCGCCACCAGCGCGTAGAACGTCGCGTAGAGCAGGCCGATCAGCACGCCCGCCATCGCCGCGCGCTGCAGGTAGCGCCGGGCCAGCCCGCCGGACATGGTGGTCTTGGTCTCGAGGACCTCCAGGGCGGTGCTGATGAACTGCTTGCCCGGGAACAGGGACTGCGGGTCGGCGGGACTCACGGCGCACACGGTGCCACACGCGCGACCCGCCCCGCAGCAGGCGGGCCGCGGGTCCTGCGGACCGGGGCGCCGCCGCCGCTAGCGTGGGCGCATGCTCGACGCCGACGTCGCCCCCGACCAGCACCTCCGCGCGGCCCTCCCGGGCGTGCTCGCACCGCTCGGGGAGGTGGTGGCCCTCGAGCGCCTCACGGGCGGCCTGTTCGCCACGACGTTCCGCGCCGCCCTCGCCGACGGCTCGCGCGTGGTGGTCAAGACGGCCCCGACCGCGACCGAGCGGCTGCTCACCTACGAGCACGACCTGCTGCGCACCGAGGCGCTGGTGTACCGGCTCGCCGCGGAGCGCCCGGCGCTGCTGATGCCCCGGCTGCTGCTCACCGACTTCACGCGCGCGGCGGTGCCCTCCGACGTCGTCGTCGCGAGCCACCTGGACGGCGTCCCGCTGCTGGAGCTGGCGGTCGACGGCGCGCTGCCGGCCGACGTCGAGGCGCGGGTCCGCCCGCAGCTCGGGGCGCTCATGGCCCGGCTGCACGCCGTCACGGGGGAGCGGTTCGGCTACCCGGACCCGGCGACCGCCCTGGCCGGGACGACGTGGCCGGAGGCCTTCGACCGCATCGTCGGGGCGCTGCTCGCCGACGCGCGCCGGTGGGGGACCGCGCTCCCGGAGTCCGAGATCCGGGCCGCGGTGGCCCGGCACCGCACCGCCTTGGCGGAGGTGCGCCGGCCCGCGCTGGTGCACACCGACCTGTGGGCGGGCAACCTGTTCGTGGACCCCGGGACGCTGCGCCTCACCGGGGTGATCGACCCGGAGCGCGCCGTGTGGGGCGACCCGCTGCTGGAGCTGGCGGGCGCCGACCAGACGGGGCTCGGCCCGGTGCCCGACGACCTCGTGGCCGGGTACGCCGACGCCGCGGGCGCCGTCGGGCCGCTCGCGCTCGGGACCCCCGCCGGTGACGCCCGGCTGCTGCTGTACCGGATGTCGATGACGCTGGTGCTCCTCGTCGAGATGACCCCGCGCGGCTACACCGGCCCGGGGGCCGACGCCCACCGGACCACGTGCGAGGCGACGCTGCGGGCCGTGCTCGACGCGCTCGGAGGGTAGCGGCCCGTCACCCGTGCGGGTGACGGGCCCCGCTCGGGACCGGATCCACCGGCCGGAACCGCCCGGCCGTGCGCCCGTCGCGTGCCACCATGACCCGGGCGCGTCGGCAGCGCGCGTCCCCCACCAGCGGCCCCGTCGGCGAGGTCGCGCCGGCAGCTGCCTCAGGGGGCAGAGCATGGCGGAGCCGCGCGCACCGGGTCCGGGCACGGAGCCGGGCCGGAGCATCCGCGGGCTGCTCGACGTGCTGACGCGTCGCCTCGCGGCGGCCACGGGCGGCCAGGCCGCCGCATCGGTGTGGGTGCGACGCCGCGATGCCGACGCGGCGGTCGCCGCCACGGCGGAGACGGCGCGGCGGGCCGACGTCGCGGGCGTGGCGGACGCCCCCGTCGTCCCGCTGGACCTCCCGCCCCGGGGCGTCGCGCCGGACGGCCCGCTCCACGTGGTGCTCGCCGGGGGCCCGGACGTGCTCGTCCCGGACGTCGCCGCGGGCGCGGGGTGGCCGGCGTGGCGGCGGGCCGCGCGCGGGGAGGGCTTCCGCGGAGCCGCCGTGGTCGGCGCCGAGATCTCGCGCGGCGGCACGCTGGCGCTGGCGCTCTACCTGGCGGCGCCCGGTGCGGTGGACGACGAGCTCGGCCACCGGGTCGCCCGGTTCGCCCGGCAGGCCGCCTCGCTCGTCGCCCTGCACAGCACGATCCCGGCGCGCCGTCCGGCGACCCGGGTCTCCGCGGCGGCGCGGCACCCCCGGGTCGGCGTGCAGACGGCCGTCGGCGCGCTCATGGAGGTGCGCGGCTGCGGCGAGGACGAGGCGCGCC
The DNA here is from genome assembly GCF_030053835.1 of Cellulomonas sp. ES6. Lineage (NCBI taxonomy): Bacteria > Bacillati > Actinomycetota > Actinomycetes > Micrococcales > Cellulomonadaceae > Cellulomonas > Cellulomonas sp. ES6. The sequence goes on along the minus strand of NZ_CP125655.1, from coordinate 346,081 downwards.
GCGTGCTGACCGTGCTCGCGCGCGAGCAGGGCCGCACGCTGGAGGCCGTCGCCGCGTCGGTGCTGGAGCACGCGCGACGGCCCACCGGCAGCCGGCCCGTGCACCGGGGCGCGTGACCGGGCGGTCGCGTACGCTGCGCCGGGTGGATCGGGACGGCGCACGCGGGGTGAGCACGGTGGTGGACGGCCTGACGGCCACGACGTTCTGGGTGAACGGCCGCCTGGTGCCCGACGCCGAGGCGACCACGTCCGCCCGGGACCACGGCTTCGTGGTGGGCGACGGCGTGTTCGAGGCGGTCAAGGTGGACCGCGGCCGGCTGTTCGCGCTCACGCGCCACCTCGAGCGCATGGGCCGGTCGGCGGCGGGCATCGGGCTGCGCGGGTTCGACCCGGAGGTCGTGCGACGGGCCGCGCACGAGGTGCTCGAGGCGAACGCCGCGGTGCTCACCGGCGCGTACGACCTGCTGCGGATCACGTTCACCGCAGGCCCGGGGCTGCTGGGCAGCGGGCGGGTCGACAGCCCGCCGACCCTGGTGCTGGGGGTCACGCCCGGGCACGACCCGGACCCCGAGACGGCCGTGGTCACGGTCCCGTACCGCCGCAACGACGTCGGCGCGCTGACCGGCCTCAAGACGACGTCCTACGGGGAGAACGTCCTGGCGCTCGCGCAGGCGCACGCCGCGGGGGCGAGCGAGGCGGTGTTCGCCAACACGCGGGGGATGCTCTGCGAGGGCACCGGCACCAACGTGTTCGTGGTGCGCGACGGCGAGCTGCTCACCCCGCCGCTGTCGTCCGGCTGCCTCGCGGGCGTGACGCGCGCGCTGGTGCTCGAGTGGTACGGCGGGCGCGAGGCCGACCTGCCCTACGACGCGCTGACCACGGCCGACGAGGTGTTCCTGACCTCCTCCGGCCGCGACGTCCAGCCGGTCGTGGCGGTGGACGGCGCACCGGTCGCCGACGGCGCACCGGGGCCGGTGACCCGGGCGGCGGCGGAGGCCTTCGCCGCGGGGCAGCGGCGGCACGTCGACCCCTGACGGCGGCGGTCAGTCGCGGCCGTCGGCCCCGAACCGGCGCAGCAGCGCGTGCGCCGACTGCGCCACCAACGCGTGGTCGTGCGTCACCGCGAACTCGAACTGGCGGGACCTGTCCTCGCGCGAGCCGGCGGGCGCGCTGGAGGGCGGCCCCACCTCGCGGCCGACGAGGGCGACCGACTCGTGCGCGCCGAGCACGACGACCGCCCACTCGCGGGCGAGCGCCTCGTCCGGTTCGACGCGGGCCCAGCGCACGCCGCCGGGCACCGACGCCGGCGCCCCGGTGCCGAGCGCCCCGACGAACGGCAGCCGCTCGGCCAGGTGCCCGTACCGCACCGCGGAGCCGCCGGTGAAGTGCCGCTCGTCCTGGAAGGTCCCGAGCAGCAGCGGCGGGACCCGCTGCGCCAGCGCCGCCGTCTCGAGCGTGCGCGACAGCGGCAGCAGCAGGTGCTTCGGCGCCAGCCGCACCGCGCGGCGGGAGGCCACCAGCTCGTAGGGCGTCGCGTCGCCCTCCGGCGGCTCCGGCGCGCGGTGCAGCCGGACGGTGTGCCGCTCCCCGGCGGGCAGCACGCGGTGCGGCCGCCCCAGGTACCAGCCCTGACCCAGGTCCGCGCCGAGCACCAGCGCCCGGGTGAGGTCGTCGTGCGTCTCGATGCCCTCGGCGACGACCCGCGCCCCGGTGGCCTCGGCCCGGGCGCGCACCGCGCCCGCGACCGTGATGGTCGCCGGGTCCTCCAGCGTGCGGAGCAGCTGGAGGTCGAGCTTGATCACCTCGGGCGCCAGCAGCGGCAGGAACGCGAGCGAGTCGGGCACGGCACCCACGTCGTCGAGGGCGATCGCGCACCCGGCCTCCCGGAGCCGCGCGGCCGCGTCGAGGATGCCGGCCGGGTCGTGCGCGAGGGCGCGCTCGGTGATCTCCACGACCACGCGGACGTGCGGGTCCCGCCGGGCGAGCGTCTCGAGCACGAGGCCGATGTGACGCGACAGCGTGCGCGGCTCGATGTTGAGGAACAGCGTGTGGCCGGCACCGCGCGAGGCCTCGGCGGCGTCCGCCAGCGCCCGCGACATCGACGCCCGCTCCAGCTCGCCGAGCAGCCCCTCCTCCTGGGCGGCGTCGAGGACCTCCAGCGGCGAGCCCCAGCCGGAGCCCTCCGGGGTGCGCAGCAGGGCCTCACGGCCGACCACCTCGCCGGTCGCGAGCTCGACGACGGGCTGGTACGCGCAGTGCACGCCCCCGGTGCGGAGCAGGTCGGGCACCGGCACGCGCCCCCGCAGGTCCGACGGGCACAGGAGGGTCACGTCCTGCTCATCGGCCGGACCCGGCACCACCTGAACCGTCCGCGACGATCCGCCCGCCGCTGGTTCGCCCGCGCCGTCCCGCCCCGGTCCCGGGTGGCGCCGCCCCGCCGCGCGACGCGCCGGGGGCGTCGGTAGCCTGACCCGATCCGGACGGGGGGTACGCGTGGGGCGGCACGAGCAGGACCGGCGGGTCGGGGACCACCTCGTCGACCGAGGGCTCGTGACCACGGCGACGCTGGACGCGGCGCAGGAGGTCGCGGCGGGCAGCGGCGCGCGCATCGGCGAGGTCCTCGTGGCGATCGGCGCCCTCGACTCCGTCTCGCTGACGCGTGCCCTCGCCGACCTGTGGGGGCTGCCGTACGTCGCCGCGACGCGCACGGCGGCCGCGCTGGACGTGCCGGGCCTCGACGTCGGCACCGTGCTGGCCGAGGGCTGGCTGCCGCTGGAGCAGCGCGCGGACGGCGTCCCGGTGGTCGCGGTCACCGACGAGCCCACCCCGGAGCTGCGGGCCCGCATCACCGCCGCCGTCGGGCAGGACCCGTTCCTCGTGCTCGCCGACCGCTGGGAGTTCCAGCAGGCGGTGCTCGACCGGTACGGCGCGGAGCTGCGGGAGCGGGCGAGCCTCGGGCTGTGGGGCCGGTCGCCGGCGCAGTCCGCGCGCACGGTCCTGGTGCCCTGGCAGCGCGTGGCGCTGGTGGTCCTCGCGCTCGCGTCCGTCACCGCCGCGGTCCTGGCACCCGCCGCGCTGGTGGTCGGGCTGTCGCTGCTCGTCGGCCTGTCGTTCCTGCTCGGCACCGGCTTCAAGTTCTGGTCGTCGCTGCGCGGCGCCCGCATGGAGCACGTGCTGCGGACCCCGCCGGCGGCGCTGGCCGCGCTGACCGACCACGAGCTGCCCCGGTACACGGTGCTCGTGCCCGTGTACCGCGAGGCGAACATCGTCGCCCAGCTCATCGGCAACCTCGGCGCGCTCGACTACCCGACCCACCTGCTCGAGGTGATCGTGCTGGTCGAGGAGGACGACCTGGAGACCCGCGCCGCGGCCGAGGCCGCCTCGCCGCCCCCGCACTTCCGGTTCGTGACCGTCCCGGCCGGGCAGCCGCAGACCAAGCCCAAGGCCTGCAACGTCGGCCTCGAGTTCGCCACGGGGGAGTACCTGGTGATCTTCGACGCCGAGGACCGCCCCGAGCCGGACCAGCTCAAGAAGGCCGTCCTCGCGTTCCGGGACGCGGGGGACGACCTCGTGTGCGTGCAGGCGGCGCTGAACTACTTCAACGCCGAGGAGAACGCGCTCACGCGGATGTTCACGCTCGAGTACTCGTTCTGGTTCGACTACATGCTGCCCGGGCTGGAGGCCAACCGGTTCGCGATCCCGCTCGGCGGCACGTCGAACCACTTCCGGGTCGGCGGCCTGCGGCGGCTCGGCGGCTGGGACCCGTTCAACGTCACGGAGGACGCCGACCTGGGCATCCGCGCCGCGGCCGAGGGGCTGCGCGTCGGGGTGATCGACTCGACCACGTTCGAGGAGGCCAACACCTCGTACCCCAACTTCGTGCGGCAGCGCTCCCGGTGGATCAAGGGGTACATGCAGACGACCCTCGTGCACCTGCGCGACCCGCTGCGGCTGCTGCGGGTCGCGGGGCCGCGGCAGGCGCTGTCGTTCCTGTTCCTCGTGGGCGGCACGCCGGCGACGTTCCTGGCGGTCCCGCCGCTGTACGCCGTGTTCGTGGCGTCCCTGCTGGTCGACCCGGCGGCCCTCGCCGCCCTGTTCCCGGGGTGGGTGCTGTGGCTCTCGCTCGCCAACCTCGGTGTCGGCAGCGCCCTGATGATCTACGTGTCGATGATGGGCGCGTTCAAGCGCCGCCGGTACCGGCTGGTGCTCTGGGGCCTGGCGAACCCCGTCTACTGGCTGCTCCACGCGGTCGCCGCGTACAAGGCGCTGTGGCAGCTCGTCACGAGACCGCACTACTGGGAGAAGACCGCACATGGCCTCACTGGTCTCACCGGCACCGCAGCCCACCCCGCGGGCGACGGCGTCCCGGCTCCCGGCGCCTGACACCTGGCCCGCGCGCCCGGGTGCGCGCTGGCTGCTGCGGCTCGCGTTCGCGGCGCCGTTCGTCGTGGTCGCGCTCGTCTCGGGCGCGTCCCCGTGGCAGGCCGTCGCGAACGAGGAGCTCGCCGCCCGGGGCGCGCTCATCCGCTGGGGCGACGCCGCCCTGACGTGGACGGCCGAGGTCTTCCCGCCCCTGTCGGCGGCGGCGGCCTCGGTGCTCGGCGGCGACCTGCTGCTGATGAGCCTGTTCGCGGCCGCGGTGCTCGGCTTCACGCTGCAGCGGCTCGCCGGGGTGCTGGTGCGCGAGGGCCACGGTCCGTGGGCGACGGCCGCGGTGGTCGCGGCCCTGGTCCTCACGCCGCCGCTCGCGTACCTGGCGGTGAACGACCTGGAGTCGCTGCTGGGCCTCGCGCTGGTGGTCCTCGCGCTGGACGGCATCGCGTCGTTCGTCGAGCGGCGGTCGACGGAGGCGGGGTTCCGGGCGGGCCTGGCGATGGGCGTGCTCGTCGTGCTCGAGCCGGGCGGCTGGCTGTACGCGCTCGGGCTGGCGGCGACGGCCCCGTTCTTCGCACGGCACGCGGGCCGCGCGGGGCAGGGCGCCACGTCGGCGACGGTCGCGGTGCTGCTGTTCCCGGCCGTCGCGGCGGTGCTGTTCTGGCTCTACCTGTCCTGGTGGTTCTCGGACGACCCGCTGGGCGGCTTCGCCCGGGCGACCGCCGACGGCTGGTTCCCCGGCGGCGTCGGCGCGTCCGCGGTCTCCGCCGCCCGCCAGATGGCGCTGTCGCTGCTGGCGGCACCGCTCGTGCTGGTCGCCGGCACGGTCCGCGGGCTGCGTGACCCGTGGTCCCTGATCGCCCCGGGCATCGCGCTCGTGGGCCTGTACCTGTCGCTGTGGCTCGGGCTGCGGTCCCCGGCCGGCCAGACGTACGTCGTGCTGACGGCGCTGTGGGTCCTGCTGCTCGCGCCGCGGAACCCGTCGGCCCGGCGGCGCCTGCTCGTCGTGGGCGCGGCGCTGCTCCAGATCGCGATCGCCTGGCTCGTGGTGCTCACGACCGGGACCACCCTCGCGGACTGGGTGTCGGCCCTCGCGTCGGGCGGGTGAGGCGCGGCGCCGTGCTCCCGGGGTGGTCGCGGGCAGCGGATCGCGGTAGAACCGGGTCATGACCACCCGCCCCCGCAACCTCACCTCCGACCCCGCCGCCGAGCACCTGGCCGAGCCCCGGACCTCCGAGGCGGAGCTCCGCGCCGCCGACGCCCGCTCGGGCGGCGACCCGCGCCGCGCGCCCCGCTCGCTGCGGGAGAGCGAGCTCGTGCCCGACGACGAGCCCATCGCCGCCTCCGACGACTGGGACGAGCCCGAGCGCCTCTGAGGCGTCGCACGCCGGGCGGCACGAGGCCCCGGTCACCTCGAGGGTGGCCGGGGCCTCGGCGTCGGTGGGCGCCCGTGGGGCGCCGGGTGCGGCGACCGGGTCAGCGCGCCGCCGGGTCCACGGCGCCGGCGCTGCGGGCCGCGTCCTGCTCGGTGTGCGCGCCCTGCGTGCTGAGCTCGCCGCCGGCCGACTCGAGGTGAGCCCGGACGAACCAGTGGAACAGCTCCAGCTCGTGCAGGTGCCCGATCAGCAGGTCGTTCGTCACCGTGTCGAGCTCCTCGGTCGCCTCGGCGGCCGCGCGGTGGTCGCCGATGACGCCGACGTAGACCTCGTCGAGCGCCCCCAGGTGCTCGATCGCGCTCGCGCGGCCGATCGAGTAGTCGTCCCAGGTCCGCGCGGCGACCAGGGCCCCCGGGGTCCCGACGGGGGCGACGCCGAGGGTCGCGATGCGCTCGGCGATCGCGTCGACCATCGCGCGGACGGCGTCGACCTGCGGGTCGAGCATCTCGTGCACCGCGATGAAGTGCGGGCCCGTGACGTTCCAGTGGATGTGCTTCAGGGTGAGCGCCAGGTCGTTCAGCGCGTTGAGCCGCTGCTGCAGGACCTCGGCGACCTTCGCACCGTCCTCGACGGTCAGCGACGGGACCGTGTACTTCGGCAGCTCGGTGCGGGCCATGGGTGTCCTCCTCGTGACGTCCGGCGCCCGGCGGCGCCCTCCCGGCCCACGCTGCCCCAACCCGCGCGGCTCCGCAATCGCTGGTGGGAGCGGTGCCCGCACCACCCGCCGCCGCGGCGCCGGGCCCCGGTCAGCCGGTCCCGAACGGGTCCCCGTCGGCCTCCAGCCGCCGCAGCACCTCGTCCGGCGTCAGCTGGGTGAGGTCCGGCCCGATCTCGTCCCACCACCGGGGCGCCGCGACCGCCGGACGCTCCCGGCCGCGCAGCGAGTACGGGGTGATGGTGGTCTTCGCGGGGTGGTTCTGGCTCCAGTCCAGCAGCACGCGACCGCCGCGGACCTCCTTGCGCATGACGGCGACCACCAGGTCCGGGTGCGCGGCGGCGAGCTCGTGGGCCAGGTCCCGGGCGTACTGCCGGACCTCCATCGCGCTGCGCCGGCGGGGCAGCGGGGCGTAGAGCTGCATCCCCTTGCTGCCGGACGTGACGGGGACCGTCGTGCCGAGGCCGTCCTCGCGCAGCCGGTCCGCCACCAGGTGCGCGACGCGCGCGCACTCGGCGAGCCCCGCGGGAGCGCCGGGGTCCAGGTCGACGACCAGGCGGTCCGGCGGGCGCACGCCGCCGCGCGGGCCGACCCGCCACTGCGGGGTGTGCAGCTCCAGCGCGCCACCGTTCGTGACCCACACCAGCCCGGCGACGTCGTCGAGGAACGGCAGGTCGAGCTCCGTCCCCTCGTCGTCCGCGCCGGGGGCCGCCCGCAGCCGCTGGTGACGCAGCCACGCCGGCGCGCCGCGGGGCGTGTTCTTCTCGAAGAACCGCTCCCCGCCCACCCCCTCCGTGAACCGGATGCGCGTCACCGGCCGGTCCGCGAGCTGGCGCAGGAGCGCGGGCGCGGCGCGGACCACGTAGTCGACGGCCTCGGCCTTGGTCGTCCCGGTGCTCGGGTACAGCACCCGGTCGAGGTGCGTGAGGCGGACGTCGTGGTCGCCCACGCGGACGGTCTGCGGCGGGTCGGCGGGGCTCACGGGGCCTCCCAGGGATCGGGGTCGACGTCAGTGCGCCGGCCGCGGACGACGGGCTGGCGCAACCGGCCGGACGGTGTGCGGGTGAGGTAGCGGACGTCGACCACGACGCGCGGCTCGACCCAGGTGCTGCCGCGCGCGTCGACGGGCTCCAGCCGCTCGGCGAAGGGGGAGGTGTCCCGCTCGAGCAGGGCCGTCGCGGCCGTCAGGTCGCGTGCCAGCCCGCCGCTCAGGCCGCTGCCGGCCCGGCAGAGGAACCGCAGCCCGCCGTCCGCGTCGGGCGCCCCGAGCAGCAGGGCCCCCAGGCGGCCGCTGCCGGTGCTCTCCGGTCGCCACCCGCCGACCAGCGCGGCGCGGGTACGGTGGTGCACGGCCTTCAGCCAGTCGCCCGAGCGCCGCCCGGGCTGGTAGCGGGAGGTCGCCCGCTTGGCGACCACGCCCTCGAGCCCCTGCGCCGAGGTCGCCTGCCAGAGCAGGGATCCGTCCTCGTAGACGGGGGACAGGCGCGCGGGCTCGGGCAGGTCGAGCGACTCCAGGGCGGCGCGGCGCTCGGTGAAGGGCCGGCCCGTCAGGTCCGTGCCGGCCAGCACCGGGACGTCGAACACCAGGTACGACACCGGCACGCGGCGGGCGAGCGCGGCGGCCCGCTCGCGGTCGCGCACGTGCATCCGCTCGGCCAGCGCCGGGAACGACGGCACCCCGTCGCGCAGGGCCACGACCTCCCCGTCGAGCACCGTGCCCGGGGGCAGCGCGCCGGCCAGCACCCCGAGCTCCGGGTACGCGTCGGTGGCGTCGCGGCCGTTGCGGCCGAGCAGCCGCAGGCGGTCCCCGGTGGTGTCGGCGAGGACGCGCACGCCGTCCCACTTCACCTCGAACCGCCACCCGGGACCGTCCGGGAGCAGGCCGGGAACCGCCGTCGGGGTGGCGAGCATGGGCTGCACGGGTCCATCCTGCCCAGGACACGACGTTCCGTCGCGGGGAGGCGCCGCGCCGGGGAGGGAGGCGACCGTGCGCGCGATCTGGAAGGGCGCCGTCGCGTTCGGGCTGGTCAACGTGCCCGTGAAGCTCTACGCCGCGACGGGCGAGCACGAGGTGCCGCTGCACCAGGTCCACAAGAAGGACGGCGGCCGCATCCGGTACAAGAAGTTCTGCTCCATCGAGGACGAGCAGGTCGAGTACTCCGAGATCGCGAAGGGGTACGAGACCGACGACGGGCAGCTCGTGGTCCTCACCGACGAGGACCTGGACCGGCTGCCGCTCGCGACCGAGCGCGAGATCGAGGTGCTCGAGTTCGTGCCGTCCGAGCAGGTCGACCCGATCCTGCTCGCCAAGACGTACTACCTGGAGCCCGACCGCACGGCCGCCAAGCCGTACGCGCTGCTGCGCGAGGCGCTCACCAGCACGGACCGCATGGCCGTGGTGAAGGTCGCGCTGCGGCAGCGGGAGTCGATGGCGGTGCTGCGGGTGCGCGACGACGTCATCTGCCTCCAGACGCTGCTGTGGCCCGACGAGGTGCGCGAGGCGGACTTCCCGATCCTCGACCAGGACGTGACGGTGCGGCCGCAGGAGCTGGCGATGGCGTCCTCGCTCGTCGAGTCGCTGGCGGGGGACTTCGACCCGTCGGGCTTCGAGGACCGGTACCGGGCGGCGCTCGAGGAGGTCATCGAGCAGAAGGTGTCCGCCGGCCGCACGCAGTCCGTGCCGCAGCCGGAGGAGCCCGCGGAGGAGGGCGGCAGCGGCGAGGTCGTCGACCTGCTGGCCGCGCTGCAGCGCAGCGTCGAGAAGGCGCGCGCGGGACGCGGCGAGGGCGCGGGGGCGGCGGCGGACGCCGGCACGGACGGCGCGGCGGCAGACACCGGCACGGACGCCGAGGAGGCGACCGGCACCACGGGCCGGTCGCGGTCCCGCAAGCCCGCCGCGTCCGGCGGCAAGGCCTCGTCGTCGGGCCGCTCCTCCGGGAGGACGGCCTCCGCGGCGAAGAAGCCGGCCGCGAAGAAGCCCGCGACCCAGGACGGCGAGGCGGCGCCGAGCGGGCGCGGCAGGTCGCGCTCCCGGGCGCAGGAGGAGGCCCCGGCCGAGGAGAAGCCCACCCGCACGCGCCGCAAGCGGGCGTCCTGACCCGTGGCCGACGGCACGCTGGAGACCGTCGTCGCCGCACTGCGCCGGGCGGCCTACCTGCTGGAGCGGGGCGGTGCGACGTCGTACCGCGCGGACGCGTTCCGCGCGGCTGTGCGGTCGCTCGAGCGGGCGGGGGAGGACGAGGTCCGGGCGCGGCTGGCGTCCGGCACCCTCACCGACCTGCCCGGCGTCGGCGCCCGCACCGCCGAGGTCGCGCAGGCCGCCGCGGCGGGCGGCCCGGTGCCGTACCTGGCCGACCTCGAGGAGCGGTACCCGGAGGCGGACCCGGGCGAGGGCGCGGCGCTGCTGGCGGCGCTCCGCGGGGACCTGCACGCGCACACCGAGGCCAGCGACGGCTCGACGTCCGTGCAGGAGATGGTGCTCGCGGCCCTGGACCTCGGGCACGAGTACCTCGCGGTCACGGACCACTCGCCGCGGCTGACGGTGGCGAACGGGCTGTCCGCCGCCCGGCTGCGGGCGCAGCTCGACCAGCTGGAGGCGCTCAACCGCGCGATCGCCCCGTTCCGGGTGCTCAGCGGCATCGAGGTCGACGTGCTCGACGACGGCTCGCTCGACCAGGAGCCGGAGCTGCTCGACCGGCTCGACGTCGTGGTGGCGTCCGTGCACTCCAAGCTCCGCATGGACGGCGAGGCGATGACACGCCGGATGCGTGCCGCCGTGGCGAACCCGCGCGTGGACGTGCTCGGTCACTGCACGGGACGGCAGCTCACCGGCCGGCGGCAGCGGCCCCCGAGCGAGTTCGACGCCGCGGCCGTGTTCGCCGACTGCGCGGAGCACGGGGTCGCCGTGGAGGTGAACTGCCGCCCCGACCGCCTCGACCCGCCGCACGCGCTGCTCGAGGTCGCGGTGGACGCCGGCTGCCTGTTCACGGTCGACACCGACGCCCACGCACCCGGTCAGCTCGCGTGGCAGGCGGCGGGGTGCGCCCGGGCGGCGGCCCACGGCATCGGGCCCGAGCGGGTCCTCGACGCGTGGCCGCTGGACCACCTCCTGGGGCACCTGCGGGGCCGCGACGTCGCTCCCTGAGCGACACTCCGACCGCGTGGCGTTGGGGGAAGCGCCCTGCCTGCCGTTATGGTCGTCCGCGTCGGTCCGCCGGATGCTGACGCCCCACGCAGGCGCCGAGCGGCCCGCGCACCCCGTTCGAACACATAGGAGCACATCCGTGAGCGTGAACCGCACCGAGCTCGTCCAGGCCATCGCTGCCAAGGCCGGGCTCACCAACACCGCTGCCGACGCGGCCCTCAAGGCCTTCCAGGAGGTCCTGGTCGAGCAGCTCAGCGCCGGCGAGAGCGTGACCATCCCGGGTCTGCTCGCGGTGTCCCGCGCCGACCGCGCCGCCCGCACGGGCATCAACCCGCAGACGGGCGAGAAGCTCGAGATCCCCGCCGGCTACCGCGTCAAGCTCACCGCCGGCAGCGCCCTCAAGCGCGCCGTCGCCAGCTGAGCGACCCGCACCCGCACCGCGAGCCGGGGTCCCCACGGGGGTCCCGGCTCGCGGCGTCCCCGGGGACTGCCACCGGGTCGCGCGATGTTGAGTATCATGGTCAGTCGCCCGTTCGGGGCGGTGCCGGAGGGAGAGCAGCCACGATGGCGGTCATGCAGCGCAACACCAGGCAGCGCGCCGAGATCCTGACGCTCCTGGACGACCTCGACGAGTTCCGCAGCGCCCAGCAGCTCCACGACCTGCTCAAGGGCCGCGGGTCCACCACCGGGCTGGCGACCGTCTACCGCGCGGTCCAGACGCTCGCCGACGCCGGCGAGGTCGACGTGCTGCGCTCCCCGGAGGGCGAGGCCGTCTACCGGCGCTGCGTCCGCCGCAGCCACCACCACCACCTCGTGTGCCGCTGGTGCGGCAAGGCCGTCGAGATCGACGGCCCGGGCGCCGAGGCCTGGGCCGAGCAGGTCGGGGCCGCCCACGACTTCTCGGACGTCGAGCACACCATCGAGCTGCTCGGCACCTGCGCGGACTGCCGCGCCGCGCGCACCGCGTAACCCGCACGCCCTGTGTAGCGCGCACACCCTGTGTAGCCCGCACGCCCCACCCCGCGCGCACCGTGCAGCCCGCGCCCCGGGCACCCGCACGCCCCGCCCCGCGCGCACCGCGTAACCCGCGCCCCCGTACTCGCACGCCCCGCCCCGCGCGCACCCCCCCGGCCCGCCCGCGCGCACCCGCCCGCCTGCCTCCCTCGAGATGACAGGACACGCGCGGGTTCCGCGTCCGCGCGTCGGCGTGTCCTGGCATCTCGGCGATCCGCACCGCGGACGGGCCGCGCGGACCACCCCCGCACGCTCAGGCCGCGTGGCCCCCGCGCGCACGTCCGCGCGCCTGCCTCCCTCGAGCTTCCTCGAGACTCCAGGACACGCGCGGGTTCCGCGTCCGTCCGTCGGCGTGTCGTGGCATCTCGGCGGTGCGTGCCGCGGGCGGGCCCGATCCCGGGCTGCGGCAGGATGGGCGCGTGGACAGACTGCACGACGCCGACCGACGCGAGCTGGGCTCCGACAACTACGCCGGGGTGCACCCCGAGATCCTGGCGGCGCTGGCCGTCGCCAACGAGGGCCACGTGCCCGGCTACGGCGCGGACCCGTACACCGCGCACCTGCAGGACGTGCTGCGCGGGCACTTCGGGCCGGACGCCGCCGCCTACCCGGTGTTCAACGGGACCGGCGCGAACGTCCTCGCCCTCCAGACGATGCTGCCGCGCTGGGGCGCCGTGATCTGCGCGGAGACGGCGCACATCAACACGGACGAGAACGCGGCCCCGGAGCGCGTCGGCGGGCTCAAGCTCCTCACGGTGCCGACGCCGGACGGCAAGCTCACGCCCGAGCTGGTGGCCACGCGGGCGCACGGCTGGGGCGACGAGCACCGCGCCCAGCCGGGCGTCGTGTCGATCACTCAGGCCACCGAGCTCGGCACCGTCTACACGCCCGACGAGATCCGCGAGCTCGCCGACCACGCCCACTCCCTGGGGATGCGGGTCCACCTCGACGGCTCGCGGCTCGTGAACGCCGCCGCCGCTCTCGACGTCCCGCTGCGGGCCCTCACCACGGACGTGGGCGTCGACGTCGTCTCGCTCGGCGGGACCAAGAACGGCGCGCTGTTCGGCGAGGCGGTCGTCGTGCTCACCCCGGACGCCACGCCGGGCATCGGGTTCCAGCGCAAGGTCGACATGCAGCTCGCGTCGAAGATGCGCTTCGTGTCGGCGCAGCTGATCGCCCTGTTCGAGGGGGACCTGTGGCTGCGCTCGGCGCGGCACGCGAACGCGATGGCCGCCCGGCTCGCCGCCGGGGTCGCCGACGTCCCCGGTGTGCGGGTCGTGCAGCCGCGGCAGGCGAACGCGGTGTTCGCTGCCCTGCCGCCCGGCTGCGCCGACGCCCTGCGCGAGGTCCGGCGGTTCTACGACTGGGACGCCGCGACGGGCGTGGTGCGCTGGATGTGCGCGTTCGACACCCGCGAGGAGGACGTCGACGCGTTCGTCGACGCCGTGCGCGAGGTCGTCGGCCGGTCCGCCGCCTGACGCGCGGACGCCGGGCCGCACCGTGCGGTGCGACCCGGCGTCCCGGTCGGGCGGTGGCCGTTCAGCGCGGCGTGGCGGTGCGGCGCGGCCGCGCGTCCCGGGCACCGGCACGCGGGTCGCGGGCGTGGTGCACCGGTCCGCGGGACGCCCCGCGCTCCGGGCGCGCCGCGCGCGGGCCCTCGTCCACGCGGATGCGCAGCGGGCGGCCGGCGACGCGGGCCCGGCCGATGCGGTCGAACGCCTCGGGCGTCAGGCCCGCGGGGATCTCCACCAGCGAGAACGTCGAGAAGATGTCGATCTTCCCGAGGTCCTTGCCCTGCAGGCCGCCCTCGTTGGTCAGGGCGCCGACGATGGCGCCGGGCTGCGCGCCGTGCTGCTGCCCGACGGCCAGCCGGTAGCGCAGCGCGCCGGTCGGCCGCGCCGGGTTGCGGCGGCGGTCGCCGTCGGGGCCGGCACCGCGGTCGGAGCGCGGACCCCGCTCGCCGCGCTCGGGGGCCAGGCGCGCCCGCGACAGCGCGTCGTCGAGGTCGTCGCCGTCCGCAGGCCGGGGCGCGGGGCCCTCGTCGCCGACGGCCAGCGCCGCGAGCACGGCCACGAGCTCGGCGGTGTCGACACCCGGGTTCGCCGCGAGGAAGTCCGCGACGGCCGTGCGGTACAGGTCCAGCCGGCCGGCCTCGGCGCGCGCGGGCACGCGGCCCAGCAGCGCCGCGACGCGGTGCGCGGAGACGTCGGCGGGGGAGGGGATCTCGATCTGCGCGAGGCGCTGCCGGGTGGTCCGCTCGATCGCCCGCAGGCGGCCCTGCTCGTTCGGCGTCACGAACGTCAGCGCCTCGCCCGTGCGACCCGCGCGGCCGGTGCGCCCGATGCGGTGCACGTACGCCTCGGGCTCGCCGGGCACGTCGAAGTTCACGACCAGGCCGATGCGGTCGATGTCGAGGCCGCGCGCGGCCACGTCGGTGGCGACCAGCACCGTGATGGCTCCGCTGCGCACTCGCTCGACGATCTTCTCGCGGTCGGACTGCGCGACGTCACCGGAGATGTAGGCGGCGGCCACGCCGCGCTCCACCAGCGACACCGCCACGTCCTCGGCGGCGCTGCGCGTCCGCACGAACACGATGGCCGCCTCGGCGGACGAGACGGCGAGCACGCGGGCGAGCGCGCCGGCCTTGTGACGGAACGGCACCACCGCGTACGTCTGGTGGACGCTCGAGACGGTGGACGACTGCCGGGCCACGCTGATCTCGACCGGGTCGGTCAGGTGCTGCGCGGCGACGCGGCGGATGGCCTGCGGCATGGTCGCCGAGAACAGCGCCACCTGCTTCTGGGCGGGCGTGGCGGACGCGATGCGGTCCACGTCCTCCGCGAAGCCCATGCGCAGCATCTCGTCGGCCTCGTCCAGCACGAGGAACCGCACCGCGTCGAGCGTCAGGGAGCCGCGGTCCAGGTGGTCGATGACGCGCCCGGGCGTCCCGACGACCACCTGCGCGCCGCCGCGCAGCGCGCGCTGCTGCGGCAGATAGGGCGCGCCGCCGTACACCGGGACGACCTCGAGCCCGGGGATGCGGGCCGCGAACGACTCGAGAGCCTCCGCCACCTGCATGGCGAGCTCGCGGGTCGGGGCCAGGACGATCGCCTGCACCTCGCGGCGCTCCGGGTCGACGGCCGCGAGCAGCGGCAGGCCGAACGCGGCGGTCTTGCCGGTGCCGGTCTGGGCGACGCCGGTGATGTCGCGGCCGGCGAGCAGCGCGGGGATCGCCTCGGCCTGGATGGCGGTCGGGGTCGTGAAGCCGAGCTCGTCCACGGCGGCGCGCAGGGCGGCGGGCAGCTCGAGGTCGGCGAAGGTGACCGAGGGGCCGTCCGCGGGGGTCGCGTCGGCGGAGGAGGGCAGGGCAGGGTCGAGCACGGACGTCATCGGGTCAGCACCGTTTCGTGTCGCTGGGGGAGCTGCTGGTCCGGCCCGGACGGCCGGTCGCGGTCGCACTCCCACACCCACACATCACGAGGCCGCGCGGGGACCGGGAACGGTCGGGCGGGACCTCGGCACGCACATCACGGGAACCTGCGACGAACTCCGAGTCCTCCCATGGTACCGCCGCGGGGCGCCGGGGCCGGGGAGCGGGCGTGGTGACCTCGGGCACAGCGCCCGCCCGCGCACGTCAGCCGAGCCCGAGCCGGCGCCCCTCGATGGCCGGGCACGCGTCCATGACGACGTCCAGCCCGGCCGCGGCCGCCCGGGCCGCCGCGGCCTCGTCGACCACCCCGAGCTGCAGCCACACGGCGCGGGCACCGGCGGCGACGGCCTGGTCCACCACCTCGCCCGCGAGCGAGGAGTTCACGAACACGTCCACGACGTCGACCGGTCCCGCGGCGGCGACCGCCTCGGCGACGGTCCGGGCACCCGGCGCCCCGTGCACCGTCTCGGCGCGGGGGTGGACGGGCACGATCCGGTGCCCGAGGTCCTGCAGGTAGGCGGCGACGCCGTACGCGGCGCGTGCCCGGTTGCCGGAGAGCCCGACCACGGCCCAGGTGCCGGGCGTCGTCAGCAGGCGGCGCACCACCGCGGGGTCGTGGACGTGGGCCATGCCCGTCAGGGAACCACACGGTGCGGGGCGGCGCGCGGGACGGTCGTCCGGGCCGGGGGCGGCGCGGCGACGCGGCGGCCTGCGGCGCGGCGGCGTGTCGGGCGCCCGCCTGCTCCGCGCCTGCCGCCGGCGTGGCGCGGTGGCCCCGGGCGGTCCGGGCCGGTGCGTAGGATGGGGCGTTGATCAGCAGCGACAGGCAGGAGCGGGCGTGGCCGAGCGCGACGTGGTGAGCGACCGCGTGCTCACCGTGCCGAACCTGATCAGCCTGGTCCGGCTGCTGATGGTGCCGGTGTTCGCGGTCCTCATCGCCGCCGGGCACGACGGCTGGGCGCTGGTCGTCCTGGCCGTGTCGGGCGCCAGCGACTGGCTCGACGGCGTGCTCGCGCGCCGGCTCGGTCAGGTGTCGCGGCTCGGGCAGGTGCTCGACCCGGCCGCCGACCGTCTCTTCATCCTCGTCACGCTGCTCGGCCTCGCGGCCCGCGGCGTCGTGCCGTGGTGGCTCGTCGTCGTCCTGCTCGCGCGCGAGGCCATGCTCCTCGTGATGCTCGTCGTGCTCGCGCGGCACGGCTACGGCCCGCTGCAGGTGCACCTGGCCGGCAAGGCCGGCACGTTCGCGCTCCTGTACGCCTTCCCGCTGCTGCTGCTCGCGCATTGGGGCGGCATCGTGGGCGACCTCGCGTCCGTGCTCGGCTGGGCCTGCGCGTGGTGGGGCATCGCGCTCTACTGGTTCGCCGGGATGCTGTACGTCCGGCAGGCGTGGCTGCTCGTCGGGCGCCGGGGCGGTGCGGACGCGGGGGAGCCCCGCACGGTGGCCGTGTGACGTCCACGGGCGGCGACGGGGGCACCCCGCCGTCGGGGGCCGCGACGCCGTGGCCCCGGCGCCCGGACGCCTCGATGTCGCTGCTGACGGAGGTCACGCGCAACCCGCTCGACCCCGAGTACCGCGAGGCCGCCGAGCGCCGCGCGCTGGCCGGCCACCCGCGCCGCCGGTGGGGCCCGGGCACGGTGGCGGTGGTGGCGATCGCGGTGCTGCTGGGCGTCGCGACCACCTGGTCGGTGCTCGCGCTGCGGGCCCCGCAGCCGTCCGCCCTCGCCGCGCGCGAGGTGCTCGCCGGCCAGATCGACGAGCGCAGCGCCGAGGTCGAGCGGCTGCGGGAGCGCAGCGCCGAGCTCTCCGCGGAGGTCGCGACGCTCCAGGAGCAGGCGCTGTCGGCGGCCGAGTCCCCGCTGCTCGACCGGCTCGCCGCGGACTCCGTCGTCTCCGGAGCGGCCGCGGTCCGCGGCGAGGGGCTGCGCATCACGCTCGAGGACGCCGCGCAGGTGGCCGGCGACGAGGACCCGGACTCCCGGGTGCGGGACTCCGACCTGCAGATCGTGGTGAACGGCCTGTGGGCGTCGGGCGCCGAGGCGATCGCGGTCAACGGCCAGCGCCTCGCCACGACGACGGCCATCCGCACCGCCGGTGACGCCATCCTGGTCGACGTCGTGCCGCTGGTCGGCCCCTACACGATCGAGGCGATCGGCGACCCGCAGGACCTGCAGACACGGCTGGCGCGGACGTCGGGCGGCCAGCTGCTCGCCGTGCTGCAGTCGACGTACGGCATCCGCACGCAGGTGTCGTCGCAGCGCGAGCTCGACCTGCCGTCCGCCGCGACGACGACGCTGCGCTCCGCGCGGCTGCCCGAGGGCGTGGAGATCGTGCCCGGCACCCAGGACCCGGGACCCTCCGGGGTGGCGCTCGGGTCGGGCACACTGGCACCGGACGACGCGCACGACAGCGAGGGGGACCTGTGATCGCGGTCATCGGACTGCTCATCGGCGTGGTGGCGGGCCTCGTGCTCGAGCCCACCGTGCCCGCGGCCCTGCAGCCTTACCTGCCGATCGCGGTGGTCGCGGCGCTCGACGCGCTGTTCGGCGGCCTGCGTGCGGTGCTCGACGGGCTGTTCGACGACCGGGTGTTCCTGGTGTCGTTCCTGTCGAACGTCGTGGTGGCGGCGCTGATCGTCTTCCTCGGCGACCAGCTGGGCGTGGGCTCGCAGCTCTCGACCGCCGTGGTCGTCGTCCTCGGCATCCGGATCTTCTCCAACGTCGCGGCGATCCGCCGCCACCTGTTCAAGGCCTGAGCGGTGTCGACGCCCGACGCCACGCCGGCCGCCCGCCCCGCCACGCCGGTCGTCGGCTGGCGCGCGCTGGCCCGCGCCCTGCGCCCGCGCGCGACACCGGCCCAGGCGCTGACCGGTGTGCTCTGCGTCATGCTGGGCTTCGCGATCGCGGTGCAGGTCCGCCAGACGAACACCGCCAGCCTGTCCACGATGCGCGAGACCGAGCTGGTGTCGCTGCTCGACCAGACGACGCGGCAGGCGGACGAGCTGCAGGACCAGGTGTCCGAGCTCGAGCGGACGCAGCAGGAGCTCCGGTCCGGCTCGACGAGCCGTGAGGCGGCGCTCGACGCCGCGACCCGCAGCGCCGCCGCGCAGGGCATCCTGTCCGGCCGGCTGCCGGCGGAGGGCCCGGGCGTGACGGTGACCGTCCGGGACCCCGAGGCCCAGGTGTCCGCCCTGACGCTGCTGAACCTGCTGGAGGAGCTCCGGAACGCCGGGGCCGAGGCCGTGCAGCTCAACGACCAGCGCCTGACCGCGTCCTCGTACGTGCTGGGCACGGACGCCGGGATCGAGGTGGACGGGACGCTGCTCTCGCCGCCGTACCGCTGGGTCGCCATCGGGGACCCGGACACGATCGCGACGGCCCTGGCGATCCCCGGCGGTGCGCTGGCGAAGGTCCAGATCGACGGCGGCCAGGCGTCGGTGCAGACGCAGGACCTCGTCCAGGTCACCGCCACCCGCACCGTGCCGGAGCCCCAGCACGCCACCCCGCGGTCGCCCGAGCAGGGGTGACACCCGCAGGGACGCACGCCACCCGACCGCGGGCTGTGCCGGGCGGCCCTGCGGCATCTAGGCTGTCGGGGACCCCGGTGCAGGTCGGGGCCGGTGCAGCAGCAGGTCTGGAGACTGGCATGAGCGACGAGCAGCAGGCGCGGGGCGTCACGCCCCCGGCGGCGCCCGACGGGGCGACGGCGCCCGCGGCCCCTGACACCACGATCAGCTTCGGCTCCCTCGGGGCGCTGGACCACGAGGCCGGCGGCCCCGTCGGGCTGACCGCCGAGCAGGCGGCTGCCGTGCAGGCGCTGCCCCCGACGTCCGCGCTCCTGGTGATGCAGCGGGGGCCGAGCAGCGGCGCGCGGTTCCTGCTCGACGCCGATCGCACGCTGGCGGGCCGCAGCCCGAGCGCGGACATCTTCCTGGACGACGTCACGGTGTCGCGCAAGCACGCCGAGTTCGTCCGGGAGCTCGACGACTTCGTGGTCCGCGACGTCGGTTCGCTCAACGGCACGTACGTGAACCGCGAGCGGATCGACTCGGCGGTGCTGCGTGCCGGCGACGAGGTGCAGATCGGCAAGTTCCGCATGACGTTCCACCCGAGCCCCGCGGCGCGCCCCGGAGCGCAGCCGGCCGGTCCCGCGCAGTGAGCCCGGCGCGTCCCGCCCGGCGCCCGGAGCCCGACCAGCAGCAGCCCGGCACGGGCGCGCACGAGCAGCCCGCCGACGGTCTTCGCGAGTCGACCGGTCCGTGGCCGCGCGGGCTGTCCCGGCACGCGACGATGCGGATCTCCGACGTGCTGGCCGCGCTGCGGATCGAGTTCCCGGCCGTCACCAACTCCAAGCTGCGCTTCCTCGAGGAGCAGGGTCTCGTCGAGCCGGTGCGGACGCCCTCGGGCTACCGGCAGTACAGCCCGGCGGACCTGGAGCGGCTGCGCTTCGTGCTGCGCGAGCAGCGCGACCGGTACGTGCCTCTCAAGGTGATCGGGGAGCGCCTCGCCGCGCTCGACGCCGGCACGGAGACCGAGCCGCTGGCGCCGTCGCTGATCGTCACCGAGGACGGCGTCCCGCGCACCGGCGCCGTCGACGCCCGGTACACCACGGCGGCCCTGGCCCGGGACGCGGCGGTGGACGAGAGCCTCGTCACCGACCTGGTGCAGGCGGGCGTGCTGCGGCCGTCGCCGTCGGGCCACCTCGACGCCTGGGCCAAGGACGTCGTGGTCGCGGCGGCGGCGCTGGCGGAGCACGGGATCGAGGCGCGGCACCTGCGGGCGTTCCGCAGCGCCGCCGACCGGCAGGTCGACATGGTCGAGGCCGTGGTGGCGCCGTGGCGGGGGCAGTCGTCGCCGTCGGCGCGCGGCCGGGCGAGCACCGTCGCGGCGGAGGTCGGGGAGCTGTGCACGCGGCTGCACACCGCGCTGGTGCGCGCGGGGGTCGCGGACCTCACGCCCTGACCGCGTGCGCCCGCGCCGTCCGGGCTCGGCCGGGGCTCGACCGGTGCGCCGAGGGTCGGACGGTCGTAGCGTGGGGTGCATGCACGAGGACGACCTGGTCGAGCTGGAGGTCCTCGGCGTGCGCCGGCACCCCGGCGACGACGAGCTCGTCGTGCTGCTCCTGGAGCCGGTGGGCGAGCTGATCGTCCCCATCGCCATCGGGCCGGCGGAGGCCGGGGCGATCGCGACCGCCCAGGCCGGTGTCGTGCCGCCGCGGCCGATGACGCACGACCTGCTGCGCGACGTGCTGGCCACGCTCGGGGTGCGGGTCCGCCAGGTGGAGATCACGGAGCTCGTCGGCGGCGTGTTCCACGCGGCGCTCGTGCTGGGGGACGGGTCCACGCGGGTCGACGCCCGGGCCTCGGACGCGATCGCGCTGGCCGTACGGGTCGGCTGCCCGGTGCTGTGCGCCACCGACGTGCTCGCGGAGGTCGGCGTCGAGGCGGCACCGGCCGACGACGAGGACCAGGAGGCGGGCAGCCCCGAGGAGCAGGTCGCCCAGTTCCGCGAGTTCCTGGACCAGGTCTCGGCCGAGGACTTCGAGCGCGGAGAGCCCGGAGAGCAGGGGGACCAGGGCCGGGGTTCAACCTCAGGTGGAGGGTGAGACACACCGTGCGCGACACGCCGGGAACCGCGGGTGGCGCGGTCGTTGACCGCCCCCTGACCCGGCCCTAGCGTTGCACCAGGACAGCACAGATCCGTGGCGCCGCACCGGCGGCTGCGGGCGCGACGAGCGGAGGACCCCGTGACCGGCACCGAGCAGACCGCAGAGGCGGCCGGAGGGGTCCCCCAGCGCGCACAGGGTCTGCTGTTCGGGGACGACCTCCCGGACCTCGACGTGACCACCGGCTACCGCGGGCCCACCGCCTGCCGGGCCGCGGGGATCACCTACCGCCAGCTCGACTACTGGGCCCGCACCGGCCTCGTCGAGCCGTCCGTGCGTCCCGCGACCGGGTCGGGCACGCAGCGCCTGTACTCGTTCCGCGACATCCTCGTGCTCAAGGTCGTCAAGCGGCTGCTCGACACCGGGGTGTCCCTCCAGCAGATCCGCACCGCGGTCGGCCACCTGCGCGAGCGCGGCGTCGAGGACCTCGCGCAGATCACGCTCATGTCCGACGGCGCGAGCGTCTACGAGTGCACCTCCGCGGACGAGGTCATCGACCTCGTGCAGGGCGGCCAGGGCGTCTTCGGGATCGCGGTCGGCCGGGTCTGGCGCGAGGTCGAGGGCACGCTCGCCGAGATGCCGACCGAGCGGGCGGAGGACGACCACCCCGTGGCGCACGCCCACGACGAGCTCGCCGCCCGCCGCGCCGCCCGCACCGCCGGCTGACCCCACCCACCCCCGCCTTTCGCGCGGGCACCGCTCCGCATCCGCCCCCGCCCGCCCGCACCAGCGCGTCCGCACCTGCACCCGGGCGCATCCGCAGCTGCGCACATCCGCACTCGGGCGCTTCCGCACCTAGGCGCGTCCGCACCGTCGGAGGCTCCGAACGTGCTCGGAGGGTGCCGCGTGTCATCGGAGGTCTCCGCGGACACCTCCAACTCCGCGTGGACCCCTCCCACGCCGTTCGGAGCCTCCGACGGGGATGCCGTCGGGCACAGGGGCCGAGGGGGCACCCGGGGTCGGTGGCCCCCAGGGTGCGGGTGGCCCCCAGGGTGCGGGTGGCCCCCAGGGTGCGGGTGGTCTCGGGGCGCGGGAGGTCTCGGGGCGCGGTGGGTCAGGTGCGCGGTGCGCGCAGGGCCCGGTCCAGCAGGTCGTCGAAGGCGCTTGCCAGCTCGCGTGCCCCTGCTCCGGGCCAGGCGTGGACGGGCTGCGCCGCTCCCTGGGCCTGCTGCAGGGCGGCGCGCTCGGGCACGAACGGCGTGAGCACCAGCGGCCCGTAGAGACCCCGGAGCTCCTCGAGCCGGAACGCCTGCTCCACGGAGCGGGCACGGACGCGGTTCACCACGACGCCGAGCGGCTGCAGCTGCGCCGCCGGGCCACGCCGCAGGTCGTCGATGGTCCGCATGGCCCGACCCACGGCGGTCACCGAGAACAGCCCGGGCTCCGTGACGACCACCGCGCGGTCGCAGGCGGTCAGCCCCGTGCGGGTCAGGCCACCGAGCGACGGCGGGCAGTCCACCAGCACGAGGTCGTAGTCGTGCACCCACGCGAGCGCGAACCGGAGGCGGTCCAGGTCGTCCCCGTCACGGCTGTCGTGACGGGCGGAGGCCGCGGAACCGACCAGCACGTCCAGGCCCGCCTCCGCCCACGCGCTCGGCGAGGTGGCGGCGGCGAGCGCCTCGGCCGAGGGCGCGTCGAGCACATCCGCCACGTCCCCGCCCGCGGGAGCGGTGGCCAGCGCCAGGGTGCTGTCGCCCTGGGGGTCGAGGTCGACGACCAGCGTGCGCAGCCCGCGCTCCAGCGCCGCGGACGCCAGGCCGAGCGTCACCGACGTCTTGCCCACGCCGCCCTTGAGCGAGCACACACCCAGCACCAGCACAGGCACACCGTAGCCGCCGACCAGCGTCGTCGCGGAATCGACCGGCCCCGGCGTCCGGTCGCCGCGGTCCCGCACGGCTCGACGCGGGGACGCTGCGGGGTGATGCTGGCTGCATGCCCGGAGCCCTCACCCTGACCCACTGGGGCCACGCCTGCGTCCGCCTCGAGCGCGACGACCGGCGCCTGGTCCTCGACCCCGGCGCGTTCAGCGACCTGTCCGTGCTGGGGGACGCCGACGCCGTGCTCGTCACGCACGACCACCCGGACCACGTCGCGCCGCCCGAGCTGGTCGCGGCGGTGCGTGCGCGGCCCGGGCTGGAGGTGTGGGCGCCCGGCACGGTCCTCGACCGCCTGGCCGAGGAGGGCGCGCCCCGCGACCGCCTGCACGTCGCCGCCGACGGCGACCGGTTCACCGCCGCGGGCTTCGACGTCCGGGTCACGGGGGAGTGGCACGCCGTGATCCACCCCGACGTGCCGCGGATCGCGAACGTCGCCTACGTGGTCGACGGCGCGGTGCTCCACCCCGGGGACTCGTTCACCCCGCCGCCCGACGACGTGGAGGTGGACCTGCTGCTGGTGCCGGTGGCCGGCCCCTGGATGAAGGTCGCGGAGGCGGTGGACTACGTCCGTGCCGTGCGACCGCGGCTCGCCGTCCCGGTGCACGACGCGATCCTGGCGGACGCCGGGCGGGCGCTGGTGGACCGGCTGGTGGGCGGGCTGGGCGGCGCGCAGGAGTACCGCCGCGTCACCGCCGCCGAGCCGCTCGTGTACGAGCCGCCGGTGCGATGACGCCCGGGCCGCCGGGGCTGCCGGGCCGCCGACGTCGCCCGCGGCCTCACGCCGGCGCGGTGAGCCGGGCGTCGACGTCCGCACCCCCGGCGGCCAGCGTCACGGACGCCTCGCCGCGGCCGTCCGCCGTCACCCGGTAGTCGCCGAGGTACCCGTCGAGCACGAACCGCCCGTCGGCGTCGGTGCGCACCGGGGTCGGCCCGAGCCACCACGCGCCCTTGACCAGGCCGTGCAGCGCGTCGTACGCGGGTTTCGGGGTCCCGTCGGTCCGGACGAGCCCGGCGGGCGCCCCGAGCCACGCCCCCGCGTCGCCGAGCCCCCAGTACGTGACGACCTCCACGGCCGGGTGCCCGAACAGCGTGCGGTAGTGCCGCGCGACCTCGTCCGCCTGCCGGGCCTCGCCCTCCGGCGTCGACGGCCACGACGGCACCTGCCAGTCGTTGAGGTCCTCGATCTCCGGCGGCATGAGGTCGCCGGACACCAGCGTGGTCTCGGTGAGGTGCAGCGGGAGACCGAAGCGGGCGAACCGGTCGAGGACGCCGAGGGTCCACTCCTCGCCGCGGTAGCCCTGGTGCATGTGCGTCTGCAGCCCGAGCGCGTCGATGCGGATGCCGGCCGCGAGGCAGTCCTCGACGAGCCGCTCGTAGTCGGCGGACAGGTTGAAGTCGTTGAGCAGCAGCGTCGCGCCGGGGTTCGCCGCCCGCGCCGTGTCGAAGGCGAGCCGCGCCGTCGCGACCCGGCCGTCCCGGGCTGCCAGGCGCGTCAGCCCGTTCGGCTCCTTGTCGAACACCGGCATGATGACGACCTCGTTGATCGCGTCCCACGTGTCGACCAGGCCGCGGAACGCCGTGACGTCCCGCGTGATCCGCTCCCGGACGGCGGTCGCGACGTCGTCCTCCGGCAGGTCGCGCAGCCACGCGGGGGCCAGCGTGTGCCAGGCGAGCGGGTGGCCCTTGACGGCCACGCCGCGCTCGGCCAGCCACCGGGCCGCGCGGAGCAGGCGCTCCGTGTCGGGCCGGCCGCGCTCGGGCTCGAACCGCGCCCAGTAGAACGGCAGGGTCGCGGTGTTGAACACGTCGAGCCAGAGCTCCACGAGTCCCGGCAGGACGTCGGCCGGCGGGTCCTCGGGCCCGGGCTGCTCGCCGGCGGCGAGCGGGATCACCTCGAACGCGGTGCAGCCGAACCCGAAGGCGTGCCGCGTCTGCGCGACGGTGACCGTGGCGTCCGCGAGCGGGAGCCCGTCGGCGCCGCGCACGGTGACGACCGCGCGCGCGCCGCGGTGGGCGAGCTCGGGGGACCGGGGGGCGACGGCTGCGTCGGTCATGCGGTGCACTCCTTCGTGCGGGGCGGGGTCGTGCGGGCGGGGGTCGTGCGGGCCGGGGTCGTGCGGACGAGGAACTGCGGCCGACGTCGTGCGGACGGCGCGGCCGGGAGCGGGCCGGCGACGCGTCAGAGCGGCGCCGTCGACCCGCGGCGGACCAGCGAGGTCGGCAGCCGCACGTGCGGCTCGCGGACCTCGTCGCCGTCGAGCAGCGCCGTGAGCAGGGTGATCGCCGCGGCACCGAGCTGCTGGATGGGCTGGTGGACGGTGGTCAGCGGGGGCTCGGTCTGCGCGGACTCCGGGATGTCGTCGAAGCCGATGACCGAGAGGTCCTGCGGGACCCGCAGGCCCAGCTCGCGCGCGACCTCGAGGGCGGCCATCGCGGAGAGGTCGTTGGCCGCGAACACCGCGGTGGGGCGGTCCGGCAGCGACAGCAGCTCGCGCACCGGCTCCCGGGAGGACTCCTTGCGGTAGTCGCCCGCGCGGACCAGGTCGTCGTCCACCGGGACGCCCGCGTCCGCCATCGCGGCACGGAAGCCCTGCTCGCGCAGGCGCGACGACTCCAGGTCGGCGCGCCCGCCGACGAACGCGATGCGGCGGTGGCCGAGCTCGAGCAGGTGCTGGGTGCCGATCACGGCGCCGCCGTGGTTGTCCGAGTCGACGGTCGGCAGCCCGGTGGGGCCCGTGTGGGGGTCGATCGCGACGACGGGGACGCCGTTGCCGGCCTCGACGACCGTCGGCGTCACGAGGACGGCGCCGTCGATGAGCGTCCCGCTCAGCCGGGAGAGGTAGCGGCGCTCCCACCCCTCGCCGCGGCCGTGCAGACCGCCGGTGTAGGCGAGCAGCTCGTACCCCGAGTCGGCCAGCGCGCCGGCCGCGCCCTTGAGGATCTCGGCCGAGAACGGCTCGAACTCGGCGACGAGGATGCCGATCACGTGCGTGCGGTGCGACCGCAAGGAGCGGGCGACGAGGCTGGACTCGTAGCCGAGCGCGTCAATGACCTCCATGACGCGGGTGGTGGTCGCCTGCGCGACGCCGTACCGTCCGTTGATGACCTTCGACACCGTCGCCACGGAGACGCCCGCGGTCCGCGCGACGTCGGTGATGGTCACACGCTGCCCCATGCGGTGATCGTAGCGCCCTGACAACGTTATCGATATCGATTTAGGTCCCGGGTCGTCGCGCACGCCCGTCGCGATCCGGGGCCACGGTGCGCTCGGACCCGTCCTGCCGAACCCCGCCGGGTCAGGCCCCGGTGCCGGGCCGCGGGCGCATCGCCGGGTCCACCGCGAGCCGCAGCGCGACCTCCAGCGGCAGCCGCGTGCGGCGCCTGCTGCGCCGGGCCAGCAGCTCGGCGCGCCGCCGGGCGCGGGTGTCGCCGGACCAGCCGTCTCTCGTCATGCGACCAGCCTGCCGCCGCAGGGCCGCCCGCGTCGTCGCCCCCGGGTCGGATCCGCGGCACGACGGGGGTCCACCGCAGGGTGGAGGTCACTCCGCCCGCGGCTGCACGGCACGGCTCACGACCGCGGGGCGCGCAGGCGCACGTCACGGCGGGGGACCGCGGGGTCGCACGGGACGGCGCGGAACCGCGGGCCGCGCCGCCGCCCCGGTCGCGGCCTCGCGCCCCTGCCCGTAGCGTCCGAGGTCCGGGCCGCGCCGTGCCCGGGACGAGCCGAGGAGGACGCGTGGGCTGGTGGGGACGGGGACGTCAGGGGCGGGACCCGCAGGGCGCCCCGCCCGCGTCGACCGCCGTGCCCCCTGCCACCGGGCACGCCCGGGGGGTGGCGTCGCTGTGGTCCGACGGCCTCGGGCGCGTGGCCACCCGCTCGCTCCAGGTGCTGGCCGTGACGGCCGTCGCGGTCGTCGTGGGCTACGTGCTGACCCGTCTCACGCTCGTCGTCATCCCGGTGCTGATCGCCCTCGTCCTGGCCTCGGCCATCCACCCGCTCGTGTCGTGGCTCCGGCGCCACCGGTTCCCGTCGATGCTGGCCACCTGGGTGGCGCTGCTGCTGGTCGTCGCCGTGCTCGCGGGAGTGCTGTGGGCGGTCGTGCGGGCCGTCGTCGACCAGTGGGACGAGCTCGCCGACCAGGCCGTCGACGGGTTCGCCGAGCTGCAGGACTCGCTCACCGCCCTGCCGGTCCAGATCTCGCAGGAGCAGATCGAGGACGCCCGCACCGCGGTCACGGACTTCCTCACGTCCTCGTCGTTCGGCGCGAGCGCCGCGGCCGGGGTCTCCGCGACCGCGAACTTCCTCACCGGGTTCGTGCTGATGCTCGTCGTGCTGTTCTTCTTCCTCAAGGACGGCCCGCGCATCTGGGAGTTCCTGCTCCGGCCGTTCGAGGGAGAGCACTACGCCCGCGCGCGGCGTGTCGGGACGCGCACGGTGAGCACGCTCGGCGGCTACGTGCGGGGAACGGCCATCGTGGCGGCGGTCGACGCGGTCGGCATCGGGATCGGCCTGCTCGTCGTCGGGGTGCCGCTGGCGATCCCGCTCGCGGTCCTCGTGTTCCTGCTCGCGTTCATCCCGCTGGTCGGCGCCACGCTCGCCGGCGTCCTGGCGGCGCTCGTCACCCTCGTGGCCAACGGCTGGGTCGACGCGCTGATCGTGGTGGCGATCGTGGTCGTCGTGAACCAGCTCGAGGGCGACCTGCTCCAGCCGGTGGTGATGGGCCGCTCGCTGCGGCTGCACCCCCTGGTGATCCTCGTCGCGCTGACGATCGGCACCGTGGTCGCCGGCATCACGGGCGCCGTGCTCGCGGTCCCGGTGGCGGCCTCGATCTGGGGCGCCGTCCAGGTGTGGAACGGCGAGCACGAACCCGCACGACCGGCCCGGCAGAAACGCCCCGAGACCGTCGCGGGCCGCTGACCCGCCGGATCGCCCCGCGCGGCCGGTCCGCACGTGCCAGAGTGGACCCCGCCCGCCGACGACGACGGAAGGACGCCGCATGGACACCCAGCAGCTCGCCCAGGACCAGCTCGCCGCCGCCCACGAGGACCCGCACGGTCGCTCCGCGCAGATCATGGTGCACGACGGCCCGCTGCGGCAGACCGTCATCGCGCTGACCCGCGGCACCCGCCTGGCGGAGCACAACTCGCCGCCGGCGGGGAGCATCCTCGTGCTGCGCGGCACCGTCGGCGTGAGCACCGGGGAGCGCGTCGACACGCTGCCCGCCGGGTACCTGGTCACGCTCACCCACGACCGGCACGCCGTCGAGGCCCTGAGCGACGCGGCGATCCTGCTGACGACGGTGACGGGCACCGGCGAGCCGTCGCACGGCTGACCTGCCCCCGCCCACCCCCGGACCGGCGGGACCGCGCCGGCATCGCGCCGGCACCGCGCTGGCACCGCGGCGTCCCGGCACGTCATGCTGGACGCCTGCCGACGAAGGGGACGACACCGATGGCCGGTCACGACGAGGACGAGGGCACGTTCAGCGACGCCGAGCGCGCCGCGATGAAGCAGCGGGCCGCCGAGCTGCGCGCCCAGGCCGGCGGGACCGGCTCCGCCAAGAAGCAGCGCGAGGCGCAGGCGTGCCTCGACGCGATCGCCGCGTTGACGGACAGCGACCGCCGGATCGCCGAGCTGCTGCACGCCGTCGTCACGCAGGAGGCCCCGCACCTGGACCCGAAGACCTGGTACGGCTTCCCGTCGTACGCCCGTGACGGGAAGGTCGTCGTGTTCTACCAGCCGCGCGCGAAGTTCGGGACGCGGTACGGCACGGTCGGGTTCAACGAGGACGCCCTGCTCGACGACGGCGTCTTCTGGCCGACCGCGTTCGCCGTGCTGGACGTCACCGACGACGTCGAGGCCCGGCTGCGGGAGCTGGTCCGCACCGCCGCGGGCTGACCCCGCACCGGGAATCGCCCCCGCCGCCGGCCCACGCGGCGCTACGGTCGGCGGGGAGAGGCGGTGGTGCGCGTGTTCCTGCTGGTGACGGTCGCCGGTGTCGCGCTGGGCATCGGGTACGCGACGGCGGTCGGACGGCGTCCGGGCCTGCGGGACCCGCGCGCGTGGGCGCTCCTGACGCCGGTGTGGGTCGCGTACGCCGTCGTCCTGCTCACGGGTGGCGTCACCGGGTCGCCCGCGCAGGCGGTGCAGGCCGTCGCCCTCGGGTCGCTGGTGGAGACGGCCGCGGGGA